>CAZNTU010000135.1:0-14962 GCA_964575975.1 uncultured Desulfobacteraceae bacterium
ATCGGGCTCGCCGCCGGCGATGAAATGGAGTTCGCCGTCGAAGACGGAAGGCTCGTCCCCCGAAACGCCGCCGCCGCAATGGTCATGCGGATTTTAGAGCGAAAAAACGAAGGGGACCGGAACAGAAACCATGAACTTTTGCCCCTGCTTTCGGGAAGAACGAGCATACGCGCGTTCTCGGACGAACTCGTTGTGGCAAATCAGATCGCCAGGGCGGTCGCCATGGCGTCGGGAGGGGATAACGAATGACACGATACGGCCTATCAAGCGACGACATCGTCATTCTCCGCGACGGCCGTCCGTTCGGGGAATCGGGAGTTTTCGGAGGAACGGCCCTGGACTGGCCCATGCCCCAGACCCTAGCGGGCATGTGCCGGTCCTCGCTGGGCTTCGGGCGTTCAAAGGACTTCTTTGCAAACAAGAGAAACTTGGAAAAAATCCTGGCGATCGGATTGAAAAGAATCCTTCCGTACGTCTCCGGGGGCGACGGAAGGGAGTTTCTGCTTCCTACTCCCGCCGACTTGGTTTTCGTCGCGAAAAGCGAAGATGGAAACGAAACGGAAGGGCATAAAGTCCATCCCCTTAGATACGCGGGGTTGTCCCCGGGCGAAGGCACGGACCTGAATTCGGAACTTTGGCTTTACCCTTTGCTAAACATGAAAGGGAAACCGACGCCTTCCCCCCGCTTCCTGCGCTGGGATCTCGCCGGGAAATATCTCGCGGACTCGATTCCTTCGGAAGGGGGCGACACGGACATGGACCGCGACGCCGTGACCGGCCCGGTCAAAGAGTTTCGAGTCCACACGGCCATCGATCCATGCAGCCGGTCCGTGGACGAGGGGCGGCTTTACGCCGAATCGGGAATCTACCTGAAGGCGGCCGGAAAAACCGGACCTGCCCCGGAAACCGGCGATCCCCTTGCGGAGTATCGGTTCAAACGCCAGGACGACATCGTCGTTTCCTTCGAACTCGAAGGAACCGAACCCGACGAGAAATTGGACGCGTCCTTGTATCTGGGGGGCGAGAGAAAAAGGGTCGACGCCTTCGTCGCCGACTCGATGCCTTTTCCCCAGCTCCCGAACTACCTGGAAAACCAGCGGTTTTTGAAATTGCTTCTGATCACGCACGGGGATTTCGGCTCCTGGGCGCCGCCGTGGCTGCTTCCTGGGGGAGACGTCTCCAATATCCAGTGGACAAGGGAACCCCTTTCGGGAATAGAGGTGCGTCTTCGGTCCGCAGTCGTCAAGGGCTGGGACCCAGTGAGCGGATGGGACTACGCCAAGCGGACTCGAAAGGCGTTCCGCAAGCTGGCAAGGCCCGGTTCCGTCTATGTCGTCGAACTCAAAAACCCCGCCGAATCCGAAGCGCTGGCGAAGGCTCTCTGGGGAAACTCCCTTTGCCCCGCCGGTTCGCAGTCGGAAAGGGACGGTTTCGGTCAAACACTCATTGCGAAAACACGCTGAAAGGAAAGGAAATTCCATGTTGAACATACTATGCGCCATCAAAACGTTGTCTCCTATGCATTGCGGCATTGGAACGGGAATGAACGACATCGACCTGCCCGTGGCACGAAGCAAGGTGAGCGGCCATCCTCTGATCCCCGGCTCTACGATAAAAGGGGTGATAAAGGACGAATTCAGATCGAACTGGAACGACGAACGGGAAGCCCTGTTCGGCGCGGACAACCCGGACGGCCATGACGGCAAGGCGTTCGCGTCGGCCGTCTCCATGGGGGACGCGATTCTTCTCGCCCTGCCGGTCAGATCCTTCCACGGCACGTTCGCCTACCTGGCCTCGCCCTATACCTTGCAGCAGTTCAAATCCGTGCTGTCGCGGACCCTGCCTGGCGCGACATGCCCGGATATCCCTCTCGATCTGGGGCTTCGAGAGGCGAACGACAACTACCGCGTCATGCTTTCGACGGATTCCCTTTTGAAAGGCCCGAACGACAATCTGGTCCTGTTCGAGGAACTGGATCTTTTGGTCGATGAAAGGAACGCCGACGATTGGGCCGAGGCGATCGCGAGTCATTTCTTCGACGCAGAAGAGGAAAGGATGCTGTTCAAGAAGCGATTTGCCGTCGCCGACGACAACGCGCTGAATTTCCTGTGCGAAACGGCTCTTCCCGTTGACGCCAGGATCGCGTTGGACGATAGGACGGGGACGGTGAAGCAGGGCGCTCTCTGGTACGAGGAAACGGTTCCCGCCGAATCGTTGTTTTTTTCCCTGGTCGGCGTGGACCGCTCTTTCAAGAAAGGAGTCGATAAAAGCGCCGGGGAGCTTGCGAATCTTCTGGTCCCTCAAGGAACGAAAAACGAGATCTTCGCGCAGATGGGCGGCAAATCGACCACGGGCAAGGGCTTTGTTTCGGTCCGCTTTATAAAGGAGGCCTGATATGCTGAAAAGTCAAAGGTACTCGAATCTCGTATTCGAGAACGTGTTGGAAATCAAGGACAACGAGGGCGATGGACCTAAACGCTACAAAAGCTTGTGCAAACGGGCGGGCGGCATTTTCAGAACAGTCGGTTTCGTTCATTTCGCGACGTTCGTCGAAGCCAAGGGAAAAAAAGAAGAATATTACGAGTGGCTTTCCGAACATCTGCGCAAGGAACTGAACGACGTCGGGCTGCTGCGAAGCACCGGGATCGAGGATTATCTCGCCGGCATCCGGAATCTCCCGCTTCCCGCGTACATGAACGTTTCCCGCGCGGTCCTCAGGCTGTTGCAGTGGCATAAAAACATCTCGGAAATTCTTATCGAAGGCGACGCCGACATCCAAGGAGACGAATAGCCATGGCTTTTATCGCAACGAGAACGACCCACGACGTTTTTCATGGGAGCGGATGCAGGAACTTGGCTTTGCGGGTGGCGAAGCTGAATCGGAGGATCGACGACTGGACAGGGAAAGAGCACGAGGCAAAGGACGAGGCTTTGCGATTCATGGAAAGCTTCAAGTTTCCATCCGATTCCGCGTCGGCCTACAAGAAGGCCTTCGAGCGATGGAAAAAGGCCGTCGAGTCCCGGGGCGACGCCGAAATATTCGAAATCGAGGCCGTCACGCGGGTCCTGCTGGGAACCGGGAACGCCTCGGTTTTCGAGTTCGGATTCAACCTGAGCTACCCTTGGGGCGTCCCCTACGTTTCGGGAAGCAGCCTCAAGGGGCTCCTGTCGTCCTACATGTCCCGCCATTGCGGCCCCGAATGGCGGAGGGGCGTCGGAACCCCCGTCAAATCGGAAGCGCAGGTGGAACTGTTCGGAGGAGTTCGCGAAGCCGACGAACGCAAGGAGTCTTTCGTGGGGACCCTGATCTTCCACGACGCCTGGCTCGCCGCGTGGCCTTCCAAAGAAGAGGGGAGAAGAAGCACCGGCGACTGGTTCGACGCCGACATCATAACGCCCCACCATTTCCGATATTACGGAGGAAATGGCCTGCCCGACGGCACGGAAAACCCGGTCCCCATCAAAATGGCGGTTTTGCGTCCTGGCCTCGTGTTCCTGGTGTGCATCCAGGGACCCTCGCCGTACCGGTCTCTCGCAAGGAAGATTCTTCTTGAGGCTTTGGAAAAAGAGGGCATCGGCGGAAAAACTGCGGTGGGCTACGGGCGGTTCGCGTATGTTCAATCCGAAGAGGAGAAAAATCTCCAACTCCGGGGGAAGATCGAAAAATCGGATTCGCCTGCGGAGCTTCGGGCTTTTTACAAGGAGTGCAAGAACAACAATGCTCTGATTGCCGATCTGAGAAAAGCGTTGGACAGGATCGGCTATTCGGACGAAGCGAAAGACATGTTCGAAGCGATCAGACCTCTTTTCGTGTTGCGCAAACAAGTCGAACAGGGAGATATCAAAGATCTCAAGAGCCTGAACCAGCGTTTCAAAACCATGAAAAGCCAAATCGAAAAAGCGCTGGAATTGGAGGATACCGACGCTTTGAAGAAAACGGAGGACGGACGGAAGCTTTTCGACCTTATGATTCTGAAGTGGGTCGAAGGCCTGCGCGCTAACAAAGATCTCGCTGTCGTAAAAAACCTCGCTTACGGCTGGGAGGATATGGACTTGACTGCGGACGAATTGTTGTCGAAGGCAAAGGAAAAAGGACGGGTATGGCCGCCGCTGGATGATATTCCCGGATATCTGGAAAGGCATCCGGAAAAATTCGACGCCGATACCCGCGATCTCGTCCTTTTGGAATTGGGGCTTTTTTAGAATCTGGATGATCTGATTTGGTCCTTTGTTCCGGTGAAATAGCGTTTCCGACGGACGTCGACAAATCGCAAAAGACCTCTGAGGTTTCGAAAACTTTGGAGGTCTTTCCAAACAGATGAAACGATAACGGAGGCTTTCACGCATGAGAAAAATCTACATCAGTTTTTTGGGTCTTGGCAGAACGACGAAAGACCATAAGGTTCTTGGATACGACCCCGCGCTTTATCGTATCGGCGCCACGGATTCGTCCCAAAAGTACGAGTTCGTCCAGAGCGCGGAAATGGATATTGTGGGCGGCGCTTATTTCGACAAGGCATTCATCATTGTGACGCCTCAATCGAAGGAAGCGCATTTCCTCAAATTGAAAAAGGAACTGATGGATCTTGGGGTGAAAGAGGTCGAATGCATAGACATCGAAAACGACCTGGAACCCGACAAGCAGTGGGGATGGTTCGAGAAAGTTCTCGGGGTGCTTGATCGCGGGGACGAACTCGCCATCGATCTGACCCACGGTCTGCGGATCGGATCGATCGTCATCTCCGCCGCGATCAACTTCCTTCAGAAATCCAAGGAAATCGTACTGAAACACGTCTGGTACGGGGCCTTCGAAGCAGACAAGAACAACCCGCCCATTGTCGATATGAAGGACTTTTACATCATCAACGAATGGGCCGACGCGGTTTCGCGGCTTGTCGAGGAGGCGGACGCAAGGAAGCTCGGGGAGTTCGCGAAAGGAGGAAGGGTTCCCGAATTCCAGATCGGCAACCTTGGCGACGAGAAAATGGTGAAGGCGTTCGAGGATCTGACCGAGGCCGTGAGAAACGTCGAAATCCAAAAAATCGGCGAAAAGGCGTCGAAGGCGCTGAAACTGGTCGAAGAAAACCGGGCTGAAGCCACGGCGACGGGCAAGATCCTTTTGGATTTGGTGAACGACAAGTTCGCGACGCTTGTTTCCGCCGAACCGGTAAGCGGCAAATACGATCTCGCGTATTTTCGGCTGCAGCTTGAAATCGTAAAAATCCTCATCGAGCACAAGCTGTTCATGCAGGCCTACACGGTGATGCGAGAGTTCGTCGGGTCGGTCGGATTGGTCCGGAACAAAAAGGCCAAGACGCATAACAGCGAAGGCAGAAGCCAGAGGTACAAGGCCGAGGTTTTTGTCAACATGGTTCAATTCGACGAATGGAAATTTACGGACGAGGGACAGAAGGCTGCCGTAGAACAGCTCTCGCCTTTCTACGAAGAACTGAAAGGGATAGGGGTGGAAAGGATTTTAAAGAGCTTCTGCAAAGACCTCGTCGAATACAGGAACGGCTTCGATCACGCCTGGACTAGAAAAACCGAGGCTTTTGCGGATATCGGGGAAAAAGCCCGCGATTTTCACCGTAAACTCGAAGAGGTCGTCGGGATTCTGGAAAGCGAGGGCTTGCTATCCTGAAGAATGGAACATTCGGTGCTTTTTCGCGAAACCCCGGACCCGTGCGGACGCAGTCCTTCTATAAAGAAACCACGTCCGAGTCCCGGTAGCGCCGCCGCAGAAGGCGGCGCTACCGGGACTCACTCAAGGAATCGGCCTCATTGAGCTTTTGAATCGATTGGTAGAAAGCTTTTTGATTTCGGTCAGGTTCGATATGGCTTATATGTCCTTGCCGAATTTTTTCCCGAGTTTGACATTCATTCGTCAATCCGCCAGTGTCTCGAATATCTCGGCCTCGGAAACATATTCCCCCGTATCCCCTTCCTCGACCGCCAGTCCCAACTTCATGTCCAGGATGGCCTCCGATACGGCGTCTTCGACCAAGTCTCTTCTTTCCGTCAGGACGCTGACGAACGCCTCTTTCATCAACCCCTTGAGTTCCGCCTTCGAAATGGAGCGAGTTTCCATCGCAATACCTCCGTTGAATTGTTTCCGGCCCTGATACCGTAGATCGAAAAAATACCCCGATTTGCCCGACCGAGTTTCACCACCATACCGTCTTTTCGGGAGGTTCATGAATGGCGGGAAGAAAAACACTTCGGATGCGACGGCGGATACGCTTGCCTATTTCTTGGCTATTCCCCCGCGAAAAGGCGAGGCTTTATCTATTCCCCCCGTTGTCCGGTTTGTCCAAAAGACGCCGAAAGATTTCGACCTTGAATTCAGAGAACATCGCCCGTATGTTGGCTTCATAGGCTCGCATGCTTCCTTCCATCGAGCCTTGCAACCTTGATACCCGGTCCGACAAATTGGCTAAGCCGGTTTTCGATTTTTTCCATATCCGGTCGCATGGCTTCCTTGACCGCCAATTGGAATCCTTCCTTTGTGATCGTCTCTATCCAGCTCATTTGCCGCGTCCTCCCTTTTGGTTATTTAAGCATGATAATGAATTTGCCAACTAAGCCATGCAAGGTCAAGAGGCATGGGAACGTCACGCAAAAGCATCCTGTTTGGCCGAAGACGAATCGTATTATCGCTTCTCTCCTTTCTACGCGGGGGCGAATGGGAGAGGAGCTATTTTCTTCCTCCCGCTTTTTCCAACATGGACATGATGTCTTTCGACCCTTTATTGCCCAGCTTTTCCAAAATGTCAAGAGCGGTCTGTCCCATGGAGTTTTTCGCGTTCGCGTCCGCCCCTAGTTCCAGCAGAGCGCCGACGCAGGCTTCTTTTCCCGCGCCGGCGGCGACATGCAAGGGCGTGTAGTCGTAGAAGCTTTCCCTGGCGTCGACGTCCATGCCTTTTCCGACAAGGTAGGAAACGATTCGCGAGTTTCCCGCATAGGCGGCCACATGCAGGGCAAAATATCCGTTTTCGCCGACGGCGTCGATATCCGCGCCTTTTTCCAGCAACATGTCGGCGACCATGGGATCGTCGCGACCGCCGACGGCAACGTGAAGCAGGGGCGTTCCGTAGCCGTCGATTCGGTTTGCCTTCGCGCCTCTTTCCAGGAGAATTTTCGCTATCCCGGGAAAGCCGTAGCCGACCGCGTAGTACAAGGGGCTCAAACCGTCGAGGGTTGTCTCGTCTACTTTTGCTCCTCGGTCGAGAAGCCATCTGACCGCTTTCCCGGCTCCTGCTTGGCAGGCGAACGAAAGGGCCGTCCTGCCGTTGTAGGTCGCGGCGTTTACTTCTCCTCCGGCGGATACGAGGCTTTCCAAGCGCCCGACGTCGTTTCCAGCCGCCGCGTCCATCATCGGGAGGAGACCTCGTGTCGGCGCTTTTACGCTGTATTTCGATTTTTTCCAACGCGAAACCGCATCGGGGGAAATGTCCGACGCGAGTTTGACCAGAAGGAAATTCGAATGAGGACCGGAGAGATGTTCGGGACGGCCCGGCGACCCCCTGTCCAAGAGAATGCTCTTGTCGGAGACCCCCCTTAGTACGCCTTCGTTTACTCCGCCGAGGGAGAACAGAACAATCCTTTGGTCGATGTGCCAATGGAGCGTTTCAGGAGAAATTCCGGCGCCGGATTCGCCGTTTTTCCCCTTTTTCGATACCAGCGCCCCCACGACGGGAAACTCGATTTTCTGGTGGATGTTTTCCCGGTCCACTGCGGGATGCTGAAGTCCTTCGCTCATCTCGGCGACTGCGGCGGAGGTTTCTGCCAGAATCTCGCCTATGGAAAGACAACGGTTTTCGTCCTTGTCCGTCGATGCGGACATGATGGTCGATATAAGGCTTTCGGTGAAGAAACCGTTTTCGAATTCGTCGCTTTCGTAGGAGAATTCGTTCCCCCCGCTGGAACTGAAAACCACCGCGCCCGTTCGCCTGACAAGGTCGTTGTAGACGAATCTGTTTTTGTCTATGAAGCGGAATCGTTCCGAATTCGGGTCGAGAAGCCGGAATTTCGCCACGACCGTCCGGGAGGTCCTGGGCGAAATGCCGCGGCTTTCCGCTTTGGCGAAATAGAGGTTCGACGCCTGGTCGTCGACTTCGCCGGATTCGCACGTGTCTAGAAGAAGGACTTTTTTCCTGGACCGGGTTTTCGAGAGAAGTCTTTCGATGTCGTCGCAGGATATCCCCGTGTCTCCCAGGCGGCTCAAGTCCGCGTCGTGGGGCAGAAAGTAACAGGTCGATTCCGGGTCGTTGTCGTGAACGCCGTGGCCCGCGAAAAACAGCACGACCACGTCGTCGACGGACGCTTCCGCCAGAAAGTCGGCAGCCTTTTCGATGTTTTCCTTGCCGGCTTCGCCGTTGACGAAAGCGCGGACGCGGATGTCTCCGAAAGCTCCCTTCATGCTGGAAAACAGGATTCCCAGGTCCTCCGCGTCGTTGTCCGCGTATTTCAGGTTCAGCGAAGAATCGGCGTATTCGGAAACTCCGAACCCGGCGTAGTAGAGATCGGGTTTTGTCTTATCGTCGTATTCCAGGCGGGTCCGCGCCCGGAAGGACTCGACCCCGGCAGCGTTTATGCAGGACGCCTCGATCGTATTGCTTCCCGACGTCAATTCGAAAGTTTCCGTCGCCGAGGCCGAGTGTCCCGAAATCGGTTTTCCGTCTCCGGGGAAAAGCGGCACGTCGTCCACGTAGATGTTGTAGCTTTTCAAGGAATGCGAATCGTCCCGGAATCCGCATGAAAGAATTGCCGTTTTTCCTTCCTGCCGGACGGAGGAAATTTCGGCTTCGGGCGCCTCGTAGCCGACCGAAATCGCCGCTTCGGACTCCAAGCCGAATTTCTTCAGGTGCTTCAAGTGCCGGCGGTAAAAGTACTCCCGGATTTTTTCGCTTCCCAAATCCATGTCTCGCAGCATCAGGTCGGGCCTGTTTTTTACAAGGGCGAACTGGTCGGGGCCGTATGCTTCCAAACCCTTTACGATGGCTAGCAGCGAGCCGCCGTGCCTGGAAGAATCGAAACAGCCGTCGGGAGTGTAGGAGATCCATTCGGAACCCGAATCGACCAGGGAAACGACCGAGCCGTTTTCCACGTTGACGATCCTGGTTTCGATTCCGTCGCGGACTTCCGCCAGGAACTTGCCTCGGATCAGCATGTGCGTCGCGTTCGACGAATGGCGGTCGAACGCCAGGCTAGGGTCCGCGACCGGCTTTCTTTCGAAAGGATCTACGAATTCGATTTTTCCCGTATCCGAACGGCATACGAAAACCGGAATACGGGACGAGGTTTCCCCCTCGGAAACCGTCATGGAATAGAGGTCGCCTTCCTGCGGAAGCGTTTCGACGAATGCTCCGTAGGAAAGATCCAGGATTCGGCATCTTTCGTATTCCTGGACCGCAAGGTAGCGCCAGGTCGTATCGACGAAGGCGTTTTCGAATCCTCGGCCCTCCATCGCGAAAACGAGTTTTTGGGTCTTCAGGCTCCAAACGGTTGCGCGGTCGTCCGAAACGGCCACCGCAAGCCCTTTTTCGGGTTCGATGAAGACCTTGAAAATGGTCGATACGTGTCCGTCGATCCGGAGTGCCTTTTTTCCGGTTTTCGCATTCCACACGTCCGCCCCCCCGTTGTCGATCCCCCTGTAGACAACGTAGCCGCCGGAGTCGTCGAACGAGAGCCTGTCAACGTCGTTGTCGTACAGAATGGAAGTCCTTTCCCTGAAATCCTTGGTCAAGCCCCCGGTTTCCGTATCCACGATATCCATGCGCCCGGTATAGTAAAGAACCAGAATGCGCCGGCCGCAGGGGCTGGCAACCATCATTTGGATTTCTTCGGGGACGAACCGACTTTGTCCAGCGAAATCCTTTGTCTCGACAATCTCGTATTCGGCCGCGGCGACTCCCGTATCCACGGAATGGACGAGCCGGCCGGATGGAAGCTCCCGAATATCGACCGCGTAGGAACCGACGGACTTGGCCGCGAAGAACTTTCCTCCCGGATCGATGGCGACGCCGTCGTATCCGTCCACTCTGGCCTCATCCCTGCCGGTTTCGACGGATACGACGCTTACAGCGAAATTTCCTCCCGTATACTCGCGCACGATCAAAATATGATTTCCATCGGGGGTAAAATCGAACCAGGAGGTGGAGGCATAGGGCAAATCGAGAACCAGTTCGTGCATCAGCGAGCCGGCAAGCATGCTCCACAGCTTGACCACGCCTTGGCCGTGGCTGGTGGCGAAGACTTTTCCCCGGGGCGCCATGCGGAAGCTCCAAGGCGCGTCGCCCGTCTTTTGCGTTTCGATCGTGTTCGACATGGCGAGCGTTTCCAGATCCCAAAGACTGACCCGATTGTTTCCGAAGCCTGCCAAAAGGCGTGTGAATTCGGGATCGGATACGATGCGATCAATCGTTTCCGCCATGAAAACATTGTCGTGGGCGAGAGCCGGAAACATTTTGACCGGTTTGCCCGTTTTCGTTTCCCACATTCGGATTTCGCCGTTCATGCCTCCCGAAAAAAAATATTTCCCGGAAGGTTCGAAGGCCACACTGGTCATTCGGTTGTGCGCCTCTTTTACATGCACCGGAGGAAATTCGGAATACAGGTCCCAAACACGAATGTCGCTGTTTCCGGCGATCAAAGTCCTGTCGTCGGGACTGATCGCCAGAGGGACGGTTTCGCCTATAAAACGGTCGGACTCGTCGAACCGAAATTTTTCCACCAACCCGAGATCGCTCGCCCTTCGAACCTCAATGTCGCCTCCGGCGTCTGCGACGGCGATCAGCTTGCCGGACGGACTTGCCTTCAAGGACACGATCCTATAAGGCATTTCCCCTTTCAGGCGACTGCCGCCGCCGGCAAAATGTTCCTTGAAAAAAATGTTGTTGCTCGCGAGAACGCGGAAATTCCCCTCGGGGTCGGAGGCCAGCCCGGAATATCCCCCTTCCTCTTGGCTTTTCGCCAAAAGCTTCCCGTCATGGACATTCCACAATTCGCAGCCGCTGTCGCAAGTGGAGAACAAAACCCGTCCGAGGCGATCGACCGCCAAGCCGCTGATTCTCCCGCCCTTGTCCCCCGACAGGGTTTCCATCGGTTCCTTGGACTGCGGATCCCAGACCTTGATCAGACCGTCGTCGGCGCCCGTCGCGAAAAAGGAACCGTCGGGCGAGATCGCCAACTGGTTTTGCCCCGGATTTGCGCGGTCGTGACGAAAATTTCGGAGGAGTCTTCCGGTTTCGATTTCCCAGAGTTTCACCGCGCCAGTCTCATCGAAGGAAATCAGCATCTTTCCGTCCGGAGTTGCCGCAAGGCAGCGCACTTCGCGGACGTGGCCGTTTTGCACCACCAAATCCACTTTTTCGGCGACCTCCGCATCGGGCGCTCTTCCGCTCTCCGAAAGCGACGGACCCGGTTTCTCCAGATGCTTTGCGACAATGCTCCTGGCTTCGTTCCGATTCGGAACCACGCCTCGGTAAACCCTCGCACGGCCGATATCGCGACTTTCATCGCTTTTTTCGCCTTGCACAGGGAAAAAAAGCACGGCACAGGTTGTCAGAATACCAATTGTCAGAATCGATTTGATATATTTCGACATAAGCGAATTTACGCCTCCAGCGTTTTTTTCCGTCTCATTGAAGCACTCTTGTCCGAATATTTCAATATCTTTTCCGTCGCCTTCCTCTATAGGCCAACCGAGAAGACAGTCGTTGTTTTACGGATGTTTTTTAACGAGTTGCCCATTGCCGACCGGCAACATATGATAGGCGAAATGGAAAACGAAATCGCCGTCCCTGTCGAATGCTCGGGTTGACTCGAAAAACCGGAAGGATGGAATTATGAAGCCGATGTTGAGCCCTAAGATCGATCTCGTGTTCAAGATGCTGTTCGTCCGCGACGCCGACGTCCTCGAGGCCATCCAGATGAAAGCGGTTGCCGCGGAAAGCCTCGAGGAATTCGAAAGGTACCTTTCGTCGCTGTAGGCACGCTGTAGGCATGCGGCAGGCCTTTTCCGCTTGGGGCGAAAACGATCGCGTCAAGGATTTCGATGTCTCGCCGTTTTGAAAACAACCGCCGTATCTTCGCCTATGAAAGAATGGAACTGACATCGGTGACGTTTCCTTTCCTCCTCGTCGACGAAATTCTCGGGGGCGTTCTCCCGCACGACGAAATCCTCCGGCCGGATCGTTTTTCGGTTGACCAGGCCTAGCACCACCCGGTCGCCCAGGAACGAGCGATATTCCTCCACCAGGTCGCACGCCAACGACGGCCGTCCGTAGCTGACCTCGTGAAGGGAGCCCAGGTACGGGTCCAGGCAGACCGTCTTGACCGCCGAGAGCACTTCGTTGATAAGCAGCATGTAGATGAAGGAGAGAAGCGCGTTCATCGGGTCGCGGGGCGGCCGTCGGTTTCTTCCCTGGAACGCGAACGCCTCGTTGCGGATCAGTCCCGAAAAGGCCGAGTAGTAAATCCGTCCGGCGGCGCCCTCCAAACCCCGAAGCGATTCCAGCTCCGTCGCCGACTCGCAGTGGCCAGCGCGAAACCCGGCTCGCTCAGCTTGAACAGCTTGTCTCTGTTCACTGATTCGGTGGACCATCGGTAGCTGCCCATGACAGTCTGTACCTTTGTGGTTTCAATGCAGTCGAACCAATCCAGGATCTGGGCGAGAGAGCGTTGCGCGAGCCAGCTTTCCAGTTTCTTTTCGAGCTTGACAAGCGATTTGGTTTTTCCGGGTTCTTGTTTTTTAAGCTTGACCTCTACTCCCTTTATTTTTTCGTCAGGAAACAATGATATCCCAGCGAGACAAATTGCGTGAATTGTCTTCCACGCGGATTGTCCGGGTACCATGTGCGCGGTCGCGCACCGTCGATCCTTCCCTTCTGCACGGCAAAAAGTTCTTCGATTTTTTCTCGCAGCCGATAGTTTTCAAGTGCTGTAATATTAGCAATAGTCACCGACGACAGCCCTTTCAAGATAT
Source organism: uncultured Desulfobacteraceae bacterium (assembly GCA_964575975.1). GTDB lineage: Bacteria > Desulfobacterota > Desulfobacteria > Desulfobacterales > SKZT01. Next base: position 12,986 of record CAZNTU010000135.1, read on the forward strand.
TTTACTTTTTGCATATTCATAAAAATGATTTGCGGCTTGACAAGTTAATACAGGCGTATTAGATGGATTGGTTGATGCGATTGTATTAAATTTTCTGAAAGGGTCGTCCATGCCGGAAATTAAATCAAAAAACACTCGAAAAGAATTATTCGAAGCAGGCATCAAGGTATTCGCGGAAAAGGGATATCGGGACGCAACTGTCAGGGAAATCTGCAAAAACGCAGGGGCAGCCAACGTTAACGCGGTTAATTATTATTTCGGATCAAAGGAAAAACTGTACCGTGAAATTCTGGGTGCCATTTTTTCCGCTTACGATCGGTTCGACCGGGAGGACTGGGACCGAAAAACACCCCGGGAGCAGCTCGGGTCGATGATTTCAAACTTCTGCGCCATGCTCTATAAGAACAATGCTTTCGCCTCGGACATTACATCCATTTTTATTTCCGAGATGATCCGGCCCTCCCCGTTCATCGAGGAGCTGGTGGATACCTACAACCGGCCCCGGATCAAGCGGCATTTAAAAATGTTCCGGGACCTTCTGGGAGAGGATGCGACAGATGACATGGCCCGGGACTGCCTGGTGTCGGTGGCCGGGCAACTGCTTTACTACAGTTTCGCATGGCCGGTTTTTTCCCGTCTGTTTCCGGATTATTCCCCGAATGAGAGATATGAACAATGGGCCGCCCATGTATATGAATTTTCTTTGGGAGGAATTGAGGCGGTACGAAACAACATTTTCAAGAAAGAGGAGAACACCCGTGGGGATTAAGCTTGTATCACAGCCGTTTATGGAGAATGCCGTCAAGACATCCGGCTTGGAGGATTTCGGGGGGGATACCTTTAAACATGGCCTGGAAGCGCTGATCGACTCCCTGAACAATGACCTGGACCTGGCCGAAGGCACTGCCGGCTATTTTCAGCAGACGATCGCCCAGATCCTTGTCAACCGGTTGCAGGTTACCCAGTTGATAAAAGATCATCCTGAAATTCAGGGCGAAGAAATCAAGGCCCCCATTATTATCGTGGGACTGCCCAGGACCGGTACCACCATTACCCAGACCCTGATGGCTTTGGATCCATTGTCCCGGTTCCTGAGAAATTTTGAATCAGCAGGCGCTGTCTGTCCGCCTCCCCCCTTGTTGCCCCGCGTGCCTGATCCAAGGATCCAATCAAGTTACGACGCCATGGAAGGGTTGTTCTCAATGGGACCCGAGCTGCGGGGCATCAACGGCATCAATTTTATGGCCCTGGGCACTGCGGAATGCCAGAATCTCATGGCCCATGAATTTGTCCATGCGGGCTGGAGTGTCGGGTCCAGCCTGTTCGGTCATGGCAATTGGGTGGGGGACTGCGACATGACCCCGGCCTATGGCTGGCACAAACGCCTGCTCCAGGTGTTCCAGTGGAAACTACCCAACGAGCGCTGGGTACTCAAGGCGCCCATTCACCTGTTTGGCCTGGAGCCCCTTTTGAAGACCTATCCCGACGCCAGAATCATATTTACGCACCGGGATCCATTTGAAGCCATGGTGTCCGGTGTCAGCTTGGTTTCCCGTTGGACGCAATTAACCACTGGTCAAGTGAATATCCCGGCCATAGCGGACTGGTATCCTGCCCTTTGGGTCAAGGGGCTTGAGCGGGCCTTAAAGGTTCGGGAAAAATTGAGGGAGGAACAGGTTTTTGATGTGTTTCACGCTGATCTGAGCAAGGATCCGATCATATCCATGAAAAAAATATACGAACACTTCGATATCCCTTTCAGCCGAACGGTCCGGAAACGGATGCAGGTCTGGCTGCGGGACAATCCCCGTTCAAAATTCGGCAGCCACTTCTGTAATGCATCCGAACTGGGAATGGACCCGGACCTGGAAAAAGAACGGTTCGGTTTTTATCTTAACCGCTTTAACCTTGCATGAGATAAATAATGATAAGCAAATTGCCGTTTCTTCAAAAAAAAGCTTGACACGGAATTCGATC
>CAZNTU010000136.1:0-14910 GCA_964575975.1 uncultured Desulfobacteraceae bacterium
CGGGGAATGCTTCATGCGCGGCCAGGAAAAAAACGACGGTACCGTCTATTCGGGATTGTGCTTTTTCGCCGAGTCCATCAGAAAATCTTGCCCGTCCTGCCCCGGCCACCTCGCGCCGGAACCCCGCAGAGGGTCGGCCTGCAAGCGGTTCCACCTGTATTTCAGATGGATGGTCCGTCGCGACGACGTCGATCCCGGCGGATGGGACCCTGGACTTCGACCGAAGCTGATCGTTCCCCTGGACGCCCACATGCACAGGACTGCGATCGGAATGGGATTCACCGCCCGCCGGAACGCGGACATGAAGACAGCCCTCGAGATCACAGGGGCGTTCAAAAAATTGGCCCCGGACGACCCCGTGCGCTACGATTTTTGCCTCACGCGCCTGGGAATCCGCCGGGACATGGACCTGGAATCGTTCTTGAGGGAATGACCGCCTTGCGCCTCCCAAAGACGTTTTTACATTTGGTCTCGTATGGGGTATAAAGCGGCCCGGAACCTTCGGGTTTCCTTTTTTGTTTCGACGGGACCCGCTTCGGCGGATCGTTTTTATACATTTGGACATTTACATAGAGAAGGGGAACGACGGACGACGGAATGGAACTTTCGAGCCAACAGAAAAAAGCGGTGGAGCATTTGGGAGACCCCACGCTGGTAGTGGCCGGCGCGGGATCGGGCAAGACGAGAACCCTGACGGCCAAAATCGCGTACATGGTGGAAAACGGATACGACCCCGAACGATTGCTTGCGATCACGTTCACGAACAAGGCCGCCGAGGAGATGAAGGAACGCCTGGTGAAGCAGACCGGCTTTCCCATTTCCAAGTTCCCTTGGGTGCGGACGTTCCATTCGGCCTGCTACAAGATTCTGAGGATTCACTGCGACCGTTTGGGGTATCACACCCCCTTGCAGATCTACGACACGTACAAGCAGCAGAAAGTTATGAGGGATATTATCGTGAGCAGGCTGAACTTCGACAAGAAGGACGTGTTTCCGGTCCTGTCCCACGTATCCTCCGCCAAGAACTCGGGAAACCCGATGAAATACTTCGACGAGAAGCCGAAGTACAAGCACATCCGCATGGACGGCGTCTACCAGCTCTACGAAAAGGAGCTGAAGAACGCCAACGCCGTGGATTTCGACAACATCCTCATGAAAACCCGCGACCTTCTCCGGGACCACGACGACGTCCGGGAAAAATACCGGAACTTCTTCCAGTACATCCTCTGCGACGAATACCAGGACACCAACAACCTCCAGGAGGAACTGACCGCGCTCCTGGTTCGCGACGGAAATCTCTTCTGCGTGGGCGACGACTGGCAGGCCATATACTCGTTCCGGGGAAGCAACGTGAACCATTTCCTCTCCTTCCGGAAAAAATACAAGAACGCCAAGATTTTCAAGCTGGAGCAGAACTACAGAAGCTCTGCCGAAATCGTGCGGGTCGCCAACGATCTCATTCAGAACAACCAGGACCGGATGGAAAAAAAGTGCTTTTCCGAAAAGAACGGCGGCCTGATCGAGATGCACGAGTTCATGAGCGACGAGGAGGAGGCCGACTGGGTGGCGCGAAAAGCCATGGTTCTGAACGACCACGGCATGCCCTACAAAGGCATGGCCGTGCTGTACAGGACCAAGTTCTGTTCCCTCGCCTTCGAGAAGGCCTTCCGGGCCAAACGAATTCCGTTCAGAATCGTCGGAGGAAAGGGCTTCTTCGAGCGCAAGGAAATCCTGGACCTGAACTGCTACATTTCGTCGGCCGTCTTTCCCCTGGACGACGCCGCCTTCGAGCGCGTGATCAACACTCCGAAGAGAGGCGTGGGACCCGCGACCGTCAAAAAACTGTACGCGAGCAAGGAGGAAGGCATGGGGCTCCAGGGGGCCGTTCGCAAGGCCCTCAGGGAAAAACTGCTCACTCCCAAGCTGTACGACGGCATGGATTCCCTGATTAAACTGTTGGACGAAATCCGGGACATGAAGCCGGACGAGGCGATTCGGAAGGTGATCGGCGCGGTGAACTACATGGATCACCTGAAGGAATACGTCAAGGCGGGTTCCATGGAGTTCACTTCAAGGGAGGAAAACATCGAGCAGCTGATCTACGCCGCCTCCAAGCACGAGACTCTGCTCGACTACCTGGAGGAGGCCGCCCTGGTGAGGGAGGACACGGAGGACGCCGACGAAAAGAACGGCGGGGTGAGCCTGATGACGGTCCACGCGGCCAAGGGCCTGGAGTTTCCCGTCGTGTTCGTGGTCGCCTGCGAGGAGCAGCTTTTCCCCCACTGGAAATCCCTCGGCTCCGAGTTCGACCTGCAGGAGGAGCGCAGGCTCATGTACGTGGCGATCACCCGGTCCGAGAAGAATCTTTATTTGAGTTCGGCGAACTACCGTATGGGCAACTACAATCCCAAAAGCCGCTTTTTAAAGGAAGTTTCCGAGGCGATGAACTGATGGAAGACCATTCGACGAACACGGACTCGACGAAGGCGAAGGGGAATGAGACCGGCGCCGACGTCCTCGATGTCCTGGAAGCCAAACAGGTGACCAAGCGCTACAGCATCGGGGATCGCGTGATCCAGGTGCTGGAGGAGGCGACCCTGATCGTGCCGTCCGGAGAGTTCCTGGTGATTTCGGGAAACAGCGGGAGCGGCAAATCCACCTTGCTGAGCCTGCTCTCCGGCCTGGACAGGCCCACCTCGGGCCGGGTAGTCATCGACGGACGGGACGTCACCGACATGACCGAGGACGAACTGGCCCCGCTCAGAAACGAAAAGATCGGCTTCGTGTTCCAGTCGTTCCACTTGGTCCCGTCCCTCTCGGCCCTGGAGAACGTCATGTTTCCCGCCGAACTTCGAAGAGACCCGGGTGCTCTGGCAAAAGCCGAAAGGCTTTTGGAAAGGGTGGGTCTCGACGGAAGGCGGGAGAACTTCCCCCACCAGCTGTCCGGCGGGGAAAAGCAGCGGGTGGCCATCTGCCGAGCGCTGATAAATTCCCCCAAGATCGTGTTCGCCGACGAGCCCACCGGCAATCTCGACTCGAAGAACAGCGAAATCATCGTGCGCCTTCTGACGGAGATGGTCAAGGATTTGGGAACCACGCTGGTGCTGGCGACGCACAGCAAGGAGATTTCGGGGATGGCGGACAGGGTGGTGGAGATCAGGGATGGGAGAGTTGGCGGATAGCTGCTATCGGTTAGCGGTCGGGGATAGAGGGCAGCCCTTTCAAGGTAGTACTGTTTTCCCTTTGACGATGTTGATGGCTTTATCTCTGGATTCGGTCGGCGATCTTTATCGGAAATACGGATGGTTTAAAGAAAACAATCGCCAACTGCCATATTTGGGTATAGGCGGATAACATTGCGAGGAAAAGGCGCCGTTTGATATTGTCGCATTCAAATGCAACGGAAGCGCGGAGGCCGCCATGCGCAAAATCCGGGAACAAGGATACGCCCGAAAACTCAAGGGGACCGGCAAAAAAAATCGTGTTCCCGGGGATCGATTTCGATCCGGGAAAACGGAGCGTGTCCGATGGGAAAGCGCATGGCGGCCGGGAAAGCGGTCGAAAGAACGGAGACGGCTTATTTTCGGACCAGCGCTCCAATGCCGCCGGTGTAGTACGGTTCCGAAAAGAGTACCTGTTTCGAACGCTCCTCGGTAACGGTGATGCAGGCCGCGATCATATCGACCTTGCCCGAGGCCAGCGCCGGGATCAAGGCGCCGAACTCCATGTCGACGACTTCGAGTCTCCTGCCGAGCCGACGGGCCGCCTTGCGGGCCAGTTCGATGTCGTAGCCCACCACCTTGCCCGAGCCGTCAACGAAGGAAAATGGCTCCGTCACGCTGGCCGTGCCGAGACGCAGCACTTCGCCCTCTCCGTCGGGAATATCGGGCATCGGAGCGGGGCTGCCGTTTTCCGGGAACCAGCGCCGTCGCATGTCTTGCTCCGTGCCGTCGGCTCTGGAATCCGCGACAACGCCGTCGATGGCGGACTTCAGCTCGATATCGTCCAGCCGGACGGCGAAGGCGTAGTTGTCGAAGGTGATCATCTGGCCGAGCACCGCCAGCCCTCCCTGCTTCGCGGCGATGTTGCGCAGGATAGGCTCGTCGTAGGCCACGGCGTCGGCCTTGCCGCTCTTGACTGCGAGCGCGGCGTCCGCCACGCTGTTGAAGTATTTGAATTTCGCTTTCGGCAACACGGAGAGCACGAGCTTGTCGGCCACGGTCCCGGTCGGCACCGCGAACTCCTTTTCCTCGAGCTGGCTGAGACTGGTGATCTTCTCTCGTTCGCCGCATCCGGAAAGCATCGTCATCGGCAGAATCGCAACAAGGACTGCAATCGCAGCATCTTTAAGGGTCATCGACATCCTCCATCAATGAATTGTGGTTGTGAATGAAAACTCATCCGGCCGCATCACGCGGCTCCTTACCGAAATCCTACAGGCTTCCGAACCGCGAAACTAGCCGGAACATTCCATCGAGGGCCAGGTTGTATCCCACGGGACCGAACCCCGCGATCTGGGCCGTCGCGATGTCCGAGACCAAGGATTTGTGGCGGAACGGTTCCCTTTTGTAAATGTTGGAAAGATGGATTTCCACGATCGGGACGTCCAGCAGGAGTAGGGCGTCCCTGACGGCGACGCTGGTGTGGGTGAAGGCCGCCGGGTTTATGATGACGCCGTCGGTTCCTTGCTCGAACGCCCGCTGGATTCTGTCCACGATCTCGCCCTCGTGGTTGGACTGGAACGTTTCCAGTTCGAATCCGTTCTCTGCCGCCTGCTTGACCAGGCCGGCGTTTATTTCGTCCAAGGTCGCCGAGCCGTAGATCTCCGGTTCCCTTTTTCCGAGCATGTTCAAATTCGGGCCGTGGATGACGAGAATCCTGGGATTTGCGGTATCGCTCATCTTGGTTTCCTCATGGTCCTTTCCGATTCACAAGGCTTTTTCGATCAATTCGCGAAACTGCGCGACGGTCTCCTTGTAGTTGTCGCTTCCGTATATCGCCGAGCCCGCCACGAAAACGTCGGCGCCCGCCGCGGCGATTCGGGAGATGGTGTTCTTGTTCACGCCCCCGTCGATCTGAACAAGAGCGGAAAGCCCCCTGTCGGCGAGCGCTTTTTTGATGCCCTTTATCTTCTCGAGACTGTTCTCGATGAACTTCTGCCCTCCGAAACCGGGGTTCACGCCCATGACCAGCACATAGTCGACGTCCTCCAGAACCCAGTCCAGAGCCGACAATGGCGTGGAGGGGTTCAGCACGACACCGGCCTTCGCCTTGTTTTCCTTTATGAGCTGAACGGTCCGGTTCAGGTGCGTGCATGCCTCGACCTGCACCGAAATCCAGTCGGCCCCGGCCTTGGCGAAATCGGCGACGTACCGGTCCGCGTTTTCGATCATCAGGTGGACGTCCAGCGGAAGCCGGGTCGATTTCCTCACCGCCTTCACGACCAAAGGACCCATGGTAATGTTCGGCACGAAATGGCCGTCCATGACATCCACGTGTATCCAGTCCGCCCCTGCCTCCTCCACGGCCCGTACTTCCTCGCCAAGTTTTGAAAAATCCGCCGACAATATGGATGGTGCGATCAATTTCATTGTTTCATCTCCCGATTTTCGTTGTTTCGATTTTCAGACGCAAAGGGTCATCTCCTATTCTTGACGAACCCGGCCGCGAAAAAGCCGTCCATTTCGTGCTTGTGGGGATAGCTCCTGAAAAAGCCTTTTTTCGTGAAAAGCGACGGTTCCAGATCGACGAGTTCCCGGGGAGGTTCTTGAACCGAAAACTCCCTGTGGTTCCTCAAGAAGGTTTCCGCCACTTCGAAGGTCTCCTCCGGCTCCATGCTGCACACGCAGTAGACGAGAACCCCGCCGGGTTTCAGCGCGGGCGCCAGGTTGTCCAAAAACCTGATCTGCCGTGCTCCGAAGGCGCCGACGTTTTCCCAGTCCACCCGCCATTTGCCGTCCGGGTTTCTCCTCAGCACGCCGGAACCGGAACAGGGCGCGTCCAGGAAAATCCGGTCGTACTGCCTGAACGGCCTTCCCTTGAGCGGCTCGGCCAGATCGTGGACATGGGTGGTCACATTGGTGACGATTTGTCGGTCCATATCCTTGGCGAGCTTTTGAAGCCTGGCCTTGCTGCTGTCCATGGCGACGATTCTGCCCCGGTTTTTCATGGCCTGCGCGATCTGCCCCGTCTTTCCGCCCAGACCGGCGCAAGCGTCCAGAACGGTTTCCCCCGGAATGGGGGAAAGAAGGCCGGCCGCCAACTGCGCGGCTTCGTCCTGCACCTGGAACCAACCCAAGCGAAACGCAGCCAATTCGGGTATGGGTTTCTTGGGATTGGAGAATCCGACTCCGTCGGGAGAAACCTTTGTCCGCCAGACGTTTCCGGTTTCGCCTCCCAGCGATTTCAACAGCTTCTCCTCCGTGGTCCGGGAGCTGTTCATGCGGACCGTGATCGGGGCGATTCGATTGGACGCGTCGCAAAGTTCCCGGGTCTCATCTTCCCCGAAACGTTCCAGCCATCTTTCCAGCAACGGCTCCGGAAAGGACTTTTCCACGCTCAGGCTTCGGACGAGTCCGTCCTCCGGGAGCGGAAAGTCGGGCGAATCCGTCGAGGACGACGCGTTTCTAAGCAGGGCGTTGACGAATTTCACGATCCATTCGGGCTGGTCGGTCTTCGCAAGCTCCACCGCCGTGTTCACTGCGGCGGATTCGGGGATTCGATCCATAAATTTGATTTGAAAAAGCCCCACGCGCAAAATATTCAACACCGGGGGCGCAATGTTTTCGAACGGCGTATTGGAGAGCTTGGCGATGGTCCAGTCCAATCGCTTGCGCCATCTCAATACGCCGAATACGATGGCTTGCAGAAGGGAGCGGTCTTTTTGATACGGAAATTTCACGTTCTCGGTAGCCTTTTCCAGGAGCGCGTCCAAGGTCTGATCTCGCTGGTCCAGACCGTTCAATATGTCAAGGGCTATTTTTCTAGAGTCCATGTTTTCGATATTCGGGTTGGAAGTTTCAGGTTAGAACGGCGCCGGGGGGGATTTCGTTCCCCAACAGAAAATCTCTTATATGCAATCTCTTTCCAGATGCCCCTTGCAGTTCGATGATCGACAACGCCCCGCCTTCGCCCGTCGCTACGCGCAGCTCGTTTTCGAACCCTTGCAGAACGAGGCCGGGAGAAGCGCTTTTCACGCCTGCGGCGGGAGCCGCCTTGAAAATCTTGATGCGCTTGTCTTCCATAAACGTGAAGGCGCCGGGCCACGGGGTCATTCCTCTCACGAATCGCTCGATCTCTTCCGGAGACCGGCTCCAGTCGATTCGACCGTCGTCCTTTTCCAGCTTGGGGGCGAATGTCGCGCGAGAGTGGTCCTGGGGCAGCGGGACTACTTGGCCTTGCTCCAGCTTGTCCAAGGTTTCGACGAGGAGCTTCGCGCCTATGTCGGCCAGACGGTCGTGAAGCGTTCCCGACGTGTCTTCGGGTCCGATGGGGGTACTGGAGGCAAGGAGTATGTCGCCCGCGTCGAGTTTCTTCGCCATGTACATGGTCGTCACTCCGGTTTCCGTTTCGCCGTCCAGAATGGCCCGGTGAATCGGAGCGGCCCCCCGGTACTTGGGAAGAAGCGACGCGTGAACGTTGACGCCGCCATGGGGAGGAATGGAAAGAAGCCTGTCGGAAAAAATCTGGCCGAAAGCGACGACCACCAGCACGTCCGGGGCTATCTCGGCAGTTTTTCGATAAAATTCCTCTTTGTTGATTTTTTCCGGCTGCAAGACGTCGAGGTTCAATTCCTCCGCGGCCACTTTCACCGGGGGAGACGACGGCTTTCTGCCGCGGCCTTTCGGCCGGTCCGGCTGGGTGACCACCGCGGCCACCTCCCGTCCGCTCTCCGCCAGGGCCTTCAACGAAGGGACCGCGAAATCCGGCGAACCGAAAAACATTGTACGAAATTTTTCGTTCATGACGTTTTCATTTGCCTCTGCACGCGCCTTTTAAAAAGTTGTCGTTTCAGGGCGCTGATACGGTCTATGAACAACTTGCCTTCGAGATGGTCGATTTCGTGCTGCAAAACGATCGACAGAAGCCCGTCCGCCTCGATTCGCTTCGGAGCGCCCTCCCTGTCGAATCCTTCCACCAGGACTCTTTCCGCCCTTCTGACGTCGGATCGGTAGCCGGGGATGCTCAGGCAGCCCTCGGCCTCGGAGATCGTCTCTCCCTCGCTCTCGAGGATCCTGGGATTGACCAGAACCTCCAGTTTGTGGCCGTTTTGAGGGTGAGCGATATCGTAAATCAGGAAACTGCGCCCTTTTCCGACCTGGATTGCCGCAAGCCCGATTCCACTGGACGCGTACATGGTTTCGGCCATGGATTCGACGAATTCCTGGAACTCGCCGTCTATGTTTTCAACCGGTTTCGTGGGTTTTTGCAAAAATTCGTCCGGGTATGTAACGATGTCGAGTCTAACCACGATTAAACCTCTCTTCCAGTTTCCATTCCGTATTTTTCAGACGGTTTCTTTTAAGTCATCGTCGTCGATATTGCAACGATCTTTTTGCCTTGCCACGATTTTGAAATCGACTCCCGTCAACCAGGCGGATACCAATCCGACCAGCACTACAGGAAAGATCTGGATCGCGTGGTTCGCCAGCGTGTAACCCGCCGCGTCCTTCTGGTCGATTCCGAAAAGGCTAAGAGCGAAAACCCCTCCGGCCTCCCAAAGCCCCCAGTAGCCGGGCGCGGAAGGAAGCGCTATGGCGAAGCAAATCAGAACCATGACCGCCGTCGTTTCCATCACGGTAAGATCGATCCCGGGACTTCCTTTCGCCACTATATAATAGGAGTAGATCGAAAACGCCCAAACCAACGACGAATATATCAAACAAACGATAATACGCCGGGGGGATTTCACAAGGGCGAAGCCGGAAGCGAGGTTTTCCATGAATCCGGATGTCGTCGTAGAAAGTTTTACGGCGAATTTTTCCTTTCGGGAAGGATGCAAAAAAAACAGAAGGCCTGGAATCCGGGCGATTATGCTTTCGGCGAGCTTTCTCGCCCGGGCCGAGGATATCAGGGCGATAGCCGCCGCTATCAGCGCCCCCAACGCGATCATGCCCTTGCCCACGTCGGCCAGGACGGAGCCGTCGATTCGATAGCCCATGAACCCGACCTCGCCTGCGGCCGACGGGTCGGTGTCGTGCAACGCGATTCCGAAGAGAAGGACAAGGCATAGAAGATCCAGGAGACGCTCTACTCCCACCGTGGCAAGCCCCGTAGAAAAGGGAACGCCGCTTTTGGCTTTCAGGATCAATGGCCGTCCGATTTCCCCTACGCGCCCCGGATACACGCAGTTGGCCATAAACCCGATCATCAAAGGATGGAACGCTTCGAAAAAAGTCACTTCCTTGGCCGGGCCAAGGATGACTCTCCAGCGCAGTCCCCGAAACACGAAAGCCGCGACTATGGCGGCGGAGGCGGGTATGACGACGTAATAGTCGATCGATTTCAGATATCGGACCAGTTCCGAAAACGGAACGTTCCTGAACGCGAAATAAAGTGTGACGGCGGAAAACAGCGTTCCCGCCAAAAGGGAAAGGATGAGCTTCCTGTCCATTTTAAAGAGAGAGAATCTCGCGGGCGGTTTCCACGTCCTTTTTAATCTGGTCGGACAATTCGGAAATCCCGGCGAATTTTTTCTCGTCCCTGATTCGGTTGATGAAATTCACCCTGATCTTCTGATTGTAGATGTTTTCGTTGAAATCCAGGATATGGACTTCGACCGTGAAAACATGGTCGTCGAAAGTAGGGCTGTACCCGATGTTGGCCACTCCCTTGAATTTGCGGCCGTCCTGGCTTTCGACCGTGACCGCGTAGACGCCCGTCTTGGGGCAAAGCTCGTCGTAGAGCTTGATGTTGGCGGTGGGAAACCCGAGAAGCTTGCCTCCCCGGTTGCGCCCGGACTCGACGATCCCCCGTATCTGATAATTGCGGCCAAGCAGTTTCCGGGCCTTTTCCATTTTTCCTTCGCGTACCAGGTCCCGTATCCTCGTGCTGCTGCTTCGGGCCTCCGCGGAACCGGCGCCTTTAATCCAATCCAAAACGAAAACCTTGAAATCGAACTCCTCGCCCAGCTCTTGCAAGAGAGCGAGGTTGCCCTCCCGTTGTTTTCCGAACGTGTAATCCTTGCCGACAACGACCGCCTTCATGCCGACCCGGTCCACCAGAATGTCCTTGACGAATGAGCGCGCGGAAACGGAGGCGAACTCCTTGGTGAAGGGAATGCATATCAGGACGTCGAGCCCGGCCTTCTCGACCAGTTCCAGTTTCTGCTCGTAAAGAGTGATCAGGGGAGGGTACCCGTTCTTGGCGAGGACCCTGAGCGGGTGGGGTTCGAACGTGATCGCCACGGAAACCCCCTCGATTTCCTCGGCCCTCTCGATTACCTGGTGAAAAAGAGCCTGGTGCCCGATATGAACCCCGTCGAAGTTGCCGATCGTGACGACCGCGTTGTTGAAAGGCTCCGAAATCGCTTGGATATTTTCGATAAGTTCCATAATTTCCCGAACGTTGATAAATTGTCTTGACAAACAAACCAAAAACGTATAGATACCTCATTTCGATTGAGAAATCAATCGATTTGATTTTCGAAAAATTCGGGAAAAAATGCCGAAGTGGCGGAACTGGTAGACGCGCTAGGTTCAGGGTCTAGTCGGGGGTCCCCGGTGGGAGTTCGAGTCTCCCCTTCGGCACCACAATAAACAAAGGGCTTGCGAGGTTTTGGACTGTTTCGCAAGCCCTTTTTGTTTTGGAAAATATAAGCGCTTTATAAGCTTTTCGGAATGCGGACCTCCCTCTAAATCGCCTTTTTCAGGTACATCGTCAACCCTCGACTTATCGAATGCGAATTGCAGGGCTTCGGCTTCGTTTTATGAATTCTGCATAAATCGGAACCAACGACTCCTCAATTTGTGCCACTTTTAAAGGTCGTCTGAATTCCTGAAACTCCTATGAAACTTTTTAAATCATTCGAAGATCGATTTTAAAAGCGCTTCCCTTGCTTCCGAATAAAATTGAATTCGATCCTGGTCGCAATGTCGTCGGACAAGTCGAAAAGCCGGCGTCGCCAGGAGACCGGGGCCAGAAGGGAGGTCGCTCCCTTCTCCACGGCGATTTCGGCGACGGTCACCGCGTTGTGGACCGGCTCTATCGAACCTCCCCCGCGACGATCAACCCTCCCCGTACACTTTTCTTCAGCAGCGCCGTACACATGGCGACCAGAGCCGCTATTCCTATCTTGGCGCCGGATTTGGCCGCGTCGAAGGCCTGGAGCTGCACCGCGAATTCGTGGTGTCCGGGGTTCTTGTCGCCCACGAGCTGCACGGCCCGGGCGTAGAGGTTTTGCTCGGCGTAGCCGACGCTTTCCTTGTACAGGGAAAGTTTCTGTCACGAGATATGATCGATTTCAATTCAATTGGATGAATGCTCCGGAAAAAATTGCTGTTAGGCTCCTCCCCCGCTACTTGTCGTGCCGGACGACGAAAAAGATGTGGTTCAACAAGCACGTGGCACTGCGGGTTTTTCGGTACGGCTTTGCAGCCTGCCCGTTGTCCGAAGGATGCGACATCTCGGACGTCCAAGAATTGTTGGTACGCAAGGCTTGCAAGCAAGTCTGTAGCGTCGAAGTTTTTCTCGGGTCCGCCGTATGCAAACCATATTTGTGTTGACCTGTTTAAGCGTTATTCGTATTTTTAATTCAAGTTGGTTAAGGAACGACTGCGGTATATTTCGAAGTCGAGTTTTTATCGGAAACAAATCCAAATAATTAATCGTGGGTAAACCCCCGGCTCGGCCGGGGAGACTCCCAGAGTTTGACATATGCGGGAAAATTAGAAAGCCTCCCGATTGTGAACCGCTCAAAGCTCACGAAAAAGGAGGCTTTCAATGAACGACGTACAAAGCTTAAGCCATACGGCATGGGAATGCAAGTATCATATTGTCTGGATTCCAAAATACCGCAAAAAGGAAATATACGGCACTCTGCGCCGATATCTCGGCGAAACTTTGAGGGAACTCGCTCTCCACAAGGAGTCCAAAGTTATAGAGGGGCACCTGATGCGGGACCACGTGCATATTCTCATGGCGATCCCGCCCAAGTAGGCGGTGGCTCAGGTTGTGGGCTACATGAAAGGAAAAAGCGCAATCCATATCGCGCGGAACTATGCCGGATGCCGCCGGAATTTCACCGGCCAGAATTTCCGGGCAAGGGGCTATTTCGTATCGACGGTCGGACGGGACGAAGAGGCAATCAAAAAGTACATAAAAAAGCATGAAGAGAAAGACCGCAAGATAGACCAGCTCAAAATGTTTTAGGACAGTCCGCCTTTAGGCGGCTCACGGTCTTATTACCGCTTTGAGCGGTTCACAGTACAAGCCTCCGGCTATGCCGGAGGTCGCTGACTTTCCGCTGTAATCAGTGCCTGAAAAAAGGAATTGCCGCCCATGTCAATCACCATATTGGGTCCTTTGATATCAAAAAGATTGACGATCCTGCTTGCAGTGACATTGGGCATCAAACCCGGGAGCGTATAAGGGCCGGAGCTGATATTATCCTTTTTGACGGTTTCAATGATTTTATCGAGTATTCGATTCATATCGGACTTTGCGTCCATGCGGTTTATGTTTTCACTGAAAACCCTTTTAAGCTTGTCTATAAAAATACGCTCATTTGCCCGCACGCCCCTTTCGGTTTTGGATTCCAGTCCCACGATCACGGCAATATCGTCTTTAAACCGGTGCCAATCATCAGGCAGGGCCGAAAAGATTTTTTCCGCCGCCAGGGACGAAAGAAATTGGCCGGCATCCATATGCTCGATCACATCGGGAAGCAGGATGGTTTTGGCGGGCAAACCAAGCGCCTTTCTATCAAAGCGCCATATTTGTTCCGGTACCTCGTTCATGGGAAAGAGGGCGCCCGTGCCAACAATCGCCAAAGCAGCGGGCTCAACTGTTTCCACCTGAATCCGGTCGCACAGGGCGGTGTGATAATCCTTATCGAACGCCTCGATAATCAGATGCGCGTTGGTTCCGCCGAAGCCGAAACTGTTGATTCCCGCACGGCGGGGATAAAAATCGATATTTTCCGGCCATGGATGTGATGATTTCGAAATGGTGAAAGGGGCGTTGTCCAACCCTAATTTCGGATTTGGCGAGTCATATCCATATTGCCTCGGCATTGTTTTTTCCTCGAAAGCCTTGCATATTTTTATGATGGCAGCCGCCCCGGACAGCCACCCAGTGTGTCCTATCAAGGACTTTACGCTTCCTATCTCAACAGGGGGCAGGCGCCGGTCCCGTTTTTCCATGACTCTGGCAAGGGCTTTACACTCAACTTCATCGCCCATGGGAGTGCCGGTTGCGTGAACTTCGATATATTGTATCGTGTTCAAGTCCACCTTGGCGTTTTCATACGCCCTTTCAATGGCGATGGTCTGTCCTTTTACGTTGGGCACATTGATAGACGGGCTTTTGCCGTCGCTGGACAGGCCCATGCCCCGGATTACCGAATAAATATGATCTCCATCGGCTATGGCGTCGGAAAGCCGTTTCAGAACAACAATGCCGGCGCCTTCACCGAACACGGTTCCATCGGCGGAAGCATCCAGCGGCCGGCACTGTTTATGGGCCAACC
Organism: uncultured Desulfobacteraceae bacterium; assembly: GCA_964575975.1. Lineage (GTDB taxonomy): Bacteria > Desulfobacterota > Desulfobacteria > Desulfobacterales > SKZT01. The sequence continues at coordinate 13,688 of CAZNTU010000136.1, forward strand.
CTCTAAACTGCGCGAACAATGTATTATTGGCCGGTCCGGGTGCGAAAACGCCTCCCGCCAATACGAGATCCACCTCCGATCTTTGCAACAGCTTTATGCCCGCATCCACACCATACAACGCCGAGGAGCAGGCTGTGTCGATCAGAAAAGTCCTTACATCCAGGCCGGTCACTTTCCGAATCACATCCGAATAAATCTTATGCTGCTCCAATTGACCGGCGTCGCCGCTTTTATAACCCCACAATTCTTCCAGGATTTTGGAAAAAGCGTCTTTCAAGCTTTGGGGTTCGTCAAGTTTTGCTAAAACTGCTTGGAGGCTTTCCAGAAACAAGGCTTCATCATATTCTTGGGAGCCGTCGGCCGTCGATCCCAGTATGCACATTATTTTATCCGCTGGATAAGAGTTGATGCCGCGCCGGTAACCGTTCAGGCTCTGAGCCGTTGCCAGCGCCAAAAACTTCTGACCTTTGGTAAGCAGGCTGAAATTATTTTCCCTGAATCACCGGAAGACATGAAATCGGGTTTCATGTCCGGGTATATTTCGGCGATATCAACGATTCCGCCGATCCCTTTCTTGACATTGCTCCAAAATTGTTCGGAATTTTCCGCTCCCGGAAGTACACAGCCATAAGAGACGACGGCCGCCGGCATTACGGCCGTGCAGGCTTCCACCGTGAGCATATCCTTTTTCCGACGGTCGGACAAAATGACCGGTTTTTCTTCCGCTTTTTTTATCAGCGGCTTTTCTGCTTTTTCAGTTTCAGGACGATCAGAACCTTTCAGCATGTCCGGAGAAGATGCAACAGGTTCACTAGAGGGCTCAGGTAGTCCAGCAGGGCGTGAAACGAAAAAGTCTTTATGAAATGACGGACTATCCGCGATCTCGGGCACGGTGTCCGGAGTTTCATGCGTGTCGATTTTGCCTTTCTCCCCGGAATTTAACACGCCAGCCGCCAGCTTTAAACGAGACATGATCTGCGTAAAAGCGGAAAAAAAGTGAATATCGGGCAAAAAACGCGAGATTTTACCCTTGGTTGATTTCAGGCTTATGCCCCCGCTTGCCTCTCGAGCCAGGATCTTCGCCTTTTTGACGCCTTTGCCGGGTTCTGTCGCCGGTATGATTTTTTCATCGGTCTTATCGCCTATTATTTTTTGTACTATTTTGCTTAAACTCGATCATCAAGTTTTTGAAACGGAAAAAAGACGGGTTGGCGGCCAAGTCA
>CAZNTU010000137.1:0-14791 GCA_964575975.1 uncultured Desulfobacteraceae bacterium
GCCGAGTTCGCTCGGCGACGGATCACCCTTTCCATTTTAAAGAGACGCATTCAGTTGGTCGAGGAGACGGTGGAAAGTCGCAGGCTCACCCTGGAAACAGTGGAGCGAAGATATCGACGGGGAGCGGACGACACTTCTGCCGGGGATGTCTATCTCGCTCGCGAAAACCTCGCTTCGGCCGCATCGGATCTTCCCGGTTTGCGCGCCGAGCTGACAGAGCAAGCCTACGCCCTGGCCGTGCTGCTGGGAATGGAACCAGGAGCGATCAATCCCATGGAGACGACCATTCCGCTGCTTCCCCCGCCCCTCGACACTCCGGTCGGAGTCCCCGCGAGGCTCTTGGATCGTCGACCGGACCTGCAAGCGGCCGAACTTCGCACCGTCGCCGCGACCGAAGAAATCGGCGTGGCCGTCGCGAACCTCTACCCCGATCTCGTCTTGAGCGGAAACATCGGCTTTCGGAACAACCAACTGGAGAATTTCTTCCACAGCGCGAACCTTGCGGGCTCTATCCTGGGAGACTTGTTCGTGAGGCTTTTCGAAGGGGGACGTCTCCGGGCCAACATCGACCTCCAGGAAGAGGAGGCGCGGGAGCTGGCCGCCAATTACGCGGGCCTCGTCCTCAACGCCCTCGAGGAGGTGGAAGTCGCCCTTAGCAACGAACAGTATCTTTTCGACCGGATAGACGAACTGCGAACCCGTTCGGAAAATATCCGGAAGGCCGAGGAGGAAGCCTGGGAAAAATACCGCCGGGGTTTGCGGTCTCTTTTGGAGGTCCTGGAACTGCAAAGACGCCGCTACGCCGCCGAGCAGGAATACCTTCTGGCCGCCCAGGCAGCATGGAACAACAGGATCGCCCTCTACTTGGCCCTCGGCGGAGACTGGCTTGAAGCGGAACCCGTGATCGAACCGTTTCCCGTCCCGGCGTCCGAAGCATCATGAGCAAAGACGGCGCAAACGGCGAAGAAACCCGCGCGGGGACCGACCACGGCGAAAGTAAGGCCCGGAACCGGGACAGGACCCTGGGTTTCGTCCAGTTAGCGTTGGTGGTCCTTTTCATCGGCGGCGCTTTTTTGTTTTCCCAATATCTCGCCTCCTTCCAAACCTTCCCCGGTCCCGAGAGGCGAACCGTGCGGCAAACACTCCTGGTGGAAACCGCCATGGTGGAACCCCGCGATTTCCGATTGCGCTTTGCAACCACCGGCACGGTCCAGGTGCGGGCCATGACCGACATTGTGCCCCAAGTGAGCGGGAGGATCGTGGCCATCGACGACAGCGCCTTTCCAGGCGGTTTTTTCACGTCCGAGACAGTTCTTTTCGAAATCGAAAAGGAGGACTACCGACTGGAGATCCGGCGGATGGAGGCGGAGGTCGCCCGCGCCAGAACCCGGCTGGAACTCCAGCGGGCAAGCTCCGAAGCGGCCGTGGAGGATTGGAGGGAAATCGACCCGGACACTCCCGCCCCTCCCCTCGTTGCCGAGAAGCCCCAGCTGGAGGAGGCGAAGGCCGCTCTGGACGCCGCGGAAGCCCGCCTGGAAATCGCCAGGTTGAACCTGGAACGTACGGAATACAGCCTTCCCTTCACCGGACGCGTAACTGAGTTCAGCCTGGAAAAAGGGCAGTACGTGGTCGCGGGCCAATCTTACGGCCAGGCCTACAGACTGGCCTCCCTGGAAATCGACGTCCCTCTGGAGCATCGGCAGTTGGAATGGCTGCTGGAAGCGGAAGATCCTGTTATCACAGTGGCAAGCGGACATTTCGAACCGGAGGAGTACGGCGCCTTCGTTAAAAGAATCGCGGGCAAAGTCGATCCGGAAACCCGTTTTTCCCGCGCCGTCCTGGGACTGAGGGAATCCCGGCACAACCTGGTCCCGGACATGTTCGTCCATGTCCGCGTCGTCGGCCCGGCACGGGAAAACGTGTGGACCTTTCCGATAGAAGCGTTGCAGGAAAACGGTGGCGTATGGGTCGTCACCGACGACGGCAGACTCGCGGCCATCCGACCGGAAATCGTACAGATCACCGAGGAATTCGTTGTCGCGAAGAGCGACGGGGAAACGGTCCGGGTAGTGCGCGGCAACTTGCCCGAAGCCACCGAAGATACGCCGGTGCGCCTAGCCGGCGTCGAGGAAGAGGAACGAGAGGAAGAAACCGAGGCGATCGCCCATGAATCGAGATAGCGAACGGGGCGAAATCCGGGAAAACGGATTGATCGGATGGTTCGTCGGCAATCACGTGGCGGCCAATCTGCTCTTGCTGTTCTTCGTGGTCGGAGGGCTTATCGCCATCCGAAGCATGCGCACGGAACTCTTCCCCGCCGTGGACCCGAAGACCATCACCATCAGCGTCCCCTACCCCGGATCGACTCCACACGAGGTGGAGGACGGCATCACGCGCCGCCTGGAGGAAGCCGTGATCGGGGTTGAGGGCGTGGAGCAGGCGACCTCCGTTGCACAGGAAAACCTGGGGGTGGTCACCTTGGAAGTGGAGGACTTCGCCGATACGGACGAAGTGTTGGACGACGTCGAAACGGCCGTGGGCCAATTGATCGACTTTCCCCCTGCGGATGCCGAGCAGCCGGTAATCGCGAAGCTCAAGCCGCAGCCGGCGGTGATAACGCTGGTTCTATACGGTTCGGTCCCGGAACTGACCCTTAAAAGGCGGGCCGAACGGCTCAAGGACGAAATGCTCCGATATTCGGGCATCTCCCTGGTCGAGTTGCAAGGGGCGCGCGAATACGAAATCTCCATCGAAGTGCCCGAGGAGAACCTTCGGAAATACGACCTGACCATCCAACGGATCGGGGAAGTCGTCGCCGAGTCGTCGCGGAACTTTCCCGCCGGCACCCTGGAATCGGTGGCCGGGGACGTGCTGTTGCGCATCCAGGAGAAGGGATACGTCGGGGAGGAATACGAGAACATCGTGGTCAAGAGCAATCCGGACGGCAGCCTGCTCCGGTTGAAGGACATCGCCGAAATCGTCGACGGCTTCGCGGACGAGAACCTGATCGCCCGGTACAACGGCGAACCGGCGGTTTTCATCGAAATTTCCCGCAGCGAATCACAGGACACTCTAATGGTGGAGCGGGCGGTCGGTCGCTTCATCGACGAGACTTCCCTTCCCGCAGGCATGAAAATCGCGGTTCTGGAAAACCAGACGGAAATCCTGAAGCAGCGCATGAATCTCCTGGCCAGGAACGCCATCGTTGGATTCGCGCTGGTTTTCCTGGTGTTGCTGCTTTTCCTGGATTTGAAACTGGCGTTCTGGACCAGCCTCGGGATTCCCGTCTCCTTTTTGGGCGGACTGATGATCGTGTTCGCGTTCGGCCTCAGTTTCAACATGGTCACGCTGTTCGCCCTGATCGTGGTGCTGGGAATCGTCGTGGACGACGCCATCGTCACTGGGGAGAGCATATTCGCCGAGCAAGAGGCGGGAAGAAAGGACAAGGACGCGGCCATCGGGGGAGTCCGGGCGATCCGTGCCCCGGTGACGATCGGCGTTTTGACCACGGTCGCCGCGTTCGCCCCCTTGGCTTTCACCACCGGCACGCTCGGCCAGATTTTGCGCCCTATTCCCATATTCGTGATCGGCATCCTGCTGATCTCGCTGGCTGAGGCGTTCGCCATTCTGCCCGCCCACCTTGCCTCTTCCGACCGCTGGAGCCGAGGGATCGTCTCCGACTTGAGCCGAAAGTTCAACGGAATGCTGGACCGGTTCGTTGACCGAATGCTTCTGCCGGTCCTTCGAAAGGCGATGCGTTGGCGGTACGCGGTTCTGGCGGCGTTTCTCTCCATACTGATTCTTATCGCGGGCATGGTTCGCGGCGATTTCATCCGATTCGTCTTCTTTCCCCAAATCGAGGGGGACCAGGTGACCACAAGGCTGACGATGCCTGTCGGAACGCCTTTCGAAGTCACCTGCGGAAACGCCGTGCGAATGATGGACGCCGCCCGCGACATCCAAGCCGACTTGCGGCGCCAGACCGGAAAGCCAGTCTTCAAAAGCACGTCCATTATCATCGGCGCGACCTTCGCCGAACAGGGGCCGGGCGGGAATGCCGAAGTCGCCGCGACCACCAGCAACCGCGCGGAACTTCGCATTCAGCTTGTCGATGCGCCCATGCGCGACATTTCGGCCCAGGAGGTGGAATATCTTCTGAAGAGCGAGATCGGCGAAATACCCGGGGCCGACGAACTTTCGTTCGAAAGCAGTCTCGTGCATGGGGGCAACGATATCGATATCCTTCTGGCGCACGAGGAAACGGCGGTTTTGGAGGAGGCGGCGGGCTTTCTGAAAAGCCGGATGCGGGCCATGGACGGCTTGGTGGAAATCGCCGACACCCTGAAGCCCGGAAAGCTGGAATACGTGTTCGAATTGACTCCTGCGGGACTTGCCGCCGGGTTGAAACCGGGAGACTTGGGACGTCAGCTGAGAAACGCGTTCTACGGCTACGAAGCCCTGCGCATCCAGAGAGCGCGGTCGGAACTCAACGTCATGGTGCGCTATCCCAAGACGGAGCGGGAACGGCTCCAGAACGTCTACGACTTTCGAGTCCAGCTTCCGGGCGGAGACAAGGCCCCCATCGAGGCCATGGCCGACATACGGGAGCAGCGGACCTATTCGGAGATAAGGCGTGTGGACGGCCAGCGGGTCGTCAACGTGACCGCCAACGTGGACCAGCGCAAGACCACCCCCGACAAGGCCTTGGGCGCGATTATGGGCGGGATCGTCCCGGAAATCGAGGAAAGGCATCCCGGACTGGAGGCTTCCGTGACGGGGGAGACCGAGGACCGGCGCGAAGATTTGGCTTCGCTGGGACGCAACATGGCCATAGCCCTTCTGCTCATCTTCGTCATGCTGGGCGCTCAACTGAGAAGCTACGTGCAACCGCTCGTCATCATGGCCATCGTTCCGTTCGGCATGACCGGCGCGATCCTGGGACACCTGCTGTTGGGATTCGACCTTTCCTTCATCTCCATTTTCGGTATCGTGGCGCTGACGGGGGTGGTGATCAACGACTCGTTAGTCCTGATCGACTACTACAACAACCGTATGAGAGAGGACGAGGGGACTCCGACCAAGGCCATGTTCGACGCGGTCCGCCGCCGGTTCCGCCCGATCCTGCTGACCACCACGACCACCAGCTTCGCCCTCCTTCCCATGCTGATGGAAACCAGCCTGCAAGCCCGCTTTCTGATCCCCATGGCTATCAGCCTCGCCTTCGGCCTCGTTTTCGCCGGGGTCGTACTGATTTTTCTTGTGCCTATCTTGATCGGAATCGTTCACGATATCGGAAAGGCAATCGGCCGCAAGTGACGATCATAAAATTGCCGTGGGCGAAATTTTTTAAAAAGGTCGAAATCCATTTTTTCAATCGGTCCGGGAACTTACGAAAAATCGCCTGTTTCAGTCAAAAATTTTCTCTTGCATTTTCGATTCTTTTTTGCAAGAAGTTCCTATTTTTTACAAGAGTATTAATTCCGATTGCCTGAACGTCGAGGAAAATGTTTTGAATTATAGCTCGAAATTGGGATCGAACGACTCTGTATGCTCCATAGTTCGGATATTCTTGAACATTGCTTTGAGTTGAAAACGGAGATTCGATCGACAGCCGCTTTGCATCTTTTGAGAAGGGGAAGAAATGGACGGCATTCCATCGTTGAAGATTCTTGTCGTTGACGACGATAAAGTTGTGCGCTTAACACTGAAAGCCATCCTGGATTATTTGGGCCACGAGGTCGAGGAGGCCGCTGACGGGGCTTCCGGCTTGGTCGCCTTGAGGCGAAACCTGTTCGACGCGGCTATTTCCGATATCGTCATGCCTGGGCTCGACGGTTTCGAGTTCTTGGCCGAAGCAAAAAAATTGAGACCGGATTTGCCGATTCTTCTCATTTCCGGCCACGAGGATGATACCATCGCCGTAAACGCATTGAATGCAGGGGCTGTCGCATTTTATCGGAAACCTGTTAAGATCGAGGATCTAAAGCGGTTGCTTGCAAGCTTGCGTCCAACGAGATAGCGATCGGATGGAAACCGCTCTGCGATAGCGGAAGATAGCGGAACAAATCGTTGCAAATTCCGCCGAAACCGGAAAATGCAACGGAGCCATTTGTCTACTGGATTATAAATGTGATCTTGCAGGTGCTGAATAAATGGATCAAGTACTGATCGTCGATAACGACAAAGAATTTTTGGAAAAACTGAAAAATTATTTTTCGAAAATCGAGCAGTTCGATGTCATCACTGCATCCGACGGAAAGACCGCGATCGAAATTTTCCAGAATGAAAAGGTTTCGGTTCTCGCAACCGGCCTTAACCTCCCGAACCTGGAAGGTCTCGAGCTTCTCGCCTATGTAACCAGGAGCTATGGAAACGTGCCTTGCCTCGCGATGTCGGAGTTCGGCAAACCTTGGTATCCGGAAAAAAGCGCCAGAAAGGAAAATTTGTATCATTTGGCGAAGCCCGTCGAGCCGAATTCCATATTGTCCGCCATTCTTGTGGCCTTGGCCTTAAAGGACGAGGGGGATTCCACAAAGGGTTTCGGTCTGAAAAGTTTCCTGCCGCTAATAGAGTTGGACAACAGATCTTGTCGCCTGGAAGTTTCCGCAAGGGGCAGGAAAAAAGGGTTCCTGTATTTCGAGGATGGAATGCTGATAGATGCCCATTGCGGAGCAATGAGGCCGGACGAAGCCATAAGGGAAATGCTCCTTTGGGAGAGCGTGGCGTTTTCCATTTCCGAATTGCCTAGAATGCGGAAACAAAAGCGCATGCAAATCAGCGTTATCGGATTGCTGGGCGCGACCGTGAGCGAAAACTGGAGGTCGAAAATTTCCGGCGAAACTTCAAACAGCCCCATGCCCCCCGAAAACGGAAAGGAAATCCAGGCCGCAAAGCAAATCGCTTCGGACTCGATCATGTCCAAAATAGAATTCTTTAAAACAATAGCGGGCTACAAGGCCGTTGGAGTCGTAGACGCGGATTTCAAACCGATCTCGGGAGACGGGTTGGAAAATTATCTCGATTTGGCCAATCCGTCGGTCGGGCTCGATTTTCTTTTCGACCTTTCGACAACGACTCTTAAAAGCCCAAGTCCCTGCAACACGATCTCGTACGGGAACGCGGAGATCCTCGTTCAAATCTTGCGCGTCGGAAATCCTCCTTCCGAAAGCGGTTACATTGTGGGCATCACCGATGCGAATGGAAACTGGCGGTATATGAGACATGAACTCGAGGCCGTTTCGAAAAAAGCGGAAGGACACAGTTCCATAAACAGCCCGGCTACGGGTCCGAGAAACGAATCTCTTTGAAAAACAGCGTCCGGAATGCCTTCTCTCCCGGCACATTCGCGAGGAAAAGGGGCGACTTCGCATGCGAAGCCACCCTGGAGGGAAAACCAATCCATTTTTTACGCCCCTATCCGGAGCGGAGCCACCGGGCGCCGCGCCGCCGTGGAAGGCGGCGCTACCGGCAGACCGCGACCTTGCCTCGTCCGTGGGACCGCTTGGCGAACCGACGCAGGGATAGCATGCCTGGCAAGGAACAAAACCGGGAGGAAGTTTCAGTGCTTGAAAATCGACATTTTCATCGCCCCAGTCGCACACTTTTCAGAAACCAAACCTTTCTCCTCACGATTTTGCAATAATCAAATCGACGAGTTCTTGAGCCGCTTCGGCATTGTTCGTTTCTCCAGTCCCAAAAACGCCCATGCGTTTGAATTCGCTTGAACCACCCCACGCAACCTCGCCCGTCTTTATGTCGATGATCAGAACTTCCAACGATGCTCCAAAACCTTTTCCTAAAACCGCGCGTCAAAACTGTCCAGCTTGCCTGCATTGCTTAAAGTTCTTGTACAGCTGTCAGGTTCGATTACGGTCGAATCCGGAAGCGCTCTCTTCAGGCCGTCGTCCAATCGTTCGTTTATATTCATTCGAAGCCTCAGAAATTAGAAAACGAGAAAATTGCCATAATCGTTGGATTTTTTCGATGTTATCTTTCCAGAACTTCCGCCAAGCTCATCGCGTTGATAAATTTTTCCTTTATCGGTGCAAATTTCGGGTCGACAAGGCAAACATTTTCTTGAAATTTTCGTTCGCGTGTCATAAAAGTCTCGGGGGGTTGGACGTGAGAGCAGGTTTTAAAGAAAGGGAGATGAGGGATGCTGGAAGAAGAGCCGCTGGAGCACGAATGGCGCGAACTTTTCAAGCTTGCCGCGCGCGTGAAGGAAAACGCGCCCTGGGATCGAATGAGCGAACTGGACGTTTTCGGAGTTCAAAATCCGGAGACGGGAACAACCGGTTTCGTGTCCGTAATGGGGATGGAGGGAGAGCATTTCGCGGTGGCCTTGTACCAGGGGACCAAAGCCTTGTACGATTTTTGGGACTTCCAGGACACGTCCCTTTTCGACGTTCCCGAACGGGTCATGGAAATCCCCCAGCTGCAATTGTCCTTCGAGGATCGAAACCTTCTCGCTAAAACGGATTACAGGCTGATCAAAAAGTTGAACCTGAATTTCAGGGGCCGCAAATCGTGGCCGATATTCCGAAGCATCCGCCCCGGATACCTTCCCTGGTACCTGACGGGGGGCGAAGCCCGCTTCCTGGCGTACGCCTTGGAACAGACCCTGGATGTGAGCAAGAGATACGAAAAGGACGAATACCTTTTCGATTTCGACGAGGACGACAGCTATCTGGTGAGAATCCCGTTCAAAAGGGGCAACAGACTGTTTTGGGAGGACAAGGTGACGGCGATCCCCCCGCCCAAGCCGGAGCCGATCCCCATCACCGTGGACTCCCGCGATTTGGACAATTTGAAAAACATGACCAAGGGAGAGATGACTCTGGAGATCGATTTTTTCGTGTTCCCAGTTAAAGTGGGGGAAAAAAGCCAAAGACCGTCCCTGCCTTATCTTTTGATGGTGGTGGAATCGAAAACGGGGATGGTCGTGGCGCACGAAACGTTTCTCGCCAATCCCTCCCTCGAGGACATGTGGGGAAGAGTTCCCGGCGCGCTCGTACGCCAGTTTTCGAGAACGGGGATCGTGCCGAGAGAAATCCGGGTCAGGTCGGGCCTTTTGTACGCCCTGCTCCAGCCTATTGCCGAGGAGCTTCGGTTCCGCCTTCGCCAGAACGATTTTCTCCCCAGTCTCGAGGAAGCCAAGGAGGAGCTGTTGCACTTTATGTTTTGAGGCGTAAGGAATCCTTCGGTTCGAACGCTCCGAGAATCGATCCGAATTACGCCTTGAAACGTCTTCTGCGCATGATCGACTGGAAGGCATCGTTCAGGTGTATGAACTTTTCGTGCTCCCCTCCTCTGTCCGGATGGTGTTTCACGGCAAGCTTGCGATATATTTTGATCAGTTTCGTCTTGGAGATCGTGCTCAATTCCTCCTCCGACACTTCCAAAATTCCGCTGGCCTCCTCGTAGCTGACGGTGTTCTTGATCGGATATCCCGTGAACGTCTTGTGCCGGTTGATGAAATCCCTGAATATTTCGCCCACCATGTTCCTTTCGGCGAAATCGTAGTCGAAGAACATCACCAGATACCTGACCAGATAGTCGTTTAGGCTGTCGATGCACGGCGACCCCGACCAGAACTCTTCGGAACGGTTCAATCGGCACAGGTCGTCCATGAAACATTCGTCCACCCTGCACTCCTCGATGGTTTCCGGAGCCTTGCGCGCCGTCGTCTCCGTGAAGTGGCGCTGCAAGTCGAAAACGACGTACACGTAAATCTTGATCTCGTGCTCTTTCAGCACTTGCTTTTCCATGCTCCAGAAATACTGCTCGATCTCGTCTCGCGATTTGCCGTCCAAATCCTTGAGCAGTTTACCGGACATTCTACCCACGTACCCCTGGTTCATTCTTCCGAACTTGAGATAGTGCATCCTGCGCTTGTCGAAAATGTGGGTTTCGGTCCTGAGCCGTTCTTCCTTTTGCTCTGTCATTCTTTTCCGGCACTTGTTCTTGGCCCGGCTTCGGAAGGGTTCCAGGAACCTTTTGACGTCGGACCTCACGAAAGGCCAGAAAAGGTCCTCCAAATCTTCCTGGTCGGCCTCGACGCCGGTCGTCGCCAGTTTCTCGTTGATTTCCTCGTCTATGTAAAAGGAGTGCCCCCCGGGGTAGACGATATATTCCGAAGGGTCGGTTCCCAATTCGAGAAGCTCCCGGCATCGGAGCCCCTCTCCGGGCCGTCCGACCGTCTCCCTGATGAAATAGTGCATCTGTCCGTTGATTCGTTTCTTTGCGAGATACATCACTATCCTCCAGCCCGGTTCGTTCGCGAACCGAACATTCGTGTCGTCTTTTTTCGCGGACATATTTTCCAATCCATGTTCCGAAGCAGGAATATAACATAATTAGGTTCTCTTTTTGCGTCAAAATTAAAAGCGCCTCCCGAAAATTCGGGAGACGCCTTATCGAGGAGGGATGGGTGTGGGCTGGAGATTGTGTGTCGCCGCCATCGACTCGGTCGATAGCGGCTTGCATCCATCAGGTGGACTCTACCAATCCTCCGACTTTGGCCTTTTCCTTGCCGTAGGATGCCGGGCCGCCGCCGGACGCGGGCATGCTGGCGTACGAATTGACCTCGAAGTCCGGATAGGCGTTGCCGCCGTGCTCCACGAAGTCCAAGCCTTCGAGTTCCTCTTCGGCGGAAACCCTGAGACCCACAGTCGCGTTGATGATTTTAAACAGGACGAAAGCCGTGGGGAAGACCCAAAGAAAGCAAGCGCCGATTCCCAGAAGCTGCACGCCTATTATTTCCAATGAAGTTCCGCCCGCGTTGAATATGCCCGCCGCGAGCGTTCCCCAGGCGCCGCACACGCCGTGGACGGAAATCGCGCCGACCGGATCGTCGATCTTGATCTTGTCGAAGAACAGGACCGAGAGGACCACGATTACGCCCGCGAGAGCCCCGATCATAATCGCGCTGCTCGGAGAAACCGAAGCGCAAGGGCTTGTGATCGCGACAAGTCCGGCCAAAGCGCCGTTCAGGCTCATGCCCACTTCGGGCTTTCCGAATTTCATCCAGGAGGTGAACATGGCGAGTACGGCGCCGGCCGCGGCGGCCAGGTTCGTGTTGACGAAGATCATGGCGATATCCTTGTTGGCCGCCGTCGTGGAACCGGGATTGAATCCGAACCATCCGAGCCACAGTATGAAGACTCCCAGGGCGGCCAAGGGAATGTTGTGGCCAAGAATAGGTCGGATTCTTCCATCCTTGGTATATTTGCCGATACGCGGCCCCAGAACGATCGTGCCCGCCAACGCGGCCCATCCGCCGACCGAATGCACGACCGTCGAACCCGCGAAATCGATGAACCCGAAACCTTCCAGCCATCCGCTTCCTTTATAAAGGCCGCCCCACGCCCATCCGCCGAATATAGGATAAATTATCCCGCATATGACCACGCTGTAGAGGATATACCCGGAAAACTTGGTGCGCTCGGCCATGGCGCCGGAGACGATCGTGGCCGCAGTCGCCGCGAACACCACTTGGAACATCCAGAAGGCCAGCACCCAAGGGTCGCCGTCCGGAGAAAAGTCGCTCAGGAAAAATCCGCTGGTCCCGATCCAACCCGTCCCGGAAACCCCGAACATGAGACCGAACCCGACCGCCCAGAACGCCAGCGTGCCCATGGAAAAATCCATCAGGTTCTTCATCATGATGTTGATCGCGTTCTTGGCCCTGGTAAAACCGGTCTCGACCATGGCGAACCCGGCTTGCATGAAGAATACCAAGGCGGCCGCCATGAGTGTCCAGACATAGTCGGCATGGGATTGGACCAGATCTATCGCGATTCTGTTGGATTCGGGCGTCGGAGGCTCGTCCCCCGCCCATGCCCTGCCTATCGTAAAACCTGCCGCAACTGCCGTCAGCGCTAACTTTTTCATGGTTGCTTTTCCTCCTTTGCACCTTTTTTGATTGTTCGATAAAACCTGTTCGTTTTAAAAATCCGATCGGGCGCGTGTCGCGCCGAATTTGCATCTTGTCTGTTCCCGGGGGCCATTCTTTCGTTTCCAGTACGTTCGACTATTGCCTTTGTCGATTCCTGGCGAACGCTTGCAGGCATGTAAAGCAACACCCGTGCCAACCGAAGGACAGTTTGGAGAAACAAGACGCAAGCAATTGTTTTTAAAGACGATTTGGAGGAAAAAAAACGGCGGGACTTTTAATTGCGGAGTTTCGAAACCGTTTAGAGTCCGATTTAAATTGCATTATTGTAATGCACAAAATCGATATCAAACAATTTTGTGCATTACACGCAACGCGAGATCGCCTTCGCATCCTCGCTCCTTACTGTTTGCGGCTCTCCGCTTGCTGCTCGCTCCTCACCCAAACAGCCATCACCAGTGTCTGCGCCGCGGAAAGAACCACGAAATAACCGATCCACACGGGTACGCCGAACATGATCGGGTCGACCTTTTTCCACGCCCAGAAATCGATCCCCAACAGAAAAATGGAAAGCAGGATGTAAAAATAGGGGTCGCGCAGCCAGCCGGGGAACGCGAAGACCGGGGCTTTCTCCTTTGCCGCAAGCGCGGCGTGAACGAGCAAGTAAACCGCCACCGAAATCGCGATTACCCACACCACCGGAAGAACCGGGCCGGCCGATACGATTTTGAAATAGAACAGGACCAAGGCGGTCTCCCCGAAAATTATGCTGAGGATGGCCGGCAGGGCGTAAACCCGTTTGAAATACAGGCCGAATATGACCGACGGAAAAAGCACCGCGAGGCCCGTGAACGTCTGGGTGGCGATTTGCAGAATTGTCGCCGGGGGTTTGTAGGCCAAAGCCAGGCCGGCCAGACTCAGAAAAACCACGAACCATCTTCCCGTTGCGCTGGACTCGCTTTTGCTTTTGCGGATAGGGACCACAATGTCCCTGGTGAATATGGAACTGAGGGTCAGCAACTGGGAATCCATGGTGGACATGAGAGCGGCGAGCCCGGCGGCCATGACCAGCGCCGCCATGAAGTCGCCCGAGATCGAAGTGACCACCATGGGAAGGATCTTGTCCGCCTCCTTGCCCGCGATTTCGGGAAAGGATAGCCTGCCGATCACTCCGACCGCGATGGGCATGAAAAACACCACCGTGCATACGAACGGGTACATGAGCATGATCCAGGAAAGGCTTTTTTCGCTCTTGGCCGAAAAAAAACGCTGGAACAACTGGGGAAACATGGGATCGCAAAAGAACCACAGGAACAGATAGCTGAACCAGATCCCCGGCGTGTACTGGCCGGAGCCGCCCGGGCGCGAAAACAACTCGGGAAAAGATGCCAGGACTTTCCGGTTCGCCTCGACGAAACCGCCGTGATGATTCGCCACGATGATCAACGAAGCCAAAAGAAGGAAGAACATGAGGGTTCCCTGGAAAAGGTCGGTCCAGGCGACGGCGCGGAGGCCTCCCCGAAGAGTGTACATTGCTATGATGGCGGTCACCAGGACGCATCCCCAGACATAGGGAAGCCCGACCAGAGCCTCCAGGGCGTACCCTGCGGCCATTGGCTGAAGCGCGAGGTACGGAATGGTGAAAACGATCATCACCAAGGCGAACAAAAAGGAAAGAAAAGGACTGCCGTAAAGGGAACGCATCAGTTCGGGAGGCGTCACCAAGCCCCTGTCTCGCCCCACTTGCCAGATTTTTCGCCCCAGGATCCAAAACGTGAGCGCCATGAATCCCGTGCCGAACCCCATGATGGGAAAAAACGAGTACCCGTCGCGATACCCGGCCCCGGACGTGCCGAACACGGTGAACGCAGAAAAATTGGTCGCGACCATGGTCCCCAAGAGTACAAGGGGACCCAGTTTCCGATCGGCGAGGAAATAGTTTTCCGGCGAAGATTTCCATCGGGTGCGGGCGATCAGCCCGATGGCGAGTACGATCAGAAAATACGCGGCGAGCACCGAGATTTTGACGACCATGGCAATTTCTCCTTTGCAGTTTTTTGCGTATGCCTTTTATGATTAGAATCTCTCCGAAACAAAAAAAGCCATCCCGTTCAAGGTCGGGATGGCTTTTCGCCTGGCATAACCTTATTGTATTGCTCTGTGTTTCGCTTGTGAAACGCGCGAAATATTCGGGAAGTCGCGCGATATGTTCGGCGCTTTTTTTACGTTTTTTGTTTCAGATTGTCAAGTGGTTCCTTACGACACCGGGGAGGAAATGCGAACGCAAGTCAACCAGAAACATTCGGAGGAAAGGTCGTGCGAAAAACAATCGAACCCCGGATGAAAATCGGCGAAATCGACATACCGAGCATTCGATTCGACGTCAGGTCCCGAGACGAGATTCCCAATATTCCGAGAGGGTCGCAAAGCGTCTATAAAGACCCCGTCGCCAGAAAAAGACCGTTCGAGCAACTCGGGCGCTTAGTGCCGGAAAACGTGGACAGGAGCAAGGGTCGCAGAGGCATGGACCTGTGGGAAGTCTTCGTTCTCGCGACTCTGCGCCTCGAATGCGACTGCGATTGCGACAAGCTGCTCGAACTGGCAAACGAGCAACCCGTTCGTTGCGCCTGATGCCTCTTCACGGAAAGGACGACGATTTCAAGTATTCGCTTCAAACCCTGAAGGACAACGTTTCCCTTCTCGCCGACGAGGCGCTCGACGCGATCAACGCGATCGTCGTCGATCACGGACACGAGGCGATCGGGAGGAAACCGGACGAGGAACTTTTCGGCAGCTGCGATTCGTTTCCCGTTTTGACGGGCGTGCATTTTCCGAGGGACATGAACCTGCTTTGGGACGCCATGCGAAAATTGGTGACGCTCGTCCTCGCGTTGTGCG
>CAZNTU010000138.1:0-14767 GCA_964575975.1 uncultured Desulfobacteraceae bacterium
CACCCCCCTAACCCCCCTCAAGGGGGGAATTGCACCGCCGCCCAACCGCACAGCGTCCAAATTTTGGGCTTGGTTTTAACTTTTCGGCCGGCTTTCATCCAACAGTTTCGATCATCGCCTGGATTCCGGGTCAACAGCAAGCTCCGCCCGGAATGACGGTGTCGGTTGGCCGACGTTGTAACCAACCCCCAAATTTTTACGGAAACTTTTGGTTTCCCGTCGCAATGGCGGAAAAATTCCCTTGTCTCGAGGGAGTTGTTCCACCCGCCGGCGATCGGTCTTCGGACAACGGCAAGTCCCGTTGCCAAAGGAATCTCATGAAAAAACAAGAAAAGAAAAGCAACGCGCTGGCAAAGGTCGCGGTTTTGATTCTGTTCATCGCGTTCGCGATTTATCTAGTGCGTTTTTCGCCTTTCGCTGAGTTGTTCACGGCAAGGCGGCTCGGAACGTACCTGGAATCGGCGGGCGTTTGGGCTCCCGTCCTGTTCGTGTTCTTCTACGCGGCGGGGGTGTGCCTTTTCGTTCCCGGCACGTTGCTGACGGCCTTGGGCGCCGCCCTTTTCGGCCCGTACCGGGGGTTTGTTTTCGTCTGGACGGGAGCGATGATCGGCGCGGGCCTCGCCTTTTTGATCGGGCGCTACCTCGGGCGGGATTTCGCGGCTTCCCTGATCGGCGACAGGCTGAGGCGTTTCGACGACGCCATCGAGAGGAACGGCTTCGCCGCAGTTCTCTACCTGCGACTGGTTTACTTTCCATTCACCCCCATGAATTTCGGGATGGGTCTGACCAAAGTGCGCTTCCGCGACTACATGGCGGGGACCGGTCTGGGCATCCTGGTCGGGACCTTCATTTTCACCTTTTTCGTCGGGACGATCAAGGACGTCTGGGCGAGCGGGCGATGGGAGGAGCTTTTGAGCTGGCAGGTCTTTCTATCGGTCGCCTTGTTCGTTTTCTCCTTTTTCATTCCCAAGCTTTTGAAAATGGCGCGGGTGTCCAAAGATGCGGAAACGGCCCGAGAGGCGCCAGGCTCGAGAGAGGAAGGGTGAGGAATGCTCGGATTGGAAACCGAAACGCTTGTCCGCGCGGGCTCTTTCCTGTTTTTCTTCGTCGCGCTGGCCGCCGCGGAGGTTTTCGTCCCCCGAAGAAGGCTCGCCGTATCCAAGGCCCGACGGTGGTTCGCCAACCTGGCCATCGTCGCGCTGAATCCCCTGTCCGTGTTCCTGGTTTTCCCCGTCTTGCCGGTCGGCATGGCCTTGGTGGCGTCGGAGCAAAACTGGGGATTGCTCAACCAATTGAACATGCCCTATTGGGTGAAGGCGGTCGTCGGGTTCTTGGCGCTGGATCTCGCGATCTACCTGCAGCATGTGCTTCATCACGCGATTCCGGCGCTTTGGCGTCTGCACATGATGCATCACGCGGACCTGGATATCGACATGACTACCGGACTCAGGTTCCACCCGGTCGAGATCGTCGTTTCCATGACCTTGAAGCTGGCCGCCGTAGCCGCGCTGGGCGCGTCGCCTCTGGCCGTCCTGGTTTTCGAGGTTGCCTTGAACGCCACCTCCATGTTCAACCACGCCAACGTCCATGTTCCGGAAAAGGCGGACCGGTTTCTGCGGCTTCTGGTGGTTACGCCGGACATGCACCGGGTCCACCACTCGGTGATCGTCCGCGAGACCAACAGCAATTTCGGCTTCAACCTGCCCTGGTGGGACCGGCTGTTCGGCACCTACAAGGACCAGCCCGAAAAAGGGCATTTGGATATGACGATCGGCCTGGCCCGGTTTCGCGACCCGGAAAAGCTCGGCCTGGCTCGCCTGCTGATCATGCCGTTCACGCAGGACCCCGGCCGGGTGCCGATCAACCGGCATTGAAACCCCAACTTCATGATTCTCCTTAAAAGACGAAGCGAAGGAACGTTTTTCGGTGTCCGTTAGAGGTCCGGACCCGCAACTTGCACCGGCTATCCGGAGGAGGAGAGAGAGTATCGTATGGGACGCGGGGCATCAGGCCTATGCGCACAACTCGCTCGCTGGCCGCTACCGCCGGTTTTGCACGCTTCGGACTTGCGGAGGGCCGCACCACGGGTTTTTAGATTTGTCGCACCTGGCGAAGCTTTCCCGCAAGCCGATCATTGCGCGCTTATAGCGACATCCGACGCGCTCGCCCCCCGGATCGAGCAATCCTCCTAACTAGGCCGAGACAAAAAAAGGGCTCGTCGTGGAAAGGTTTTCATCTTGACTTTCGACGTAGGCGGCTTTATACAATTCAAACAAGTTTTGGGGATGGAGTCCCCCTCTTAACCGCCCGGGCCGGGCTGATGACTCCTACTGGCAGTAATGTTCGGTGGGATTTTGATGGAGAGGCCCGCAGGCGGTTTTTTTAGTTCCTGAATGCGCAAGCGGCCTCTCCGGGTTCGAGCATTCCAAATGAATGCCGAAACGACAACAGGGAGGTATCAATGACGCAAGCAGCACCTTCGCTATTTTGCCGCCAAGCTTCGAGGCTTTCCGATTTGCTCGGCAAAACAGCCGGCATAATTTCGGGCCTCGGCCCGCAATTCCTTCATTACAGTCGAAAACTGAACGATTTGGCATCCCGCTATTCCGAGGGACGATTTCATTTGGCGGTTCTTGGCCAATTCAAGCGTGGCAAGAGCACTCTGCTCAACGCTTTGACAGGCGAACCGATTTTGCCCGTAGGGGTGGTTCCATTGACTGCGGCGCCGACCTTCCTTCAATATGGCGAAGCTGCGAAAATCACTGTCCAGTATAAAGGCGGCCGCCCGGCGGATGAATTTGCCGGCGCCTCGACCGCCGAGAGAAGCGCCTTCCTCGCAGGCTTCGTCACCGAAAAGGGCAACCCCGAAAACAAGCTCGGCGTCGCCGAAGTTCAGGTGGACCTGCCGGCCCCTATTCTTACCGGCGGAGTGGTATTGATCGACACGCCCGGAATCGGCTCCACCTATCGCCACAACACCTCCGCCACCCTCGATTTTCTGGAGCAATGCGACGCGGCCCTGTTTTTGGTTTCTGCCGACCCGCCCATCACCGAAGTGGAACTTGCGTTCCTGCGGCAGGTGAGCGAAAAGGTGCCTCGATTGTTCTTTGTTTTAAACAAAATCGACTACTTGAACGAAAGCGAACTCGAGGAGGCGCTTGCTTTCTACAAGCGCGTATTGTCCGACGAGGTCGGCTGGAACGGCGACCATCCGGTCTTTTGCGTATCGGCCCGCAAAGGGCTTGAAGCCAGAACATCCGCCGATGCAGGCGGATGGTCCGACAGTGGCATGGCGCGGCTGGAATCCTTTCTGGTGGATTATCTCGCCAGGGAAAAGTTCGGCGCCTTGACGCATGCCGTCTCCCGAAGGGCGCTGGAGTTTATCGACGCCGCCGCGATGGAGGCCGGCATCGCCTTGCAGGCCCTCAAACTTCCCCGGCGGGAACTCGAAGAAAAAATCGGCGTTTTCCAGCAAAGCCTGAAACAGGCAGAAAACGAGCGCCGGCTGATTCAGGATGTTCTGGAAGGCGATAAAAAGCGTGTCTCGGCCTTTGTGGAAGAACAGGCCCGCGAGCTTGCCCTTCAAGCCGAACAATTCTTGAAGGAGATCATGCAGCGCGGCCCTGTTTTGCGATCCTGCGGTCAATCTTCAAAAACCGGCATCCAACAGGCCTGGGCGGATGCGATTCCCGACTTTTTCGAGGATCGGCGGGAAACGCTCAACGAACGGGTCAAAGAGCGCTTGCTGGAGTGCCTGGCGCCGCATGAACTGCGCCTTTCCCAACTCGTTGAAACGCTGCGCCGCACCGCCGCCGACATGTTCCAGGTGCCCTACAAACCCCTTTCTCCGGAGCAGGTCCTGGAGATCAAGCGAAGGCCCTATTGGGTGTTGAGCACGTGGAACACCGATCCTCTGCCCGTTTTGCAGTCCATGGACCAACGCCTGGACGGGCTGGTCCGGCGCAACGTGGAAAATATACGCTGGTCCATGCTCCAGAACCTGAACCTCTCTTTTGCGGGCTTTGCCCGCAGGACCCGCGAACGTCTGGATGAAACCGTGGCTGCGACCCAGGGAGCCATGCAGGCGGCCCATGCCCGGCGACAAACCGATGCCGGGAGCATCGATGCCGAGGCAAGCCGCATGGCCGATCGTATGGCGGCACTCGAGGCCGTTAAAACCGATTTGATCGTTTTGCAGTCTGGCCTGCCCTCGACGAATGCGCCGAAGGCGGTTGATCCGATGCAATCGATGGCTGGTTCATAAAGTGTCGATGCACGGGACGATGGACGGATTTAAATCTCCGCATGCCAAAACAATGAAAGGAATGACGGGAATGGATGAAAAACAAAAGGGGATTCGAGTGGAGGCGCCCGGGAGAGATCCGCTGGTGTTGACCCGACTGCTCTTGGATTTTACCGGGACTTTGTCGTGCGATGGCGTGCTGCTGCCGGGTGTTTCCCTGCGTCTGGAAGCGCTTGGGCGGAAATTGCGCATCACGGTGCTGACGGCCGACACTTTCGGAAGCGCGGCCAACCAGCTTGAAGGGTTGCCGGTCGAACTGCGGCTCGTCCGAACCGGTCAGGACAAAGTCGATTTCCTGGCCGGTTTGAACGGTTCCGAAACCGCCGCCGTCGGCAACGGCCGCAACGATGTCGGCATGGTCCAAAAAGCAGCTTTGGGCATTGCGATTATCGGGCCCGAAGGCTGCTGTGCCGATTTGATCGGCGCCGCCAAGGTCGTCTGCAATGACATCCTGACGGCGCTGGACTTGCTGCTCAATCCGCTGCGACTCAAAGCGACGCTGCGGATCTGACATCTTTGGAGAGAGGAAAGGCGCACGACATGGATTCGCCTGTAAAGGAAGCAACGGCCTTTGCGCTGGCCTGGCCGCTGATTTTAATCGGTCGGGTGATAGGCTGGTTCGGTCGCGTGGGCAAGGACCACGTGCTGATCCGCCGCTTGCGCACGGTGACCTTCGGTTTGCTGACCCCCTTCTATTTCATCCGGGCCGGCTCCTTTGTCTCGGTACCGGCCCTGAAAGCCGGTTTTTTCGTTTTCCTCGTTCTGTTGCTGACCAAAATGGCGACCAAAATGGTGGCGGTCTATCCCGTAACCAAGTATTTTAAAAGCCCCGGCAAGGAAGGCATGTACACCACGCTGCTGATGTCCACCGGGCTGACCTTCGGCAGTATCTCGGCTCTCTTCGGCTTGTCGCACAACATCATCGACACCTCCCAGTACTCTTTTTTGATCGCCGCCGTGGTGGGCAGCGCCGTCGTTCCCGCGCTAATAGCCAACGCTTTCTTTTTGCCCCGGCACTTGCTGAGAAAAGCCCCCCTGGAAGAAAGGGCTCGCAAATCCGCGACCGCCGTCGCCTCCATCAAGAAATATGAAGAAAGGAGCAATCTATTATGATCGCTAAAATCCTGGTCGCCTATGATGGTTCCTGTCAATCCAGGAAAGCCTTCGATTACGCCTTGGATCTGGCCGTCAAGTATTCGGCCGAAATGGCCGTGCTTTCGGTCGCCCGACCCACCGAACCGCCGGTCGATGTAGAGATTCAGGCCGTGCTGGAACACGCCGCGGAATATTTCAAATCCCATTTCGAGGAAATGAAAACACGCGCCTCGGCCGCAGGCATTTCCGCTTCGTTCGAGGTGCGCGTGGGACATCCAGCCGAGCAGATCGTGCATATGGCGGATGAAATCAAAACGGATGCCATCGTCATGGGGCACTGCGGCGAGAGTCTGTTTCAAAAATTGTTGCTGGGGTCGGTGGCCCGAAAAAGTTCTGAGCTATGCGCCTTGCACGGTCATCGTGGTGCGCTGTTCGGCGTCGGCCGATTCAAAGACATGATCAGCCGGGATTCGCTGCTGCGCACCGGATTCTGCGGCTCCGCTTGAAAGGAATACGACCATGCTTCAATTCAGACAAGAGACTTTTCACTCCCGGATCGTGCTGCCCAACGGCGAAACGGCCGAGCGCCCGGTCGAGATCCGCACAAACCCGATTACGGGCCGCACCTGCCGAATCACCTACAGTCGCGGGCAAGAGCGCGAACCCGGCGCCGAGTCGCTGCCCGAGCCTCCGCCTTTCGCCGCGGACCGCGACGCCTGCCCTTTCTGCAACGCCCGGCTCGCCGCCAATACCCCGCGGATACACCCTGAATTGTGGCCCCAAGGCCGCATGACCCGGGGCTCCTCCACGCTTTTCCCGAACCTGTTCCCTTACGGCCGGTATTCCGCGGTCAGCCTGTTCGACGACCGGCACTTCGTTGAAATCGGCACGGCACTCATGCGATCCTACGCGGACAGTTTCCTGAACTGCAGGGATTATCTGCTGCGGGTCTTGTCTTACGATCCGGCGGCGGTGCATATGGCCGTCACTCAGAACCACCTGCCCTCGGCCGGAGGATCGTTGCTGCACCCCCATTTGCAGGTGCAGGCCGACCGCACGCCGACCAATTACCAGCGTTTCCTGCAATCCCGCGCCGCCGAGTACCGACGGCAGTCCGGCACGCGCCTGTTCGGCGATTACCTGGCCCTGGAAAAGCAGGCGGGGAGGCGCTATATCGGCGCCACCGGCCCTTGGCAATGGCTGGCCGCGTTTGCGCCCGAAGGCTTTTTCGAAATCTGGGGCATTTTGCCCGGCGTGGCCTCGCTGCGCCAAACCGCCGAGGATCATTGGGAAGCCTTGGCGCAGGGAGTGCTGAACAGCCAGAGGTTCTACCGCAGCTTGGGCCGCAACGGGTACAATTTGGGACTGCTCTTCTTGGAAGACGGGGGCGACGACATCGAGCTGCGCGTGGTTCTAACGGTTCGCGGCAACTATGCGCCTTGGGTCCGCAGCGATTTCACCGGCTTCGAGGTGATGCTGGGCGATATGGCCACTTTCACGGCCCCGGAGTTGACGGCGGAACACGCGCGCGCCTTTTGGCATGATGGATAACGCCGGTGTTTCTATCGGAGCCGTCGCGCGCGTGGCCTGGCTGCCCGCTCAAAAGCATTTCAAGCTATTGAGAACAAAGGTATTTCGTTGCCTCTGCCAGAAAAAAGTTGACGTTTTACGCCGAACAAGTATGATGCGAAAGTTTTCAGCGCCTTATTTGCGCGCTGTCGATTAACCCGAACGGAGGATTCGCTATGAGCGACTCGGATGGCAGTCACAGTTGCCCGAGCATGGCCCAAAAACCGATCCAAGAAGAACCCGAAGACCCTGGACCGCGACGCTTGCGCGACGCGGCTTGCGACGTGAACGGCCGGCGCTGCCTCCGAG
The DNA here is from genome assembly GCA_964575975.1 of uncultured Desulfobacteraceae bacterium. Taxonomy (GTDB): domain Bacteria; phylum Desulfobacterota; class Desulfobacteria; order Desulfobacterales; family SKZT01. Next base: position 7,277 of record CAZNTU010000138.1, read on the forward strand.
CATAGCCCGCCGGTTCGCCTCGGGCTGCGTCCGCAATCACGTTGCAGCCGAAACGGAGGCGAACCATGAAGAACAAGAATCCGCTCCTTGTCCCCGAGCTGCGCGAGATGCTCGCCGCCGGGGATTCGAAAACCCTTGGAGATTTCAGCGAATCCGGACACCCCGCCGTCATTGCGGAGCTGATATCCGCCATATCCGGCGAAGAAGCCTGGACGGTGCTGCGGCATGCGGACGCACCCCTTCGCTCCGAGATTTTCAGCCATCTGGACGAAGATCTCCAGGTGGAAATCATTTCAATGCTGCATCGCAAAGAAATCTCGAACATCCTGACCGGAATGCCTCATGACGAACGCGCCGACCTGTTCAAAAAACTGCCGGAAAGCATACGCGAATCCATCCTGCCAGCCCTCGCCCATGCCGAGCGCGAAGACATCCGCCGTCTTTCCGCCTACGAGGAGGGTACCGCCGGCGCGGTCATGACCTCCGACTATGCCACGCTGTCCCCGCAGCTGACGGCTTCCCAGGCCATCGAGCGCTTGAGGGAGGTCGCCCCCGACAAGGAAACGATCTGTTACGCCTATGTGGTGGACGACCGCCGGAAACTCCTCGGATTCGTATCCCTCAAGGACCTGATCGTGGCCCGTCGGGAGGCGCGGGTCGGCGACATCATGCATGGCGAAGTCATCTTTTCCCGCATCGAAGACGACCAGGAAGACGCGGCCCGCAAAATCCAGAAATACGACCTGATCGCGTTGCCGGTAATAAACGGCGGGGAGGCCCTGGTGGGCATTGTCACTCATGACGATGCCATGGACATCATTACCCAGGAGCACACCGAGGATATGGAAAAATTCATGGCCATCGCCGGGAGCCATGAGGATGCGGTTTATATGAAAACAACGGTATTGGACCATTTCCGGAATCGTGCCCCATGGGTGATCGCACTGGCGGCTTTGGGACTGGTCTCCGGATTTATCGTCCAGAGCTTTGAAGGGCTGTTGATGCAGTTTACCGTTCTGGCGGCGGCTCGACCATTCCGGAGGCCTTTTCTCTCGTTTGGATCGGTTTTGCCATTTCCCTTGCGCTTGGATTGCAGGTGGTCACCTCCACTCTTATCGGAGCGCTGCTGCCCTTGGGCGCGGCAAGAATGAAATGGGACCCGGCGGTGGTGGCGAGCCCGGCCCTGACCACCATCGTGGACATCACCGGATTGCTGATCTATTTCACCACGGCCAAACTGCTTCTGGGGCTGTGACATACAAGGAGAAAAGAGATGACCAAATCCAACAGGAAGAAAAAGAAGGCGCGCCGCGCCGGAAGCAAGGCCGGACTGTCCCCCGGCGCCATGGTGTTCATCGGCGAACAAAAAATGGACGCGGCGCGAGTTGACGTCATCGATTACAGCGAGAGCCGGCTGAACGAACTGCAGGATGTTTCCATCGACCGATGCGGAGATTTGGCCAAGCCCCATGGCGTAACCTGGATCAATGTCAACGCCGTCCACGACGTAGGGCTGGTAGAGTCGCTTGGCAAACGCCTCGATCTGCATCCCCTGACCATGGAGGATATCGTCAATACCGGACAGCGGCCAAAGACAGAGGAGTTTCCCGGATATATTTACGTGGTGTTGAAGATGTTCTTCTACGACGAAGAGGCGAACCAAACGGAGATCGAACACGTCAGCATGATCTTTGGCGAAAACTACGTGGTGTCGTTTCAAGAGAAGGAGGGCGATGTGCTCGACACGGTGCGCGAACGCCTCAAGACCGGCAAGGGCCGCATCCGCTCGATGAAGGCCGATTATCTGGCCTACGCCTTGATGGACGCCGTGGTGGACAATTACTTTCTGGCCGTCGAGCGCATCGGGGACCGAATCGAGGACCTCGACGACCAGATCTTGGCCGATCCGAAGCCCGAGGCGATGGCGGAAGTGCATCGACTCAAGCGGGACATCCTGAGCCTGCGAAGGGCGGTCTGGCCCCTGCGCGAGGAGATCGGCGCGCTGGAAAAGAGCGAATCCCCGTTGATCCGGCCGGAGACCAAGGTGTTTTTGCGCGATCTGTACGACCACACCATCCAGGTCATCGATATGGTGGAGACCTTTCGGGACATTTTGGGCGGCATGCACGACACCTTTCTGTCCGGCGTCAGCAACCGCACGAACGAGATCATGAAGGTACTCGCCATCATCGCCACCATCTTCATTCCGTTGACCTTCATCGCCGGAGTATACGGGATGAACTTCGAGCGCATGCCGGAACTCGAATGGCCCTGGGGCTATCCCCTGGTCCTGGGCGTCATGTTCGCCGTAGCCATCGGCATGGTCCGCTATTTCCGGAAAAAGAAATGGATATGAAAGCAAGTCGCCACCCATGATATCGGGCCTGGCTTACCAGGAAACAGTTTTACCCGTGCATCGTATGCTCGGTCACCTCGGTGATCTCGGGATGGCCGTAGGCCCTGGCATTGGCCTCGTCCAGCAGGGCCATGGCGTTCACGGCGGTCTCCCCGGCTTTCATGACCATACCGACCATTTCGTCCGTCGACGCACGTCCTCGTTCCGGGCGGCCGTGATGCGAACCTCGTCGGACATGGCCTTGGCCAAGATCTCCTTCTTGTCGCCCGAAGCCCAGACAGCGCAATCCCGAAGCGCGCCGGCCATGTCGGCCCCGGCCATTTTCCTAACCTTGTCCCGAACCGCGAGGGCTTGCCTGATCCGGTCGATTATGACATCGTCGTCCCAGGCCACGTTGGTAATCGCGGTGAAAAGGGCTTCGCATACGAAGCGGCCCGCATTTCTGTCCCCCGCGCTCTTTTGCCTCGATTTTTCCCCGTAAACGGAAATGCCTTTGCATACGTAAATGAGCAGATCCTGAAGATCAGCCGTCTCCTCGGGCTTTCCGCACACGCCTTTTACAGTGCAACCGGTGTTCTTGGCCGTTTCCTGACATTGAAAACAAAACATGATTATTCTCCTCCGATTCCAGTCTTATTCTGGTCTTGTGGTCTTAGCGTAATTTGATGGCGCTCGACAGGTAGTGGCAAGAAAAAAAAGCCACAATTGGAATTCGTGCTATTCGTGGTTTCTATTTTTTTCGGCCACTACAAGCTTGCGCCACCCGTAATTTATCCATTTCCTACTTGAAACCATTTTCCTCGTGCTTCAGCGCGATCGCGCGGGCCAGCCGGTCTATCGCGTCGAAATCGGCGTCTTTGGGAACCCCTTTGCACAGGACGGGCTCCAGCACTTCGACCTTCAAATTGGGAATCATTCCCGCAAGCGTTTCCACGGTCTTTCCTCCCCATCCGTAGGAGCCGACGACGGAGAGAAACTTCGCCTTGGGCCTCAAGGCGTTCGCCAACAGAGTAGCGTACGCGGCCAGCGGGTGGGGTCCGGCCAGAACGGTCGGCGCGCCCACGACGATCGTCGCCGCGTCGACGAGCGCCATGGCGAGCTTTCCGATATCCGCTACGGCCAGGTTGAACGGCTCGACGCGCACCCCTTGTTCGACCAGGCCGGATATAAGTCGGTCGACCAGCTGACGGGTGCTGCCGTGCATGGAGACGAAGGGCAAGACGACAAGGTTGCGGGGAGCGCCCGTCGCCCATTCCCGGTAGGCCTCCATGATCCATTCCGGACGGTCGTAAATCTGGCCATGGCTCGGGGCGATCATTTGGATGTCATAGCCTTTGAGTTTTTCGATATTCTTTGCGATCATATTGCGAAATGGCATCATGATCTCGGCGAAATACCGTTTGGCCGCCTCGTACACGCGCCCCTGGTCGGTCACGAAAAGATCGGTGGTCGCGATGTGCGAGCCGTAGAAATCGCAACTGAAGAGAATGCGGTCTTCCTCCAGGTAGGTCGCCATGGTCTCCGGCCAGTGGACCCAGGGCGTGTGAACGAATTTCAGCGTCTTGTCGCCAAGGGACAGTGTCGCGCCGTCCTCCGCGATGACAAAGGCGTTTTCGGGGATTTTCAAGAGGTCCATGAGCATGCCTTTGGCTTTGGACGTCGCGACGACCTTCGCTTCGGGAAACCGCTCCAGCACGAGAGGGATGGCTCCGGAATGATCCTGCTCGGCGTGGTGGGAGACGATAAAGTCGATTTTGCCCGCCCCGGCCAATTGGGCCGTCAATTCTCCGGCCACGGGCGGATCGACGGTGTCCAGCAGGGCGGTCTTCTCGCTGCCTTCGATTAGATACGCATTGTACGTCGTGCCGTCCGGCAACGGAATGAGGGAGTCGAAGAGACGTCTGTCCCAATCGACGGCTCCCAGCCAATGGACTCTTTCCGCGATCTTTCTTCTTTGCATGATAAAATTCTCCTTTCCGCGTTGTTGTCGACGTTATCGACGCATTGTGGTCAAAGCCAGAATTCCGGATAGCGCCGGTTTGGAACCGAATTGTCGATCGACAGGGCGATCGCCGGCATGATCAGGGCGCCCGATCCGGCGGGTATCAGCGCGTACAGATAGCCCAGCCGATGCACTGCGTCTCCGCCGATGACGGCCGAAAGCACATCACGCATCCTTGTTTATATGATATTCTAAACGCCTTTGCATTGTCGAACCATCCGTTTGCGCAATGGAAAAAATCGCCTTTTGAAACCGCTCGCACTTTTCCCCGGTCGTCGATGGCCTCCCGGAATTCCTTCAGCATCCAAATAGACCGTATTCCGGAGCATGTATTCGCGCTGGAGCAAACAGCGACATTTATTCGAGAAATTGCCGGAATAAAAACCACCCCCCCCCTTTTTCTGTTTTTATTTTTCCTATAATATGAATTCGATCGAAGCTTTTGAAAACGTCGTTTGCGATGCGTATCCTTTTTGGCTATTTTTCGCTTTGCCTGGAACGCGCATCGAGAAACGAAAAACGGAAGAAATCAAGTCGGGATTGCGAAAAATGATAAAATTCCCTTACGGTCAGGCCGATTTCCATAAAATAAGGACGCGGAATTATTTCTATATCGATCGCACGCGGCTCATTCCTATAATCGAGAAAACGGGCGACGCGCTTTTGTTCCTGCGTCCCCGGCGATTCGGAAAAAGCCTGTTGCTGTCCATGCTGGAAAACTATTACGATGCGGGCAAGTCGGAAGAATTCGAGCGGCTTTTCGGAAATTTGGATATCGGAAAAGCCCCGACCGCTCTGCGCAACCGCTATTTCGTTCTCAAATGGAACTTTTCCGAAATCGACTCCTCCGGAGATGTCCGGGATGTCAGGCGAGCCCTTCACGACCACGTCAACGGTTGCATCGAAATATTCAAGTCCAAGTATCGAAAACTGCTGGACTACGAAATCGCGCTTGATCCGGAAAATTGCCTGCGCTCGCTTCAATCGGTCATGGCCGCAGTCGAGCGAACACCCTATGGAATCTATCTTTTAATAGACGAGTACGACAATTTCGCAAACGAGGTTCTAATGGCCCGGCAAACGGACGGGCGTCGGCGCTACGAAACCCTCGTCACGGGGGAAGGGATGCTGAAAACCCTTTTCAAGGCCGTCAAGTCCGGCACCGAAGGCCGGGGAATCGACCGGGTTTTCATCACGGGAGTCTCGCCGGTCGCGATGAGCGACATCACAAGCGGGTTCAATATCGCCTCGAACATTTACCTCGAACCGGAGTTCAACGACTTGTGCGGCTTTCACGCCCATGAAATATCGGATACGATCCGAAAAATCGCATCCGCCTGCGACTTTTCCGAAAAGCAAACGGCGGATGCCTCGGAAATGATGCGCGTCTTCTACGACGGATACCTGTTTTCCTACGACAGCCATCAGCGTATCTACAATCCCATGCTGGCGTTGTATTTCCTGGACCACTTGCAAAAACGATGCGCCCCGCCCAGGAAGATACTGGACTCCAACATGGCCATGGACCGCAACAAGCTCGATTACGTGGCAAGTTTGCCGCACGGGGAAAAGGTCGTTTCGGACGCCCTGGGGGATGAAAACGATTTGCGTTTGGAGGAACTCGCGGATCGCTTCGGGGCCGAAGATATTCTGGAGACGGCAAAAGACACGAAATTCATGGTTTCCTTGCTCTATTTTTTCGGCGTGTTGACTCTTTCCGAGAAACGCACGGAATTCGAGGAACACTTGTTTCGCATACCGAATTTGGCGATTCGCAAATTGTACGTGGAACGTCTGAAGGAATCGATGCTCGCAACCGGCGGAGAGTTGGACGACGCCCGCGCCGCAGCCAAGCAACTGTATCAGCGCGGCGAGATGAAGCCCCTGTGCGAATTTGTCGAGCGCGGGCCTTTGAGCGTCCTTAGCAACCGGGACTACCGCTGGACGAACGAATTCGCCGTCAAGACGATTTTTCTGTCTCTGCTATACAACGATACGCTCTACGTCATGGATTCCGAACCGGCATTGCGACGCCGATACGCGGACCTGATCATGCTGGTACGGCCGGATGTCCGCCACTCCGCTTTGCTCGACATTCTGATCGAATTCAAGTACGTGCCGCTTGCAAAAAACGATTCGACCGGAGAAAAGGTCCGGAACATGTCGAAGGAAGGGCTCGAATCGCTTGCGTCGGTAAAAAAGGCCTTTGCCGAGGCGAAGGAGCAGCTCGCGGATTACCGGCGGATTTTGGGCGATATCTACGGCGACCGTCTGCGTCTTCGCTCGTTCGCCGTCGTAGCCGTAGGATTCGAGCGGCTTTTGTGGGAAGAATACGAAGACTGAGCAAACATAAATCCTATGTGTCATACCAGTGGTCTCGAAAATAACGTATTCGAATAGAGGAATTGTTTATGAAATGGACAGTCGAGGCCGAGGCGGCCCTTAAAAAGGTTCCGTTTTTCGTCCGCAAGAAAGTAAGGTCCAGGGTTGAAAAGGAAGCCGCCGAGGACGGCAAGACGGTCGTCGATATCGAAGCCGTCAGAACCACCCGGAAACGGTATCTCGGCGGAATGGCCGCCGAGGTGAAGGGCTACCGGCTCGATACCTGTTTCGGCCCCGGCGAATGCCCGAATCGCTCCATCGTTTCCGACGATTTGGTCCAGCGGCTGGAGCAGGTTCTGGAGGCGGCGGACCTGCTTTCCTTCCTGAAGGAGCAGGTCGGCAACGACCTGAAATTCCACCAAGAATTTCGGGTTGCGGTCGCCGACTGCCCCAACGCCTGCTCACAGCCCCAAATCAATGACGTGGGCATCATTGGAGCGGTATTGCCGGCCCTCGACGAGGATGCCTGCGACCGTTGCGGCGAGTGCGTCGCCGCTTGCCCGGACGAGGCGATATCCCTTGGCGAGACGGCTAACATCGACTTCAAGCGGTGCATGGCGTGCGGCAAATGCGTTTTTGCGTGTCCCGCCGGCGCGCTGTGCGAAAAAGCAAAAGGATATCGGGTGTTGCTGGGCGGAAAGCTGGGAAGACACCCGCGACTGGCAAGAGAACTGCCCGGCGTTTTCGACGGGCAAGGCGTCGTTCGCATCGTAGAGGCCTGCCTGGCCCTCTATAAAAAGAAAAGCCGTCG
>CAZNTU010000139.1:0-14729 GCA_964575975.1 uncultured Desulfobacteraceae bacterium
CAAACTGTTTTTAGGCCAAGCAAAATAAATGCCAACCGAATTTTGCGGTCATAGGCATTAAGCGTGCCAGTAATTACCTGGGCTGGATCGTTATACAATGCTTAACAACTTGATCGGCAAATTTCAAGTCGAACGAGAATCGGGGGCGCTGGCCGGAATTCAAAACAAAACCGGAAAAAGCTTCACAGTCGTTTGGAAATTCGGTATCCTCAATGCTTGGAATAAAACATGAAAGGAAAAAGAATGAGGGAAAAAGGGAGTTTTTCGAAGATTTGCGCTTTTTTCGCCTTGGTTTGGTTTTTGTTGCCGGGCGTTTCGGTGTTCGCGGGGAATTTTTCGGATATCGAGATAGAAATCGACGAGGACGACAGGTGCCCCGTTTGCGCCATGCGCGTTGCCTTGTACCCGACTTTCGCGGCAGCCATGGAGCTTCGGGACGGCAAGGCGTTCAAGTTTTGCTCCAACGGATGCATGATTCGTTCCTGGTTGCGTCCGAAGGATTTCCTTGGCGTCGAGAGGCAGGAAATCGAGCGCGTTTGGGTCCAGGACTACTTCACCGGTCGGCGTATCGACGGGACCGAGGCCGTTTGGGTTTGGGGGTCGGACGTGAGAGGTCCCATGGGGCCCACACCTGTCCCTTTGGTTTCGGAAAAGGACTTTGAAGCGTTTAACAGGCGCCACGGCGGCAAAACCGTTTTTCATCTGAGAGAATTGACCGAGGAAAAGTGGGAAAACATTACCGGACGGAAGGCTTCGGACGAAAAAGGAAAAGCTCGCCAGGAAGAAACGGGGAATCGCCGGTGAAGAACGTATCGGCCAAATACGCCGAATTGGGTCCGCAAAAATCCAACGGTTTGTCGGACCGGTTCGATGCGGCCGCCAAATTGCTGTCGGGAGCGATCATTTTTGCCGTCTTGTGTCTCGCCGCGGCTCTGGTCGTATCGTTTTCTCGAGTCGAAACCGCTGAAACGGCGAGGCTTGCAAAAGAATTGAACCTGACCGATCTTTCGATCATCCCGTCGGGCCGCAGGCCAAGAGCCCCCGAGAGCGCCGCGCCTTCCGTCGATCTCGATTTTTCCCCTTTCCTGCCTCTCGATTCTTCCGATCCCAAATTCCTCGTGATCGAACCGCCCAAATCTTCGGGGAAAATTAGCGGTAACAGTCATTGAGCAACAGAATGGGCATATGGCTTTGGGCGGCGAGGGATTTGATCAGGCACCCTTGGCAGTCGATTACGATCGGCGCGGCCCTTGCCTCGGTCATATTGGCGGCCTCGGTCCCCGTTCTTTTTTCCCGAGGAATGTCCGCAGTCGCGAAAGAGTTGTTGCAGGATGGACCTTCTATTGTGGCGAGGCGCATATCCGCGGGACAATGGACGCCGATTCCCGTGGACGAGGCCGTGGGCGCGGCCGTCTCCGTTCCCGGGGTCGTATCGGCCCGGCCCAGGATTTGGGGTACAGTAGGGGGGCCGGATGGTCCCGTGACGGTGATCGGGCAAATCGGCCGGGAGTCGGGAACGACTGACAAATCTTCCGAATCGAATTTGTCTCCGAAGCGGGGCGAAGCGATAGTCGGGCCGGGAGTCGTTTCCGATGACGAAATCGTAAAGGACGGAAAAAAACTGACGTTGCACGGGGAAAAAAGCTTGTCTTTTGGAATAACCGAGACTTTCCTCAAAAAGCACTCCATGGCGGTTCACGATGTCGTCATGCTCCACGAGGACGACGCGCGGGAGTTGCTGGGGCTCTCTCCGGGCTTCGCCAGCGATTTGGCCATTCGCGTTTTTCACGATCAGGAAGCCGACGCCGTCTTGCCCGACTTGGCGAATGCGTTTCCATGGCCGTCGCGAATGACGACGCGGGGGGAAACCTTGAAAATGTATACCGCCTCGATGGCCAGGCGAGGAGGTTTGTTCTATCTGGTCCTGACCCCCTGCATTCTGGCTCTGGCGTTGATCTGCGCCGCCGGATACCGAACGGCTGGCCGGGGAGCCTACGAAGCCGGTCTTTTAAAGGCACTGGGGTGGACTACGCGGGATATTGTGCGCCTTTCCATGTACAGGGCAATCCTGGTCGCCGTGCCATCCGCCGCCGTTGCGACGGCAGTATCCTGTTTTCTGGTCTTTCTACCGGGCATCGAGTGGCCGGGATATTTGCTTTTCGGCTGGAAACACAACCCCCCGGGTTTCCATTTCGATCTCTCCAATGTGATTCCCGCTTTGATGGTTCCAGTCGCCGCCGTCCTGACGCCTTATCTGGCTTCCGTTTTATTGCCCGCCCTGAATTACGCCTCGGCCGACCCTCACGAACTTTTGCAAAGGGAGGACGGGCCGTAATGGAATTGCTGGAATGCAGAGGGCTGTTTTTGGAGAGAAGGGGACAGGACGGGCGAAAGAAAGCAATCCTCGAAAACATCGACGCGAAATTCCATTCCGGTCGAATAGCGGTAATCGGCGGGGACGTAGGCGCGGGAAAGAGCACCCTTCTTCACGTCCTGGCGGGACTTGCCAGGCCCACGCAAGGGGAAGTCTCGGCCGACGGACAAAGCGTTTCCAGGTGGGTTTCCTTCCACAGGGATATGTGGCGGCGAAAAACAGGCTTGGTTTTTCAAAAGGCGCACACGCTCCCGGGTCTGACAGTCCTGGAAAACGTTTGCGTTCCCTTGGTGCCGCGATCCATGCCTGTCGGGCGGATTCGAAAGGCGGCTATCGACGCGCTTTCGAAGGCGGGCCTTGAACACTTGGCGGGCGAGCCCGTCTCGACCCTTTCCGGCGGCGAGCTGCAACGTTTCTCGTGCGCCCGCGCGATCGTCTCCGATCCCGAACTGATCCTGGCCGACGAACCCACATCCCATCAGGACCCGGAAAACGTCGGAAGAATTATGGGGATTTTCGACGAGTTCAAGCGCAAGGGCGCGATCGTCGTAACCACTTCGCACGATCCCAGATTGTTGTCCTCCGAGATGTTCGACAGCCGTTTTCTCATTGAAAACGGAAAATTGCGGAAAATTTCGCCATGATTTGGACCCCGGTTTCGCTGGTCGTTTTCGCCTTGGACGCGGTCGGGGCCGTTTTGATCTTGGCGGCGTCCAAAACCGCCGTGGACGTTCTGACCGGGTGGGATCCGGGTTCGGCATCGAAAAGACAGCTCCGACTGGAAACAGCCGCCGAAACGGCCTCGATAAAAGCGGGAACCGGAACCGCCGTGCTTCTTCTTTCGACACTCGTATTTCTATCGGCTGTCTGCAACGTATTTCCCGAGATTGTTCCCGGCGCCATGTGCGGCACCGGGGTCATGAACGCCGCAGGGGGATGGGGCGAGCGCGCCTTGTTCTTCAGAGGTGCGGCGGTCGGCCTCCTGCTTTTGAGAAGGGAGACGGAAAAGATCGACAGGACTCGCCCCGACAGTCCCTTGGCCATGCACGACGCCCGGCTGCTGCTTTTGGCGCTTCCTTTAGTATTCTTCGCGCTCCACGCGACTTTCAAGGCCGTGTCCGGCATGGACGTTCAGCAACCGGTGGACTGTTGCGCGGTTGTTTACGACACCGTCCGTTCGGGCCCGGACTCGTCGGTTTTCGAGGGCGTTCCGGATCTCGCGTGGATCGTCGCTTACGTCGCGGGCGGATTGCTGATGCTTTTTGCGGGAGCGCGGCTTGGTTTCGCGAAAGCTCGGCCGTCTCCGAAAACGCTTTTTTCAATTGCCGCATTATGTTCGACATGGGTGCTGGCTGCCTCCGTCGCTCTTACGAGGGTCCTGGCCTCCTATTTTTACCAGGTGCTTAACCATCATTGTCCCTGGTGCATGTTTCTTTCCGAACACAACATGGTAGGGTATCCGCTTTTCGGATCGCTGGCGTTCGCGTTGTTCGAATCGTTCGCGGCGTTCGTTGCAGCCTCGACCGGAGCCGCGAATCCTCCGCTGGAAAGCGCGACGGCCCAAAGAACCGCTAAGGCCGGAAAGCGATTGTGCGTCTTCGTGACCATGTTCATGCTTCTCTCGGGACTGCCCCCCCTGGTCTGGAGGCTGCGGTACGGGGTATGGATTGGGTAATCGAATCCTTTGATTTTTTTCGGAAAAGTTTATATTGAACAATAAACCCGTCAAGAAAAGGGGAAATTGCATGCGTAAAGAAAAAGAATCGGAAATTTTTATGTTCGGTTGAAGAATCCAACGAAACATACACGAAATATTCGATGTCTCAAAAGAGGCGAAGTACGAAAAGAAAACGGCATGTTGCTCGCGAGTATCAAAAGATGAACACAGGAAACAGAACGGGAAACGCGCGCATCGAACGCGCGGGGACGGAAACCGTCAGGGTCCGCATGGACGGTGTTTGGATTCTGGGCGGCCGTTTTCCCGATTCGCGGGAGATCGTCGAATCCATTAAGAAGGAAAAAAAGGTACGGAAAATCGAGTTCGAATCGGGCGGACTGGATCGGTGGGACACGGTTTTGCCCGCGTATCTCTCGGAACTGATCCGGTTCGGGCATGAGGCTGGAATCGAAATCGACGACGGAGGCTTACCCGACGGCGTCCGCAAATTGGTTCGCCTGGCTTCGGAAGTGCCTGAGAGGTCGGGCGCCCGAAGGGGCGCGACGCGGGAATCGTTTTTCGCGCGGGCGGGCGAAGCGGCGATCGGCTACTGGAAAGGGACCTTGGACTTGTTGGATTTCATCGGTTCGTGCAGCGTGGCGATGCTCAAGATGTTCACGGGAAGGGCCCGCTTTCAAGGTTCGGACCTTCTCTTGTTCATACAGGAATGCGGAGCTTCGTCCCTTCCCATCGTCTCCTTGGTGAGCGTTCTTTTCGGCCTGATACTGGCCTTCGTCGGGTCGGTCCAATTGGCCATGTTCGGCGCTCAGCTTTACGTGGCCAACCTGGTCGCGATCTCGGTCGTCCGCGTAATGGGGGCGGTCATGTGTGGGATAATCATGTCGGGAAGAATCGGAGCGGCTTTCGCTGCGCAACTGGGGACTATGCAGGTCAGCGAGGAGATCGACGCCTTGAAGACGCTCGCCATTTCGCCCGTGGAGTTTCTCGTGATTCCCCGGATGCTCGCGCTGGTTCTGATGATGCCCCTGCTGTGCCTGTTCGCCGATGTCATGGGTATTCTGGGAGGCCTTTTGGTGGGCGTGTTCGTGCTGGATATCAACTTGTTGCAGTATTTGAATCAGACGGAAACGTCCTTGGACTTGACTCAGTTTGCGATCGGGTTGGTCCATTCGGTCGTTTTCGGCGTGTTGATCGCCATTTCGGGTTGCTACAAGGGGATCAAATGCGGTAGAAGCGCCTCTGCGGTGGGCTCGGCCACGACTTCGGCGGTGGTGGCCTCCATTGTTTCGATTGTGGTGGCGACCGCGATCATTACTATAATTTGCGATATATTGGGACTATAGAAGGGAGTGCGTTTCAGGCTCCGCCGCCAACAACCGTAAGAGCTGTCGAGTATGGACGAAAACAAAGCGGACAAAGAGAACGTGCCCCATATCGTGGTCGAAGATTTGACCATGGCCTACGGCGATTTCGTGGTTCAAAAGGACCTCGCGTTTACGATCGGCCGGGGCGACGTGTTCATCATCATGGGGGACAGCGGATGCGGCAAAAGCACTCTGCTGCGGCACATGGTCGGCTTGAAGGCTCCGGCGGGCGGGCGGGTGCTGCACAACGGGGTGGATTTCTGGCGATCGTCCGAGGACGACAAAGAGCGGATGATCCGAAAAGTGGGGGTATTATATCAGAGCGGTGCCCTGTGGAGTTCCATGACCCTCGCCGAAAACGCGTCGCTTCCTCTTCGGGAATACACCGACCTGAAACGTTTCGAGATTTCGAACATCGTGTCGTTCAAACTGTCGTTGGTGGGCTTGGCCGGTTTCGAGGACTACTATCCGTCGGAATTGAGCGGCGGCATGAGAAAGAGAGCGGCGCTGGCCAGGGCGATGGCGCTGGACCCCGAAATACTTTTTCTGGACGAACCGTCGGCGGGACTCGACCCGATCAGCGCCAGGCTCCTGGACGACCTGATCCTGGAAATCAACGACAGCCTTGGAACGACTTTCGTAGTGGTTACTCACGAACTTGCAAGCATCTTCGCGATCGGTTCCGATTCGGTCTTTTTGGACGCCGAGCGCAAAACCATGACGGCCTCGGGCCCCCCGCGCCGATTGTTGAAGGAGAACGGCGACGAAAAGCTGCAAAGGTTTCTGACGAGGGGGTCGCGAGGAACAAAAACGGGATTTCCACATGAGCAAGAAAGCGAATAAAATTTTGATCGGCGTGTTTGTGGTGGCTGCCGCAGCGATCGCAGTCGGAACCGTGATTATCTACGGCGCTGGAACTTATTTCAAAGAACGCGCGAGATTCGTCACTTTTTTCGAGGGTTCGGTCAAGGGGTTGGAAGTTGGAGCGCCCGTAACGTTCAGGGGAGTTCCGATCGGACAAGTGATATCCATTCGGGTGGTATACAATCCCAAGGAACTTTCCTTCTGGATTCCCGTGATACTCGAATTGGAGTCCGACAAGATCGAAGCCATGGAGGCCATCAGTCCGGGGGCGAAAAGGAAAAAGCGAGGGGAAATGTTCGTGGAACACGGCCTGAGAGCGCATCTGAATTTACAGAGCATCGTAACCGGACTGCTTTACGTCAATCTCGATTTTTTCCCGAGCAAATCTTTCGAGTTCAAGAAGCCGGAGATGCCGGAAATCGATATTCCATACGAAGAAATCCCCTCGATCAGAACTCCTTTGCAGGAAATTACCGACGTCATCGAGGAGTTTCCGATTCGGGAGACAGTTGCGCAGCTGACGAGCACCATGAAGGGAATCGAGCGGATCGTCAATTCGGACAAGCTTCAGGAAGGCGTTTCGGACCTTGGCGAGGCAATGGCCGAAATCAAGGTAATGATTCAGAATACAAGCGAGCAGATCGGAGCCCTTTCGGAAAGCGCGCAATTGACTTTCGCCGACGTGCGTCAACTGACCGACCGGGCCGAACGAACATTGTCGGAGACCGAGAAGTTCATGCGGAAACTGACGGAAGAGGTCGAACCCGTGGCGGCGAGCGCGAAATCCATGATGGCCTCGGCGGAGGAATCCCTGGAACAGGTCGCGAATACTCTAGAAACCGCCGGTAAGGAGGTTGGAAATCTGGACCCTTTGAAGTACCAGCTGAGAGAAACACTGGAGGAAATCCGAACTGCCGCGCGCTCTATTCGTACTTTGGCCGACTACTTGGAAAAGAACCCCGAATCCTTGTTGCGCGGAAAGTCTTTTAGATGATTGTCATGGACAATGTTTCCGTCATGGCGGCGGAACTGCGCATCGATAGTAACGACAATAGCGGTAAAAAACGGGAGGCCACCTCGGATCCTCCGAACCCCCTGAACCCTGAATTATGTACGCTTTATCCTTATTTAGAAATTTCGTTTCTACTCCCCGACCTCTCTTCTTAAGAAATTTCGTATAGTTAAATCAGGCCTTTCCCGATTGAATGTTTCGTTTGGCGAATGTATTGTGGACTCGGTCGTATTCGGAAAGAAGTAGCGTCGAGTTGGGCAAGCATGGAAACTCCTTAAATCCGAGTCGAAGTGTTTTTCCAAAAAAAAGCCACTGCGGATTAAGAGTTTAATAGGTAAAACAGACTGTTTTTTTCACAAATCTCAACCAGAAACGCCGAGGGATCAAAACATGAAGGATGTAATCAGAATCATTGTTCAGGCATTGGTAGACCACCCGGATGAAGTGGAGGTGGAAGAAAGATCGGGCTCCCAGACTTCGGTTTTCGAACTGAAAGTCGCAAAGGAGGATCTCGGAAGAGTAATCGGCAGAGAAGGTCGCATAGCGCAGTCGCTCAGGACGATTTTAAACGCCGCGTTCACCAGAGTGAACAAAAGAGTCGTCCTGGAAATAGTCGGGTAAAGGCGACAGGTTTCGACGCCATGCTTTGACGAATCGTGGTTCGCAAAGACGGAGGGAACAAATACACTGTCATGGAAACAATGGGGCGGGGCGAATGCTCTTGGCCCTCGTAAAGAGTTTGTATTTTTCGATTTGGCGTCGGATCGACTTGAGCGAGAACCTTCGGATTGGGGCAAGAGCATTTCGACAAGGTGCCGCCTTTTCGCAAGCTCCATTGTTAAGATTCGCATCAGTCTTTGTTATTGACACACATGCACAAAAAACATTAGGATTGTCCCACTGTCGAACCGAGGCTCCAACGCCTCGAAAAAAAATCGGAATTTGCGCAATATTCCAATCCGAATTCGATTTTTGAAATTCCAGCGAATTTCCATGCTTTCCACCGAAAAAACAGGGTTTGAACGACTATGAGAATTGCACCGACCGATACGATAAGTCGAAGGCAGGCTTTGAAGAACATAATATGCGGGATAGCTTTTGCGTCCTGTCCGATATGGGCCGATTCGGCATTGGCCTTTTTTCCGACAAAAAACCGTACGGGCAGACTTTCTTTTTTCAACGAGGAACTCGGCGAGAAAATAGAAAATGTTCCATATGTCTTGAATTCCGGACAATTCGATCCTGTCGCCTTGCAGGAGTTGGATTTCTTTTTCAGGTGCCATTACGACGGCGAGGTTTATCCCATCGATCCCGGATTGTTCTATTGGCTCGACATATTGAAAACCCGATTGGGACATCCGAACGCCCGTTATCGCCTCTTCTCGGGTTATCGGTCTCCGCATTACAACCGGGTTTTAAGGGATAAAGGGTTCAGGGCGGCTAAAAACAGCTTCCATTTACAAGGACGGGCCGCCGACATAAGCCTGGAAAAGGTCCCGTTGGATACCCTCGAACAAAAGGCGGCTTCGCTCCAGTTCGGAGGGGTATCCAAGTACCGCAGTTTCATCCATGTCGATGTGGGTCGCAACAGGACTTGGTAAAACGTTCAAACGCCTTTCGCAACCCAACCAAAATCGATTAGATTTTGAAGGCGGATGCTTGTGTCAGTCGATCAGTTTCAAAAAGACGTCCCGCACTTCGGTCGGGGATGTTTTGGAGAGGCATTCTGTATTTTTGCAGCGTCGATTTTCGGTCTCGAAGCAGGGGCCGCATTCGGGTTTGGAAAAAACCGTTTCCACTCGGCGTCCGGCGGGTTTCCACCTGCGCGGGTCGGTGGGGCCGAAAATCGCCAAGGTCGGCAGACCCAGCCATGCTGCCAGATGGGCGACTCCCGAATCGTTGCCGATATAGCCGCCGGCGCTTTTCAATAGATCGACCAAAATCGTCAGGTCGGAAATTTCGATAATGTCCGCGCGGGAATTTTCTTCCTTGCGTTCTCCCACACATATATAGGTGTGTCCTTCCGTTTCCAAACGTGGGTTGATTTCCGGAAAACATTTGTCCGAAAGGCTTTCCGAACGCAGCCTTAATATTTTGCCCTCCATGTTTTCTTCCGCCGGTCCCAGAATGAAAACGGGGCGAAATTCGCATCGGGCAAGCATCTTTTCCAGTTCGACGAAATGGTTCAACGGCCAGTTTTTCAAAGGACTTCCGGAGCCGGGATGAAGAACCGTTTTACGCCTGTCGAACCCGGAAGTCCGAAGGTCCCGAAACAGGCCGGGGCGAATCGAGTCGAACCTTTCCTTTAAAAGTCCCGCGTTCCTTGCGCCCGCGACCATATGCTCCTGCACCCGGATTCTCTCCGTCGGGGGCGGTCTGGGAGATATGCGAAAGGTCGGTTTTCCCGACCGTGTCTTCAAATTGGCACGAAACTCTTCGGAAAAGGAGAACAGTACGAGGACGTCGTAGGCGGAGAGAAAGCGATACAGTCGAGCATCGGCTTCTGGAACGTCCGAATAAATCGAGGAGAAGAGCGCGGAGTCCGAGTCGATGTTCGTTTTCGCGACTCCGAGGTCCCGGGCCATGGCCCCGATGCTTCGACGACACGCCAGATCGACTTCGAACCCGGACTCCTTCAAAAGCGAGAGAGCCGGAAAGCTCGCGATCACGTCTCCCAGCGCGCCCTGATGGATTGCAAGAAGCCTCTTGTTTCCGGTCATGGCGTTTCCTCTGCGGCGTCGTCACATGGACGCCGAATATTTCGGCCCCACGATCAAAAGATCGTTGGTCAAATTGCTTTGAATGAATTTCATCTTGCTGCCGAACAGGATCTCCCGGATCACTCCGTGTCCGAACGCTCCGAGGACAACGAGGGCGTCGTGGGGCGTTTCGTAGAGGTTTTCCTCGAGCGTGCCGCTTTCGAAAACAGTCCATTTTTCCACGCGCTTCTCCATCTCGCCCTCGAGTCCTTCCTTCTCGATTTTTTTCCGGTACACCTCCGCCGGTCTTTCCGCCTGGGTGAAAACCTTCAAGGGAAGCCCGGTTTCCCTTTGGATGCGGAACCCGAGTTTCAAAGCGTTCACGGCGTTGGCCGATCCTCCGAAAAACACGGAGATGCTTTTCCACGGTTTGAATACGGGACTTGCGATCATGACCGGAAACTTGGCGGCGTTGACGAGGCTCATGACCCGGGGGCCGATGTAGCCCAGCCCGATTTTGGAGGACAAATCGCCGATGCTTCCGGGACAGCACATGAAATCGAAATCCGTGGGGATGTCGGGCAGGGTGGAGGCCGTGAAATTTTTGGGCTCCAGAAAAGACTGTTCCAGCCCGGCCGCTCCGACAATTTCAGCGGCGTGCTCCTGCGCGGTCTCCGGAAAGCGCAGATAGGATTGGTCCAAGTCCACCTGCACCACGTCGTTTTCGAAGTACATCAGGAACTTGATGTGTTTGGGAATATAAATCGTGAGGGTCGCTCCCAGTTGCTTGGCGAAATAGGTCGATTGAAGAAGGGTTTCCCTTCCCAAAGGCGTGTTTCTGAAAATGTGAAAAAGTCTGGGAATCATAGGAAAAAACCTTGCTTTGGTTTAAACGAGGCTCAAATGCAAGTTTGCACCATCAGTTCCTTGCGATACTTGTCGAGGAGCGTGGCTTTGGAAATCATGCCGGCGAATCGTCCGTTGGCGACTACCGGCATGCTGAAAAGCCTCTGGGAGTCCATTTTCCGCAGAACGTCGGTAAGGTCGTCGTCGGGAAGAACCGTCTCCACGTGGGGGTTCATGATCTGGCCGATGAGGACCGCGTCGTACATCATGCGGTTGAATAGATAGGGACGGATGTCGTCCAGGTGGACCATCCCCACGAATTCGCCGGTTTCCTCGTGCTCCACCGGAAAATAGTTCCTGCGGGAGACCTCCACGATCTTGATGAAATCCCGAAGAAGCATGTTCTGGGGCACGGACGTGCAGTCTTTCTCCAGCAGTTCCTTGACGCTCAAGTCCGTGAGGACCCTGGCGTCGGTGCCGGGCCTCAGCAGGTGTCCCCGGTCCACCAGTTCCTTCAGGTAGAAGGAGGCGGGTTCGATGTAATAGCACAGGGTCGTCGAAAGGGCGGACACGATGATAAGCGGCAGGATCACACCGTATCCGCCCGTGATTTCGACGATCAGAAATATTCCGGTCAAAGGGGCCTGGAGCATTCCCGAGATCAGTCCGGCCATTCCCAGCAGGGCGAAGCATCCCTCGTTCACCCATCCGACGGAGGGCCAAACGGCGGAGAGCGCGCGGTGATAAGTCAAGCCGACGAGGCTTCCGATCACGAGACACGGGGCGAAAATGCCGCCGGAGCCGCCCCATCCGAGTGTAAGGGAAGTGGCCACGATTTTGGCGGCGCAAGCGAGCGCGACAAAAAGAAGTCCCGGGGCGAACATTCCCTCGATCATGTCGTGGACCGAGTGGTAGCCTTCGCCAAGCACCACCGGCAGGAAAAGCCCGATCGTTCCCACCGACGCGCCGCCGATCGCCGCTCGCACCCACAGCGGGACCTTGACTTTGCCGGAGATTTTGTGCATGGAGCGCAGCGAATGGGTGAGCATAATGGACGCGGCCGCCGTAAACACGGCCAGTCCCATCGACCCTATGATATCGATGGAACCGATATGGAAAAGCTTATGGCTGAAAGCGATCTGGTTGCCCTGGAGCACTCTGCTGATCTCGGTGCCCGCCACCGACGCTATGGCTATGGGAATGATGTTGATGGCGGTCCACTCTCCCAGTATGACCTCGACTGTGAACACGATTCCCGCGATGGGGGCGTTGAAAATGGACGAGATCGCCCCGGCCGCGCCGCAGCCCACGAGAGTGACTCTCTGCCGGTCGTTCAATGAAAAGAATCTCGCGATGTTGGATCCGATGGCCGCGCCGCTCATGACGACGGGGGCCTCGGGACCGGCGCTTCCGCCGCTGCCAATGGTCAGGCAGCTGGAGATCAATCTCGAAAAAGTGGATCGGAGACGAATCAGGCCGCCGTACCGGGATACGCTGTATATGACTTCCGGAACCCCGTGGCCCGCGCCCTCCTTTACCACTTTGTCCAAAAACAGTGCGGAAAGAGCCGCGCCGATCGCGGGAAGCGCGAAAGCCCACCAATGGTGGCGAAAGTCGTGCAACCATTCCAGCAGGAACAGCAACGAACGGTTCAAGGCGATCGCCGCGAGACCGCTGCAAGTCCCCACGATTGCCCCGATGAACATCAACAGCAGCCTGTCGTCCATTCGAAACAGCGCCCACCGGGCCGGGTATCTCCAAGGTTCCTTCGTGGCAGCCATCTATCTGTCGCCTGGAAATTTCACGTTGCAAATTCCTGTTACAAACGTTTTTCAATGCTCTCGATCTTCGCTGTCAGATCCTCGCTGCTCGGCCCGCGCCGGAGAAACTCCACGAAGGATTCGTCCCGCACGCAATAGGCGAGCCGCGAGAGCAGGTGGAGATGGATTTTCACCGTGGGGCTCAGCAGCACGAACAATACGAACACCGGCAGATCGTCGATGGCCCTGTAATTGACCGGCTTTTCCGCAAAACAGGTGACGATGACCGGCTCCTCCATGGTTCCGTCCAGGGGGGTGCGGGGGTGGGGAATCGCCACGCCCCTGCCGATGCCGGTGGACATCATCTCCTCGCGCTCCATGAGCTTGGCGTAAAGTTGGCTCCGGCTGGAGACATCCAGAAACGTTATGTTCTCCACGGCGGATTCGAGAATTTCGGCCGTGTCGCTCCCTTTTATTCCGTGGAAGACGCCCCCGATCGACATGGCCTCGGAAAGGCTCGCCGGCTTTTCCTCCCGTTGAACGGGTTCGGATTCCCGACGCAACGTAAATGGAAGATTATGCGACTTGGCCCAGACTTCCAGCATGGTTTTTTGGAAAAAGCACCCCTCGCCCGATTTCCGGAGAGGGATTCTTCCCTGTCGAATCCATCGCTCCACTGTATCCAAAGGAACGTCGAGACATTCCGCGACTTCGTTGATCGTAAGTTTCATAGGTCTTCCCGGTTGCTTGTTAAAACCACGTTGAAACTAAATTCATAAAGATACACTTGTGTTTGGTCGGAATCAAGGATTTTTATGAAGAAGACCAAAGTCGAACGCCCGAGAAGCCCGTTTCAAGAATACTGAAATAGGATTTTATCCTCTCGACTTCCTGGGGTGTTCATCCTGCCTCTATGTCTTTTGCTACGATCGCAAGTAGGGTTTCTTTTTTAGGGAAATACTAGGAAAGCCCGCTTGCCCGCACCCTTTGAAACCTGTATTGTCGAAACAGGCTACGGCTTGGTATCCTCTCGGAAAATTCCCCAATAGCCCGACTTTAACTTCCGACTTTAACTCCCGATTCGGCATACGTCTTATCAAGGAAGAAAAATGCGGCAGGAAATTGCTTTGGAAAGCAAAGCGAAAGTTTTTTCCACCGCATTACTGCATCCGATTTCCATTTTCGGTTTCAATAAGTTGAATTGCGGCATAAAAACAGCTTTAAGCATGATCCTCTTTGAAACGAGTCAATGAAGCTAAGCTCCGATGGAGACATCCAAGCCCAATATTTAAACGCCTCTTTACGAGGCAAGGGAATTTGCAGGAGGATCATATGCTTGGAAGTCGTATTTTACAATCTTTCGCAAAGAGAAAAAAGACGATGGCGCTCGCGGTTTTGCTGCTGCTCGGCCTCGTGATTCAGTCTTGCGCCAGCGTAAGAGGTCATCTCGACGATCCCGGGTTTCGGTCCGACAACCTGCCGGCGAGGACCCTCAGGGTCCTGGTGGCATCCGACGGATCGTATTCCAGACAACAGATCGAGCGAGTTCTCTTCGAAGGTTCCGACCTTCTCGACAAACAGGCTGGAATCAGGATTCATCCGGTGGAATGGATCGGCATCGGCTGGGAAAAACGAGAGATGGTCAGCATGCTCGTCACTCTGAAAAACGCTTGCGAAGGGTACGAGTTCGATATGGCCATCGGTTTCACCAGTCGGACTCCCGTAGAATTTCTGGTGTACAACCTGTTGGGTGACTGGGAAGGATGCATTGACGACACCTGGCGGCGCTTCATCGTTTTAAAAAGCACTGACACGCGGACTCTTCTGCACGAAATCGGCCACGGATTCATCTTCAATGAAACCCACAGCGCCTACGGACTCATGAAAACCCTGAGTTTTCGGTTGCTCCCCTTCGTGCCCATTAAATTCGACAGTCTCTACCTAACCATGGACAATCGCGCCGAGGTACTGCGCAACAAGTGGCGCGATTTCTCCGAAATTCCCGAGCTTGTACTGACGAGAGAACACCCCATCGCCTCGGAAAGTCGCCCAAGCGTTTCGCCCCGCGTCAGGAATACCGCCGAATGAAAGCTCCAGTTGAAAAGAGAGTGGGTTATTAGGTATTGGTTATT
>CAZNTU010000140.1:0-3061 GCA_964575975.1 uncultured Desulfobacteraceae bacterium
GTAGGAGAAGATCTTCTCCCAGCCCTGGTCCGGCCGGCGGATGCGAAGCTCGAGGTCGCGGACGGCTTCGCCTCGTTTGATTCGTCGCATGGGCCATTCGTCAAGTTCCAGCATGCGGCCTCCGTCGGGGGTCCACAACTGGAACGTGACGGGGGTCTTCTCCAATGGCTCGATCCCCTCGTCCGGACGGGTGAAGCCGTGCATCTCGCGAGCGGCCGGGTTCCGGTAGACGACCTGCTCGTCCTCCGTGGCGATGATGGCGCCTTCGGCGAAGTTTTCGATGGCCGCGTTCCAACGCGCTTCGCTGCGCCGCAATGCCTCTTCGGCCGTCTTTTTCGCGGTAATGTTCTCGATCACGGCGATCTCGTAGCGGGGCGCGCCCTCGGCGTCGCGCACGAGAGAAAGCGTCAGCCTCGCCCAAACGTGGGGGCCCTCCTTGTGGACGAAGCGCTTTTCCACCGTGTAGCTGTCCAGTTCTCCCGCCGCCATCTGGCGGAAGGGAATCGAATCGAGATCGACGTCCTCGGGATGGGTGATCCGGGGCCAGGGCGTGCTTAAAAGTTCCTCGCGGGTGTAGCCGAGCATGCGGCAGAACGTATCGTTTACCTCGATCCAGCGAGCGTCGCCGAAATCGACCCGACCCATGCCGACCGCCGCCTGTTCGAACACCGTGCGGAACTTCTCCTCGCTTTCCCGCAGCGCTTGCTGGGTCCGGATTTGATCGGTCACGTTGCGAAGAATATGGGCCGCGCCGATTTGCCGACCCCGGTCGTCGCATACAGGGTTGAACTGCAGTTGATAGACCTGTTTCTCCGGCTCAGGGCCGAACGTCTCCGTTATGCCGAAGGACTCCCCGTTCAGCGCGCGGCTCCAAAGTCCGCAGGCCTTGCGTTGTTCTTCCGGCCACGGGGACAGCGCCTCGGCCATGCTGGCGCCGATCTTTATTTCCCGCCCCCAAAGCCTTTCGAATTCCCGCCCGTAGGCCTCGTTGAAGTAGATGTAGCGGAACTCCTTGTCCTGGGCGGCGATCAGGTCGCTGGTTCCCCGCGCGATGCCTTCGATCAGCCCGTGAGCGCGCTGAAGCTTTGCGTTGGCGGCGCTCAGCTCCTCGGCCTGTTGCCCGAGCCTTTCGTTCATCCGGCGCAGGACATGCTCGTTTTCCACCTGCTCGGTGACGTCCAGAAAGACAATGGCGAAGCGATTCTTCGACGGGCTGTAGCAGAATACGTCGTAGTGTCTGCCCGTATCCTTGTTGTAGTTTTTAAATCGGACGGACTCTCCCGTTACGGCCACTTTGCAGTAAGTATCGATCCAATGCCGCTCCAAATTCGGCAGCACCTCGGTCATCGGGCGGCCCAGGATCTCCCTCGACAATCCGGACTGCCGCTCGAAAGCGTCGTTGATTTCGAGAAAGCAGAAGTCGCGAACGGCACCGTCGGAATCGAAAAGCGCCTCTCCAACGGCGAAACCCTCGCTCATATTCGTAAACAGCGCGCGGTAGCGTTCCTGGCTGTCCTTCAAGGCTGACTGAAGGACCGCGTCCCATTCGCCGTTTTCCTTCGCGGCCGCTATCACGGCGACGAGCATGTAGACCCCGCCCAAATATTGCGCCGCGCGACCCGTCCATCCAAGCGGGCTTCCGACGTGCGAGATAATCAGAACTCCGAAGAGTCCTGTGGCGATCAGGCCAAGGGACATGGCGTACCACCGTCCGAAAGTCCAAAGGTGTTTGCGGGAGGCCAGCGCCACGATAATTCCGGAAACGGCGAAAAGGCCCGTCGCCGTTCCCAAAACCGCTTGGCGAACGGCCGTCGCCCCCTCGCCCTGGACGAAGAAAACCGGCGTCAGGCCCTTGACCGCCGCGTAGGTCAAGACGCCGGCCACCGTCAACACGAGCGCGTACGCCCCGCTCAGTACCAATATCGCGCCGTTTTCGACCCGTCTGTCGTCGGTCAGCGAAAAGACCGCGAGAAGATGGAGGCCGCCGGACAGGCACGCTCCGGTGTTGTATATCGTAAGACCGGCGTTGACGTTTCCCAGTTGAATGCAAACGGCCGCGATCAGGCTGACCGTTCCGAAAAGCAGCATGCCGCAACCCAGCAGCAGCACCCCCGGAGACGCGTTTTTCGAAAAGCCCAGAGCCGCTATATAGGCTACAAAGATGGAAACGGCGGTGGAAAAGACGAAATTCAGGACCGGCAACAAATACGGCGGTTCCAGCACGATCTTCGGTTCCGCCAGCCAGAAAAAGCCGATCAGCGACAAGAACAAAGGGATCGGCGTCCAGGCGAAACGCAAGAGGGCCGGCTCTTTCGTTTCCGTTTCCACAGTGTTGCCATTTCGAACGGACTTCATGTCGCGTTGGTTTCCTTTTAATGTACAATGTCGATTTCGGTATCGGCATTCGTCTCCGACATTCGGGTCTTCGGGCTTTCCGAACCGATTTCTAAAAATTACCATTCCGCGCGAAGCGCAAAACTGTCGTCGGGAAATCAGGCTGTGGTTTTCGCCCGTTTAATTGCGGCTTTTGCGGAAAAATGGAAAAAAAACATGATCGTCGCGTAATGAAAGACCTGATGGCCGAATCTCGGAGATGATCGCAAGTTCGCTAAACTACCAATTTTAACGGGGGGCGTCAATAGAGTTCGGTGTATCGACGATGCAATACGTAGCGGGTTTCCGGCGCTCGGGACGGTCGGGACCGATCAGCATTGTTCCGTCGGAATGACGGTCGAAGGACTCGGTTTTAATGTCGAACGTCTATAAGGGCTATGTTACGGGGGAACCTGGCGGATAGAACCGCAACTCCAAATGCGCGGGCCTCGAAATGGCCGATGTGGAAATCACGCCCCGGTCGGAAAGACGTATTGGCTTGATCGATTTGGCGGACCGGCGCGAATCGGGAAAAATTTTATTGAATTCGCGCCTTGGATGATGTATGGATACTGAATTTCGTGCGTGAAATTCAGGTTCGTCGTCCAAGTCCACGAGATAAGCCCAATCGTTTCATCGGTTCGTTCCCTTGTCAGTCTCATTTGCTCCCCAATTGAAATATGCAACA
>CAZNTU010000140.1:3161-14593 GCA_964575975.1 uncultured Desulfobacteraceae bacterium
TCATCGGTTCGTTCCCTTGTCAGTCTCATTTGCTCCCCAATTGAAATATGCAACAAGACCAAACTGGAGATCGGGCGGCAACGATAAATAAGGTGGAACTGTACGGGTGATCGACAAGCCATACTTTCGTATGACTTGTCTCTTTATACGACAACTGCAAAAAACGGGATTATATGGCATCGAATCCATTGGGAAACAAAGGCATGTGCGGCAGCCTTTCTGAAAATCTCCGCGAAAGAGCAAATGTCATGCTGGGCGAAAGATGCGACTCGGGCGTCCGATGCGGAGCAGGGCTGGCGGATAGGGCAGTCGCCTTCGAGGAACTCGCCGTTCGCCAGGCGGAACTGGAAATCCAAAACGAGGATCTGAGGCGCACGCAGATGGAGCTGTCCGATCTTCACCGGGAGTATGTGGAGCTTTATTACGAATCCGCGCCTTGCGGATATGTTACTTTGAACCGCAGGGGCTTTATCGAGCGGATCAATATCGCGGGGGCTTCGCTGCTTGGAATCGATAGAGACGATTTGACGAACAAGCCTTTTTGGACTTTTGTCGATCCGGAAAGCGAAAGCGCGTATTTCAATACAACTCGGCGGCTCAAGGAAACAAAGTGTCGGCAGAGCGTGGAACTGAAGCTTGTTCGGGAAAAAGCCCCCTCCGTCTGGGTCATGGCCGATATCGTGCAGGACCTGGACGAAGCCGGCGAGATTCGCCGATACCGGATCGCCCTTGCCGACATCACCGAGAGGATAGAGGCCGAAAAGCGACTTGCCGCGTCCAACGCGGAACTTGCCTCTCTGAACGCCGCGCTGGAGGAAAGAATGGCCGAGCGCACCGAGGAGCTTTCGGAGACCGCGCGAAAGCTTCGGGACCTTACGCTCGAGTTGTCCGAGATCGAAGACCGCACCCGCGAGGGCATCTCCCAGATGTTGCACGACGATCTCCAGCAGCACCTCGCCGCGTCGCTGTTCAATCTGCAGATTCTGCTCGCGAACGAAATTCGAAATCAGGGCCAAAAGAAAAAGTTCTCCGAGGTGGAAAAGCTTATCAGGGAAAGCATTCAAAAGACGCGTTCGCTTTCCCACGAACTGAGCCCGCCCGTCTTGCGCCGGAACGGACTTCTGCCCGCTTTGGAGTGGCTTGCCGAGGACATGCTGGCAAAGCACGGCCTTCATGTGGACTTGAGATGGGAAACCGGGGCCGAACCGGATTCCCCCTCGCTCTGCTCCATGCTGTTCGCGTCGGTCAAGGAGCTTTTGTTCAATTCCGCGAAGCACAGCGGGAGCAAAGAGGCGTCCGTGGAGGCGAAAGACGAAGGCGACACCCTGACGATATCGGTTGCCGACCGGGGTCGTGGTTGTCTCGAGCGGGATGTAATGAAAAAACAGGACGAGGGCTCTTCGTTGGGTCTTTTCAAAATCAAGGAGCGGATCGAATACCTGGGAGGCCGATACGAACTGGACACCGCCCCCGGAGAAGGTTTTCGTGCAACCCTGCGTCTTCCAAAGTCGAAAGGGGGAGGGAAGAAGGAAGCGACGGGAGCGGAAAATTCGCGTCCGACCGCGCGAGCGTCGGATCTTTCCGGAAATCCGCAGCCGGGACGAAACGAAACAATCCGGATTTTGCTCGCCGACGACCATGCCGCCGTACGAGAGGCGATGGCGAGCCTTTTCGAGTTCAGGGAGGGCTTCGAGGTGGTCGGGCAGGCCGAGGACGGACTCGAGGCGGTCCGACTGGCCGAGGAAACCAGGCCAGACGTGGTGCTCATGGACGTATCCATGCAACGCATGGACGGCGTCGAAGCGACCGCGCGCATCAAAAGGAAGCTTCCGGGAACATGCGTCGTAGGCCTGAGCATGCACGAGGACAACGACGTCCGCAACAGAATGCTCTCCGCCGGAGCCGCGGCGTACCACTACAAGGCCGCGCCTTTGGACCGGCTCTTCGATACGATCCGGAAAGTCAGGGAAGCGCGATTACCCTGATCGATCCTGAAAACAATAGGTTGTTATCCCGAATTCTTCGCGGATTTTTTCGGCTTCCTCCCGTCGGCGGCAAAAGCATGCCATCGTTTTCCGGTCGAGGGACGAAAGGGCGAAGTCGGCGGGACAGCGGTATTCCTCCTCTCTTTTCCAATCGGTTTTCAGGCCTTCGGATTGCAGAAGCCACCGGGGGACGCACGGCGGAGGGGCGCCGGAGGGGTGGTATCCGACCGGCAGGACGCCGAATTCTTTCGCCGCGTTTCTTTCGATCCCGACGCCGTAGGGCTCGAAAGACATGATCCTGTATCTGGCCCGCCATTTCATCAGGGGGACGACCTCGACCGGGGGCAGGCCCGAAAACGATACCGTGGATATTCCTTTGGGCATGTGCAGGGAGGAAGCGGCTATTTTGCCTGCCTTCAGAATGTTTTGCAGCGTGCGGAACCCGTCGCGGGGATAGGATTCGGAATTGACCACGTCGTAAAAATATTGGAGTTTTTTTTCCCCGGGCCAGGGGCCGTTGGTCGCCCGGGTCCAGTGGATCAGGTATTTGTTTCCGACGGCCGGAATTTCCGGGTTCGGATTTTCCATTTCCATGCTGTAGCGGATCGAATTCGGCCGGTCGTCGTATTCGATTCGAAAATCGTCGATTGCGCGGCAACCGCCTTGTTTCAGCCGTTCCTTCATTAACGTTTCCATATGGCCTCCGGGGCGTACCGAGATCGGGAGGAGGATTTCGGCTTTTCGGATTGTTTCGCGGTCTCTTTCGAATAGAAGGGCTTTGCGGCATGTGTTCGCGTCGGCGGCCGAGATTTTCTCGAACGCGGTCGAGGCGGGGGACAGTTCGAAATGGCGTAGGAGAGAATCTTTTTGCGTTTGAAAATCGACCTCCCCCGTCGCCGGGACGATTATGGTTTGATCGATGTTCCGGCTTCGGGCGAGATAGACCAGCAACTCCCAAGTTTGCATGCCGTTCGAGGTCAGCAGGCGATGGCCCTTGTGTTCGACCCACCGAACCGCCTCGGCGGCTTTTTTCACCCACGGGGTCGTTCCGCAGGGTCGGAGGGGCTGTCTGGAGAGCAGTATGGCGGCTGTATGCATGGATTTCATGTGATTCCGGGACGGCTTTTTTCGTTGCTCCTCCCGCTCCCGCGGAGAAAGCGAGCAAGCGTCTTCGATTGGTGTTCGATCTTTCGTATGGGACAAGGATAAAAGTTCATGCCGATTTTGTAAACGAAAAGGTGAATCGAGCAATATGCGATTCCGGTGTTTTTGTTTATTGCCGAGGCCCCGACAGTCTTCCCTGGTGGGCGCATCTCGATGGAACGTTGTATTTTCGTTGACAAGAAGCGAGTTCCTGTCTTACCGTTCCTCCCAAATATGACAACGTTTGCAATGAGCAGGCGAATGGTTCGGCAACGCCGACGGCGTTTTTTGCAAGCGCCGGTTTACCGCCAAGGAGCAAAGAGGATGAACGCCAAAGAGGTTTTGGAATTGTTGGAAAACAGGGAGAATTCGCGAGTCGAATTCAAATCGGAATCCGTTTCCAACGCGGAACTCGCCGTTGCGATAGTGTCTTTTCTGAACGGCAGCGGAGGGACGATTCTGTTGGGGGTGGATGACGACGCCTCGGTTTCGGGGATCGCCGGTTCGGCGGACAAAAAAATGAACGGCATTCATCAAATTTGCCAAAACACGGTGAAACCGCCCGTGATTCCCGAAATAGACGTCGTGGAAATCGACGGCAAATCCGTCCTGGCGATTGCTTTGGAAAAAGGCGCTCGGAAGCCGTATTACATTGTTAAAAACGAAAAGACCCTTTATTACATCCGTTCCGGTACGACCTGCCGTCTGGCGAGTCCGGAGCAGATCGCGGTCTTGTACGCAAGCCATCCCGCCGTGCATATCGACGCTTCACCCGTCCCCGAGGCGACCCTCGACGATTTGGACCAGCGAAGGCTTCGGCAATATTTCACGGAAATCAAGCGTCTGGGGGAAAAGCAGTACGAGGACAGGAAGCAATTCCTGTGCAAAGCATCCAGAATCGCAACGCCCTTGGGCGATCGTGTGTGCCCCACGATGGCGGGAGTGTTGCTGTTCGCTCGAGAGCCGTCGCGTTTCGCGGCTTCCGCAGGCGTTCGCTGCGCCGCTTTCGCAGGCACTCGCAAGGATTACGAGATGACGGACCGTAAATTTTTGGACGCGCCCATTTTGCCGTATCTGTCCGGCGATGTCAGCGGAGAGGACGGCTTGATCGAACAAGCCGCCAAATTTGTCACTCTCAACACGCGTACCGCCAACGTCATGAACGGAATCCGGAGAGTGGAACGGCCGGGATATCCTCCCGAAGCCATTCGCGAAGCCGTCGTGAACGCGCTGGTACACAGAGACTATTCCCTTTTGGGAGGCCAGATACAGTTGCTGGTCTTTTCCGATAGAATAGAGGTGCGCTCGCCGGGCAGGCTTCCCGACACGCTGACCATGGAAATGATTCAAACCGGGGCGAGTTACGCCAGAAATCCGGTCCTGATGAAATTCGCGGAAAACTACGGATACATTGAACATTTAGGATTGGGCATTCCCGAAAAAATCGTCCGGCCCATGCTTGAAAACGGATACCCGCCCCCCGAATTTTTGGATACCGGCTACGAATTCGCGGCCATCCTTAGAAAGCATTGAGAATTCCATCGAATTTGTAAGGGCTTCGGAACGGAATTGGCCGTTTGCCGCCGAAGACGTTTCGGGAATGCGGAACGACAGCCTATGGCCGCGAAACAAAGCGGATATGCCGTCGAGTTTTTTTGTTTTCGGAGGAGAGATATGAAACATTCGATCTTGTTCGTTGCGTTCGTTTTTTTCGTTATAGCCGCACCGGCGCATGGAAAAGACTATATTTCCATTGTTTTGATGACCCACGACAGTTTCGCGGCCAGCGAGGAGGTCCTTGCGAAATTCGAAAAGGAACACGGGGCGACCCTGAAAATCTTGAAGAGCGGTGACGCGGGCGCGGCGCTGACCCAGGCGATCCTGTCCAAGAACAATCCTCTCGCGGACGTCTTTTTCGGCGTTGACAACGCCTTCATGGGACGGGCTCTCAAGGAGGGGATTTTCGTCCCGTACGAATCGCCCATGCTGAAAAACATCCCCGATCAGTTGAAGCTCGATCCGGAAAATCGACTCTTGCCCGTCGATTTCGGAGACGTTTGCCTCAACTACGATAAAAAGTGGTTCGAGGAGAGAAAAACGGCGCCTCCGGAGAACCTTTCCGATTTGACGAAGCCGGAATTCAAATCGCTGCTCGTGGTGCAAAACCCCGCGACCTCTTCGCCGGGCCTGGCGTTTTTGCTGGCTACAGTCGGCGCGTTCGGAGAGCCCGGCTATCTCGGCTTTTGGAAAAAACTCCGGGAAAACGACGTGTACGTTTCCAACGGTTGGTCGGACGCCTATTACGGCCAGTTCACCAGAGCGAAGGGCGGGGTCAGGCCGGTCGTGGTCAGTTACGCGAGCAGTCCAGCCGCAGAGGTTTTCTATGGCGAAGCAAAGACGGATTCGTCCCCTACGGCCGCCGTACTGACCGAAAAAAGCGCATTTCGCCAAATCGAGTTCGTCGGAATCCTGAAAGGAACCCGTCGGCCGGACCTTGCCCGGAAACTGGTGGATTTCCTGTTGAGCCCCGAATTCCAGAAGGACATTCCCCTGCAAATGTGGGTTTACCCTGCCGATTCCGATGTCGAGCTTCCCGAAGTGTTCGCGAAAAACGCACCACGCGCCGAAAAGCCTGTGATCTTGTCGCCCGAGGCCATCGAGGCGGGAAGGGAAAAATGGATAGAGGCTTGGACCGCCGAGGTACTTCGTTGAGTTCCCGTTTTCGGATTCTCCTCGCGCTGCCGCCGCTGGTTTTCCTGGGGATTTTTTATTTCTATCCGATTTTCGGCATTTTCGAACTAGGCTTCGCCCCGGAAGGCGCGTGGGAGCTTAAGAGACTCGGACAACTGGTGTCCACGCCTTATTATTGGAAAGTGCTGTGGTTCACGATCTGGCAGGCCGCGCTTTCCACTCTGCTCACGCTGTGCGCGGCCTTTCCGGCGGCGTACGTCTTCTCTCATTACGATTTTCACGGGAAAACCGTAATTAAAAACCTGCTGACCATTCCTTTCGTACTTCCCACGGTCGTGACCGCCGTCGCCTTCAAGGCGCTGCTGGGTCCGGGCGGAGTCGTCAACGCGGGCTTGGCAAGCATGTTCGACCTGGATGCTCCGCCGATAAGAATCGATCATACCGTCTGGTTTTTTCTGGCCGCCCACGTTTTCTACAACTGCGCCATCGCGATTCGCCTGGTCGGGGACTTCTGGGAGCGACTTCCCAAGGACGTGGAGGAGGCCGCCCGCATGCTGGG
The DNA here is from genome assembly GCA_964575975.1 of uncultured Desulfobacteraceae bacterium. Classification (GTDB taxonomy): domain Bacteria; phylum Desulfobacterota; class Desulfobacteria; order Desulfobacterales; family SKZT01. The sequence goes on from CAZNTU010000140.1 coordinate 9,540, forward strand.
CGCGTCCGGTTTCGGAATCTTTCGAGCGATTACGCTTCCGCTGCTGGCGCCCGCGATTCTGGCGGCGTCGGTACTCGTGTTCGTGTTTTGCTTCACCAGTTTCGGAGTCGTTCTGATCCTGGGGGGACCGCGTCTCGCGACGCTGGAGGTGGAAATCTACCGGCAGGCCGTGCATCTTTTCAACCTTCCTATGGCGGCGGCCCTATCTCTCGTGCAGATTTTGTTCACTTTCGCCTGCATGGCCGTCTATACCCGTTTCGAGAAACGTTCCGCATTTTCATTGATACTTTCGATGGATTCCGGTGAAAAGAGGCGATTCGCGAAGACCTTCGGAGAAAAAACTGTCGTCCGCGCAACGCTTTCGATCCTGGCCCTTGTGATGGGAGCGCCTCCTGCCGCGCTTGTCTTCAGTTCGTTCGCCACCGAAACCGGATTCTCCCTTGGTTATTACGTCGCGCTTTTTGCCGCAAGCGGGTCCGCCATGTTCGTTTCCCCGATAGAAGCCGTTTTCAACTCCGTCGGTTTCGCGCTGGGGGCGGCCCTGGTCGCAGTGCTTCTCGGATGGCTTTCCGCCGCGTATTTGGCGGGGGACAAGAAGGGAAGGGGAGCCTTGTTGGATCCGGTGTTCATGCTTCCCCTGTCGACGTCTGCCGTGACGCTGGGTTTCGGTTTCATCGTGGCTTTGGACGAACCCCCGTTGAACCTTCGCACTTCCGTTTTTCTCCCGGCCATCGCCCATGCCATGGTGGCGTTTCCTTTCGTCATTAGAAGCATACTGCCCGCCTGGAGAAGCATACCTGACGATTTGAGGGAAGCCGCGGCCGTGATGGGCGCGTCTCCTTGGCGCGTATGGCGGCACGTGGACTGGCCGGTCTTGAGCCGCGCGCTTGTCGTCGGGGCGATTTTCGCTTTCGCCGTCAGCATGGGCGAGTTCGGCGCCGCAGTTTTCGTGGTCAGGCCCGAAACCCCCACCATGCCTCTGGCGATATTCCGGTTTTTGGGAAGGCCCGGCGCCGTGAACTACGGCCAGGCCATGGCCATGAGCACGATACTGATGTTTGTCACCGCAGCCGGGTTCCTCGCGCTCGAGAAAATTCGAAACGTCGGGGAGAGATTTTAGCATGCCGTTTCTATTGGTGGAAAACTTGAGCAAAGCCTACGACGCGCCCGCCGTGTCGGACGTCGGTTTCGCGCTTGGGCGCGGCCGGATTCTGTGTCTTCTGGGACCCTCCGGCTGCGGCAAGACCACGTTGCTCAGAATGATCGCGGGATTGACCATGCCCGATTCGGGGCGGGTGGTGTTCGACGGCGTCGATATGACCCGAGTTCCTCCCCACAAGAGAAACTTCGGGCTCATGTTCCAGGAGTTCGCCCTGTTTCCGCACAAAAGCGTTTACGAAAACGTGACATTCGGACCGGAAATGCAAAAGCTTGGTGTCGATCTTGTAAAAGAGCGGGCGGAAGAGATGCTGGCCTTGGTGGGGATGGGCGAACTGGCGCGCAGGAACGTGTCGGAACTGTCCGGGGGCGAGCGGCAAAGAGTGGCCTTGGCCAGGAGCCTCGCGTCCCGGCCGGGGCTCCTGATGCTGGACGAACCGCTGGGCTCCCTGGACCGGAACCTCCGGGAAAAGCTTTTGCCCGAAATCAGGGCCATTTTGAAAAAGTTGTCCGTGCCCGCGATTTTCGTCACCCACGATCAGGCGGAGGCATTGGCCGTGGCCGACGAAATCGCCGTGATGAACCAAGGGCGAATCGAACAGATCGACTCGCCTGAAGACTTGTATATGCGGCCGAAAAGCGAGTTTGCGGCCCGTTTTCTGGGATTTCGAAATCTGTTGCGAGGGAAAAAGCGTTCCGATGGGGCAGTGGTCACCAATGCGGGAATTTTTTATCCGGAGAGGACCTTGGAAAGATTCGATATCGAAGTGGTTCTCGCATTGCGCCCCGAGGGCGCTTCCCTTGTGGAACCGGGCGAGGAAAACGGAGGTTTACAGACAATCCGGGGCATAGTAAAAGACAGTTTGTTCGCGGGGCAGACCTACAGGGTGCAAATCCTGGGGGACGGAGGGACGGCGCTTGTTTTCGATCTGCCCAATTCGAAACCGCCTCCGTCCATTGGAAAGAATATAATTCTGGGAATCGATCCGTCCTGCATGGTCGAGATCGCGCCGTCGGAGGAAAAATAAGGATGAGAGCGCTCGTTTTCGCGAACGGAGAAATGAACGAAAACCCCGAAGGACTGGGGATCGTCTCGTCTCGCGATCTGATAGTGGTCGCCGACGGAGGCTTGTCCCATTGCAGGAAGATGGGCCTGATTCCCAATGTTCTGGTGGGCGACATGGATTCCCTCGTCGAATCCGATCTTCGGCCGATGAAGGAATCGAACGTGGAGATCGTCGTAAGACCCCGCAGAAAGGACGAGACCGACCTTGAAATGGCCTTGAGAGTCGCGATCGGCCGGGGAGCGGACCGGATCGCAGTCGTAGGCGCGCTGGGCGCCCGGTGGGACATGACCTTCTGCAACCTTCTTCTTTTGGGCGCGGCCTTTCTGGACGATATCGACGTGAAAATCCTGGACGGGCGGACGGAAATCTCGCGGGTCAAAGGCGGCCAGACAGTCGAATTCGCGGGCGTGCCCGGCGACCGCCTTTCCATCGTTCCCTTGGCCGGCGACGCGGACGGGGTAACGCTTGAAGGATTGGAATACCCGTTGAAAAAGGAGGGGCTTCCTTTCGGATCCACAAGGGGGCTGAGCAACGTGTTCGAAGACAAGGTGGCGAAGGTTTCCCTGGAAAGAGGCTTGATCGCCGTTCTGACAACAAGGGGCAAGGACCGGCATGTCGCGCGGAGGACACGCTCAAATACGCTATCTTTCGATTGACAATTGATCTTCGGCGGCTACATCGAATCGAAACTGATATGGAAAGCATTTCCGATGAAATATTTCATGTTTATTGTTTTTTTCGTTTTGACGCTTCATTGTTACCGTTCGGGATATTGCGACGAAACGGATTCGTTCGTTCAAGAATTGGAATCGGGCAAAATCGATTGGACAAACGGAATTGTTACGGCCAAAGGCGTCGCCGTTCGGAAGACGCCGGGAGATAACGGCGTTCCGATGTCCTTGCCGCTGACGAACGCAATAAGCCGGGCGCGCGACAACTTGATAGACATCGTTTACCAAATAAGAATCGACTCGACCGTTTCGACCAAGGAAATCGGGTTGACCGACGAGGCTTTGCATGAAAAAATCGTCGGAATGGCGCAAAGCGCTCTTTTGATAAACAGGGAAACGCTTCCCGACGGATCATTCGAAGCAGTGATCGAACTGCCCTTTTCCGGCGGATTTTCGGAACTTCTGCTGCCCTCCGAGATCACCTGGATAGAATCGATCAAACCGATGAACCGAAATTTGCTCGTTCGGACGAACGCGGGAAGCGGCGAAGCTTCGGGCCGCGAGGGGTCGGAAGGCTACAGCGGGCTCGTGGTGGATGCTACAGGGTTGAAAGCCGTCCCGGCCTTGGCGCCGAAAATCCTGGACGAAAGTGGAGTGCAAGTGTACGGCGCCCTTTATGCCAGCAGGGAATACGCGATAAAATACGGAGTCTGCATCTACACGAGAAGCGTGAGGGCCGCTTTGGCGAATCGGCGGGTGGCCGACAACCCCCTGCTTGTGAAAGGTTTGAGGACAAACGGCAAGGCTTCGTCCGATATCGTCGTTTCGAATACGGACGCCTCGAAAATTCGAGGTTCTTCGCAGAATCTAACGGTTTTAAAAAAATGCCGGGTCATAATAGTTTTGGATTGAATGGAACAAATAAAAGGGGCCAACGTTTACAGGCCCGTTTGGAATTCCCGAAAAAATTCGCAAGGGTCATAAAATGAAAAAAACAATCGAAATTCTCCTTGTCGGTTTCTCGCTCTTTTCGTTTTGTTCGTGCATTCCCGAGCTTGTCCCGCCCGAGGCTCTTCTGGATACACCTTCGCGACACGTGAACAACGGAATGAAATTTTTTCGGTCTGGAAAAATCGCGCCTTCCTTGCTGGAATTCAAGAGAGCGCTCGAACTCGACGACGAGTTTTCGCCCGCGTACGCGGGAATCGGTTTGATCCACGCCTTGAACGAGGATTACGCGAAGGCCATGGAAAGGATGGCGGTGGCGGACCTGTACGCGCGGGACCGTCTTGAAAGGGTGAACGTTCACGTCGGATTCATGCGGATTTATTTGATGGGCCGCGAAAACATCGGCGACAACTGGTTTGGAAAAATAGAAGGACACTACAAGAGGGCCGTGCTTTTGGCCCCCGAATCGCCCGAAGCCTATTTCTTCATGGGATGCGCCTATAAGACGGCTGGCAAGCTCGAGGTTGCCTGCAAGCTGTTTCAAACCGTCGTCGGAATGGGCGGGGACTACGTCGAGGAGGCGTCGGAGGAATACGCCATCGCGCGGGATTTAATATCATTGCCCGTGAATTGAAAAAAGGGACCGCCAAGAAGCCTGCGGAGGGCTGCCTTGCCTGTAATATGCGCGCACGCGTCGAATCATCGATGTGGAACGGGGAGCCGGTGGTTCCCCGTTCCATCCTGTCGAAATCGGAATTTCTTCAACCTTCCATCAAGTTCCCATGTCCCAGGACGCCAGGTACTTCTCCTGCTCGGGAGTGAGCTTGTCGATGTTCACGCCCATCGCGGACAGTTTTTCCTTGGCGATGTCGTTGTCGATGTCCTCGGGCACCGGGTAGACGTCCGGGGCAAGCTCTCCTCCCTTTTTCACCATGTACTCGATGCTGAGCGCCTGGTTCGCGAAACTCATATCCATGACGCTTGAGGGATGGCCCTCGGCCGAGGCCAGGTTGACCAGGCGTCCCTCGGCCAGGATGTTGACGTGGGAGCCGCCGGGCAGGGTGATCTCCTCCACGAACTCGCGGATCATGCGCCGGGCCGTGGCCTTCTCATAGAGGGACTTGAGGTCGATCTCCACGTTGAAGTGCCCGGAGTTGCACACGATGGCCCCGCTTTTCATGACCTCGAAGTGCTCGTAGCGGATGACGTG
>CAZNTU010000141.1:0-14587 GCA_964575975.1 uncultured Desulfobacteraceae bacterium
CCGAACTTCTCCAGCCTCCCCGCGTTCGCCATCATAAGCGGCATAAGCTCCACGGCCGGAAATCGCGGGCCGAGGCAGCCGGTCATGCAGGCGCGTTCGCCGAATCGGTCCACGTGATCGTTGCGGCAGTATCTGGACCAGAGAAGCACCGGGACCGGATGCCAGGAATGGGATTTCATGAACGAGGGGGTCGAGTGGTCGCCCGTGACCAGGACCACGTCCGGGTCCAGCTTCATGATTCGAGGAATGGCGGCGTCCATCTCTTCGATGAGCGATACCTTGCGGTTGAAGTCGCCGTCTTCGCCAGCGCTGTCGGTCTTCTTGAAGTGAAAATAGAAGAAATCGTAGTCGTTCCAGTTTTTCTCGAGGGTGTCGATTTCATCCTCGAGCGTCTCCCCGGTTTCCAGGACATCCATTCCCACCAGGCGGGACACGCCCCTGTACATGGGGTACGCCGCGATGGCGGCCGCCTTGACCTGGTAAATATCGGGAAACGCGGGCCAGTCGGGCTTTTTGGCAAAGCCGCGCATCAGGACCATGTTGGCGACGGGTTCGGTTGCCAGCGTTTCTCCGGCTTTCTCGACGAACTGCTTCACCAGGTCGGCCGTATGTTTCGCGTCGGAGGAAAGGGGTTTCGGCGGATGCGGTTTCAGGCCGGTGCTTTGGGGGTCGGTGTCCGCCAGTTCGCCGGACAGGCTTTGCCCGCGCATAACAAGCAGAAACCGGTATTCCTTGACCGGTTCCACGAAGATTTCCACGCCCGGAATGCGAATATCTCGAAGTTTTTCGCAAAGTTCCCGGTTCTTTTCGGTGGGGATGCGTCCGGCGCGCCGGTCTGTCACCTTCCCGTCTCCGTCCACCGTGCAAAAATTCCCCCGCGCGGCCACGTCGCCGTCCTTGAGATCGAAATTGATACCGAGAGCCGCCAGGACTCCTCGCCCCACCTGGTATTTTACGGGATCGTAGCCGAAAAGGGCGAGATGGGACGGTCCGCTGCCGGGAGTGATTCCCGTCCCGATGGGCTGGTGAAGTCCGCACAGACCCTCCCCGGCCAGCTTGTCCAAGTTGGGTGTTTCTGCCCTCTCCAGTTCCGTGCAATCCTGCACTTTCGCCGGAAGGCCGCCCAAGCCGTCCATGACCAGCAGCAGAATTTTGGTGTCCGCCGGCTTTGCAAGCCTGCGGAGGATATCAAAGTCCATGGGTTCGCCTTTCGTTTAGACGGTTTATTTGTCGGGAAGAACGCTCATCCCCGGCAGTTGTTTTCCCTCCAAAAACTCCAGGAACGCTCCCCCGCCGGTGGAAACGTGGGTCATCCTGTCGGCGATGCCCGCCTGGTTGACCGCCGCGCCGGAATCTCCTCCGCCCACGTAGGTTTCGGCATCCAGTTCCGCTAGTTTCCGGGCGATCCTATTGGTTCCCTCGTCGAAAGGCTTGGTCTCGAAAACGCCCAGAGGGCCGTTCCATACGACCGTTTTCATTCCCTTCAGCTTTTCGACGAATCGGTCCACGGATTTCGGGCCGATATCGACTATTTTCCAACCCGGTTGGACTTCTCCGACGGCAATTGCCTTGTGTTCCGTGTTCTTCTGGACTTCGCTGGCGACGATCGCGTCCTCGGGGAGGACCAGCTTGTTTCCGGCCTTTTCCAGTATCTTGCCGGCCGCATCCAGCCCCTTTTCCTCGAAAAAGGAATCCCCGATTTCCAGACCTTTGGCTTTGAAAAAGGTATTGGCCATTCCGCCGCCGACGAGCAGTACCTCGGCCTTGTCCAAGAAGGCTTCGATCACCTCGATCTTGTCGGAGATTTTGGCTCCTCCGAAAATGGCTGCCATGGGTTTTTCCGGGTTTTCCTTCAGGCGGGTCAAGGCTTCCACTTCTTGCGCCATGAGTAGTCCGGCGGCCGAGGGTAGACAATGCGCCACGCCCTCGGTGGAGGCGTGGGCGCGGTGTGCCGCTCCGAAGGCGTCGTTGACGAAAAGATCGAACCCCTTGGCGAGTTCCTCCGAAAAACGGGAGTCGTTGGCCTTTTCCCCGTCGTGAAACCGGGTGTTCTCCAAGAGGATTACGTCTCCCGGTTCCATTTCGGCGACGGTATCGTGTACGCGGTCGCCTATGCAATCGTCCGTCATTTTCACTTCGACCTTCAAAAGCTCGGACAAGCATTTCGCGACAGGTCTGAGACTCAAGTCCTGGCTGGGCTTGCCTTTGGGCCGTCCCAAGTGGGAGCAGAGCGCTACGGCGGCACCTTGTTCCCTCAAGTAGCGAATCGTCGGCAGGGCCGCGCGAATCCGCGTGTCGTCCGTCACTTTTCCGTTTTTGATCGGAACATTGAAATCGCACCGCGCCAGCACCTTATTGCCCTTGACTTCCACGTCCTTGACGGTCTTTTTGTTCATGGTCCTCTCCTGTCTTCTAAGGTCGATTTTTTTTGCCCACCACGTTTTGCGGATTTCCGCCGGCAAAGGCGGCGATATTCTCGACCGTGACGTCTAAAATTCGCTGGACGGCCTCCTTCGTGTTGAACGCGCTGTGCGGCGTGATATAGACGTTTCGAAGCCTCAAAAGGATGTGGTCGGCAAGAAGCGTTTCGATGTTGTGTCTTTTGCGTTCCCTGAAAATGGAGCGAAGCAGTTCCATTTCCTCCCGGATGGCGGGTTCCTCCGGAAGCACGTCCAGGCCTGCCGCGGCCACTTTGCCGTCCGCGATGGCCCCGGCCAGGGCGTGGACGTCCACCACTCCTCCCCGGGCCGTATTGATCAGCACGACGCCGTCCTTCATCTTGGAGAACTGCTCCTCGGAGAGCAGGTGGTGCGTCTTGTCGTTCGCCGGCACGTGAAGAGTGACGATGTCGGATTCCCTCAGAAGCCTGTCCATATCGACGTACTCGAACTCCAGTTTCGACGCCAGTTCACGGTCGGGCGACACGTCGAAGGCCAGTACTTTCATGTCGAACCCCCGGGCGATTCGGATCACGTGCCGGCCGATGTTTCCGGTCCCGATCACTCCCAGCGTTTTTCCCTCCAGGTCGAAACCTTGCAGACCCTTGAGGGAAAAGTCGCCTTTTCTCGTGCGGTCGATGGCGGGTACCAGGTTGTGGCTGATGGCCAGCAGAAGCCCGAAAACGTGTTCCGCGACCGTATTGTCCCCGTAGGTCGGGACGTTGCAAATGACGATATTCTTGTCCTTGCAATATTCCAGGTCGATATGGTCGAACCCGGTCGAGCGGGTGGCGATCATTTTCAAATTTCCGAACTGCTCCAGGACTTCGGAGGTCAAGTTCGAATAGATGAACGTGGAAATCACGTCGGCATCGCCGTAGTTTTTCGCGTTTTCCGTCGTCAGAGGGTCGTGCAGGAACACGATTTCATGGTCCCTGGAAAGATTCTCGAACGCTCCGTGCTCCCACTGTTCGGTTTCGAAGACCGCTATTTTCATTTTTTACGCCTTTCGCTCGCGCCGTCAATTTACCAAGGATCTCTCCAACATCCTTTCGTAAAGCTCGATATATTGCCGCGCGCAATTTTCGTGGTTGAACCGCTCCTTGCCCTCCCTCATGACTCGGCGGATCATGGGGATTTTTCGTTCGGGTTCGAGCCCGTAAAAACCCATTGCCTCGTCGATCGCCCAAGCCAAGCCCGCCGAGTCGAATATCTGGAAAAGAAATCCGTTTCCCTCGTCCTTTTCCACGTTCAGGTGGGAAATGGAATCGTGAATGCCGCCCGTATCGCAAGCGATGGGGAGGGAGCCGTACTTGGTCGCGGTCATCTGGGGCAGGCCGCATGGCTCGAACAGGGAAGGCATCAGAATGAAATCGGAGGCCGCGTAGCCGATGCGCTCCATGTCCTCGGAAAAGTCGCGGATCGCGACCCGGCGTCCCAGGTCGTGGGTACGCACGATGTCCTTGAAGACGCTCTGGTATTCGCCGTTGGCCACGAAGACGATCTGGAGGTTTTCCTTCCAGTACTTGGATACCACTTGGTAGAGGATATCGGACAGAAGCTTGCACCCTTTCTGATGCGGATCCAGTCTCGAAGGCCAGAGCAGCACGGGCGCGTCGGCGTCCCGGACGAGCCCCAAGGCTCTTTGAAGCGCCAGTTTGTTCTTTTTTTTGGCTTCGAAAAAGTTGTCGCAGTTGTACTTGCAGAAAATGCTTCCGTCCGTCTCGGGGTCCAACGTGGAATCGGGGGCGTTGAGAATGCCGACCGCGCGTCCCTCCTCGTGTTTGTTCGCAAGTTCTCTTCGAAGCGGGTGTTCGACGAAACCGTGGCGTCCCTCCACGATTTCCTTCAAGAAATTCGGGCTCACCACGTTGACGAAATCCGCCGCGAAAATGCCGGACACGAGAAAATTGACGGGGATGTTCTTTTCTTTGGCCTCCCTGTATTCGGAAGGGGGATAATCGTAATACAGACGATCCCAGAAAAAGGCCGCGTCGATTCCGCGGTCCTCGATCAAATCGACCGTGGTCCTGACCGTGTGTATGTTGTGAACCGTAAACAGGCATGGAATGCCCATTTTTTTCGCCATGGCCGGAATCAACCCGGTCATCCAGTCGTTGCAATGGATCAGATCCGGATCGATCCGGGGTATAAGGTTGTTGATTACTTCTCGCTGAAACGCCAGCGAAATTTTCGTGTTCTCTCCGCCGTTGTCCGAGTAGACGCTGTTGAGATAAAAGAAGGCGCGATCCTCGGCAAGATGCACCCTGTCGTCGCTTGTCACGCGGCGGATTGTTCTTTGCTCCTTTTTCAAATACGGGGCCAACCGGCCGTTGAAGACGGCCCGGTAGTCCGGAAGAGCCACATGGATATCCGCCCCTTGGTGGAAAAGGGCGCTGATCAAAGCGGCCGAAACATCGGCAAGACCGCCCGCCTTGGCGGTCACTCTGTTTGAAATAGTTGCCATACGTTCCGGCAGATACGTGACTTCCGGTGTGATTACGAGAATTCTGGGAGAAGACGTTTTTACCATTTCGTTATTCGACCTTGAATTTTTTTTGCCTGAACCGGCATGCGTTCAACCGTCGGCTCAAAGGTTTCGCCACGTTCGGGGAGTAAGCAGGTTCATGCTCTTTGTTGGCAGCTTGATTTTTTAAATTCGGGTCTGAAATTAGCACAAGAGTTCCGAGCGCAAAATGGGGATTTTATTGTATTTCGATCAGCTCCAAACCTGTAATGGGCGTAAGGTTTTTCGAAGTATTTCAGTCTTGGAAGCACATGGTAGACGTTATTCGTCCCTGATTTTCACCTCGATAGGATCGACTTTCCAGATTTTTTCGCAATAGTCCCGGATCGAACGGTCGGAGGAAAACGTGCCGCTCCTGGCCGTGTTTAGGATGGACATTTTGTCCCAACGATCCTTGTCGCGGTACAGGCTGCCGGCCCGGTGCTGGCAGTCGATATAGGACGCGTAATCCTTCAGGACCAGGTATCTGTCCTCGCAAAGAAGCGAATCCACTATGGGACGGAACAGTTCGCAGTTTCCGCCCGAAAAGAAGCCCGACTGAATCTGGTCGATAGCTTCCTTGAGCCGGGTGTCGGTCAAATACACGGCCATGGGCTGGTAGCATCGCTCTAGTATTTCCCGGGCCTGTTCCACTGTCAGTCCGAACAGCAGAAAATTTTCGGCGCCGACCTCCTCCCGAAGCTCCACGTTGGCGCCGTCCAAGGTGCCGATCGTGATCGCGCCGTTCAAGGCGAACTTCATGTTCCCGGTGCCCGACGCCTCGTACCCGGCTGTGGATATCTGTTCGGAAAGTTCCCCGGCCGGATAGATCAACTGCGCGTTTTTCACGTTGAAATCGGGAAAGAATACCACTCGAATCCGTCCGTCCAAAACCGTATCGTTGTTGATTTTTTCCGCGACCGACGTAATCAGTTGGATTGCCAGCTTGGCCATGAAATATCCGGGGGCGGCCTTGCCGCCGAAAACGAAGGTCCTGGGCGCCGCCTCGGCTTCGGGATGCCGCCGGAGGTAATTGTAGAAGGTTATGATATGGAGGACGTTCAGCAGTTGGCGCTTGTATTCGTGAATGCGCTTGGTTTGGACATCGAACATGGAATTGGGATCGACGCGGATCTCTGTGCGGTCTTCTATAACGGAAGCCAGCCTCTTCTTGTTTTCAAGCTTGACCGAGCGCCAGGACTCTCGGAATTCGGGGTCTTCCGCCAAAGGTTCCAAGTTCCGAAGTTCCTCCAAGTGCGTCACCCATCCGTCACCGATATGCCGGGTGATCAAGTCGGCAAGGCCGGGATTGGACAGGACCAGAAAACGCCGCGGCGTGATGCCGTTTGTGATGTTCAGAATTTTTCCGGGCCAGATCGCGTGGAAATCGCGAAAGACCCCGTCCTTTAAAAGACGAGTGTGGAGCGCCGAAACTCCATTGATCGCATGGCTACCCACGCAAGCCAGGTTCGCCATTCGCACGAAGCGCCTTTCCCCTTCCTCTACGAGAGATACCTTCCGGATCATCTCGCCAAGGTCGGGGAATTTTTTGCGGACGTCTTCCAAGAACCTGTGATTGATTTCGTAAATGATTTCCAAGTGCCGGGGAAACAGTCGTTCGAACATCTCCACAGGCCATTTTTCAAGGGCTTCGGGAAGAAGGGTGTGATTGGTGTAGGAGAAAGTCTTTTTCGTCACGAACCATGCATGGTCCCAATCGAAACCGTGTTCGTCCACCAGGATTCGCATCAATTCGGGAATGGCGAGCGCCGGGTGGGTGTCGTTGAGCTGGACGGCGTATTTATCGTGGAAATTGTCGAGACTTTCGTTGAAATAGAGGTGCAGGCGAATCATATCCTGAATGGAGCAACTGACCAAGAAATACTGTTGTTCGAGCCGGAGTTGCTTGCCTTTGGCCTTCTCGTCGTTGGGATACAGCACTTTGGTGATGTTTTCCGAAACGATTTTCTCCTCGACGGCGCCGGTGTAGTCGCCCACGTTGAACGCCTGGAAATCGAACGAATCCCGGGCTTCGGCCTTCCACAAACGCAACAGATTCGTGTTGTTGACTCCGTAGCCTGAGATAGGCGTGTCCAAGGCCACGCCCATCACGATCCTTTCCGGGATCCAACGCACGCCGCGTCTTCCGTTGCCGTCCTCCCCGTTTTCCGTGTATCCTCCGAATTTCACCTCGAAAGCCGCCTCGGACCTGGGGATTTCCCACGGGTATCCCATATTGAGCCATTTGTCCGTGATTTCGATTTGGCGTCCGTCTCTGATTTCCTGATCGAATATGCCGTATTCGTATCGGAGTCCGTAGCCGATCGCCGGAATTCCCATTGTGGCCAACGAATCCAGAAAGCACGCGGCAAGCCTTCCCAAGCCCCCGGAACCCAATCCCGGCTCCTCTTCCTTTTCCATAAGGGATTCCAGATCGAGGCCGATCTCGGACATCGCTTGTGCGGCCTTGTCGTAAAGCCCCAAGTTCACGAGATTCGCCCCCAGATGCGGACCAAGCAAGTATTCCGCCGATATGTAGCAGACTGCCCGAACCTTTTTTTCTATGGCGGCATCCACCGTGTGTATCCATCGATGAAGCAACCGGTCCCGAACCGTATGGGCCAAAGCCTTGTAAAAGTCGTTTTCCGTCGCTTGCCGCGTATACCTTCCCTGCGCGTAGAACAGGTTGTCGTAAAAACCGTCCCTGATATCCTCCACGGTCATGCCTGTTCGGCAACCGACGGTCTTGACGCTTCTCCTTCGGACTCCATCCCAGTTCATGGCAATCTCCCCTTTTACTTTCGGGACAGGTTTCCCGGTTGCCCGATGCAGATCAGCACGTCGCGCCACAGCCGCGAGTCGGGCGAAATTTCCTTGCGCCGGCTGACCGCAAGCGGGATTGGAATATGCGTGAAGTGATTGTTCCAGAAACCGACCACCATCCCCGTGCGGCCGGACATGGCGGCGTGTACGGCGTTGTGCCCCAGAAGCAGGCAGAAGGCGGAATCGTAGGTGTTGGCGGGAAGACTCCGGATCGTATAGCTCGGATCGATATATTTCAAAACGAGGTCGAGATTGTTCCTCTCGAAATCCTCGGCGATTTGATTTTTCAGGAAAACGCCGATGTCTCCCAGGCGCGGGTTGCCGGAGGCGTCGGTCCCTCCCGTGTTTTCCATCAAGTCCTGGCCCGCTCCCTCCGCCACCACGATCACCGCATGGCCCCGGTCCAGAATGCGTTTGCGCAAGGCGTCGAGAAAAACGGAAAGGGAGAAGGGTACCTCCGGTACCAGGCAATAGTTCACGTCGTTGTTGGCCAGAACGGCATGGGCCGCGATGAAACCGGAATGCCGGCCCATCAGCTTGATCAGCCCGATTCCGTTTCGAGCGCCGGTGGCTTCCGAATGCGCCGCGTATATCACGCGGGAGGCTTCGGAAACGGCGGTCATGAAACCGAACGAGAGATCCACGTACCCGATGTCGTTGTCGATGGTTTTCGGGATTCCCACGACGGCGATCTTCAGACCTCTGCGACGAATTTCCTCAACAAGGGCCTGCACGCCCCTCAACGTGCCGTCGCCGCCAATCGCGAACAGCATGCCGATGTTCATCCTTTCCAGCGTGTCCACCATTTCCTCCACCTTCTGGGGGCCGCGGGAAGAACCCAGGATCGATCCGCCTCTTTGGTGGATGCCGCTAACCATGTCCGGTTTCAATTCCATCGGTTCGTGCTTGAACGACGGCGCCAATCCTTCGAAGCCGTATCGAAATCCCCAGACGGTCGGGACGCCGTAGCTGTAATGAAGACTCAACACGATTGCCCTTATGACGTCGTTGATTCCGGGGCAAAGGCCGCCGCAAGTCACGATTCCGCAACGGAGCTTGGAAGGATCGAAATATATCTTGTTCCGCGGCCCCGCCTTCTCGAAGGAGGGCGGAGTTTCGCCGTTCTTCAAATAATCTTGCAGTTCTCGGTAGCCGGTCGCGTACAAGATTCTGTCTTCGTCGTCTATGAATCGTTCGTTGGGCATTGGCGACGGTATGCGCGCTTCAGCAAGTTTCTGGACCCGAAAATCGGATTCTGTCAGCTCGACCCCCATCAGGACAACTCCTTCCTTATCTCTAATGTTTTTTTCATGTTATCCATGTCCGAAATACCGGAAACAAACACCTCCCGACCATGCGGACGCTCCCTGCGACATCTCCGCAATTATTTGGAAACTTGTGTACAAAGACAGTGCTTGTCAACGAAATGGAAAAGTCGGAACGAATAAAGCCGGCACGCCGAATTGCCCTATAATTTTCCTATGGTTCCGGCGGGGTCCAGCTCGATGGACAGGTACACGGCCGCGCCAAGCAGAGGCGCCTGGTCGTCCATGACCGCGTAGACCGGTATGGTTTTCAGAAGCTCTTCGAACCGGCCTTTGCCGGAAAAGGCGCGGAGAAAAATCTCTTTCTTCATGAAAGGCAAAATCTTCGGAACGATTCCTCCGCCAATGTAGACGCCTCCAAAGCAAAGTCCGGCAAGAGCCAGATTGCCGGCTGCGGCCCCCAGGATGGAAACAAAAGTTTCCAGAGCCTTTCCGGCGAGGGAATCGACTCCTTTGATCGCGGACTCCGAAATCAGGCGCGCCGGATCGTCCGACACCGTTTTTTCCGTCAGCCAAGAGGGTTTCACAACGCCGTTCTTCTCCAAAAGCCACCCATATATATTGACCAGTCCGGGGCCGGAAACGATTCGCTCCCAGCTGACATGCCCCGTCATATTTCCGACAAACCTCCAAAGCTCCACCTCTTCTTCGCTGTTGGGAGCGAAATCCGCGTGTCCTCCCTCGGAGGGGAGCAACACGTAATCTTTTCCGGCCTTGACCATCATGCTCATGCCCAACCCGGTCCCGGGAGCGATCACCCCCCGATGGCCCTCTTCGTCGAGAAGGCCTTCCTGAAAGACGAAAAGCTCCTCCTTTTTAAATACGCGGGTCGCGCTGCTCAAGGCGGCCAAATCGTTGATCAGGCGAACATGCGGCCAAGAAAACGAATTTTGCAGTTTTTTTTCGGAAACCTCCCAGGAAAGATTCGTCGCGCGGCACCGCCCGTTTCTGACCGGCCCCGCCACCCCGAAGCACGCCCCCGCTATCCGGACATCCCGATTTTCCAAGAACTCGGAGACCACGGTTTCGAAATCGGGGTATGCGGAGCTGGCAAAGGTTTCGACGATCTTGAAAACGGGACGGCCTTCCCCCGGCTCGAAAAGCCCCAGCTGGGTTTTGGTGCCCCCGATATCCCCGGCCAGCAACAACGTCCCTTTTTCCATGCGTGTCGAAAAAGACATGACGGATTGTTTTTCCTTATCCATGTTTATAGCCATGTTCGGATCGTGGAATTCTTGAAAAATCATACGCGCTTTGTCGCGACTTCGCAGCGGCTTGGTCGTGCCCGTGCTCCGCGTAACTTTCAAACTTTCGAATAACCATAATGGATAATTCGACAGTCCCTGAAAATAAGTCGAACTACCCGTCCTGGGAATACAACGATAGTATTATTTCCGCCTTCGCCCCCCGAGCATCGCCCCCTTCTCCCGTTCCTTTCCGGATATGCCGTACGAAGCGGTGTCCGGATCGATTTCGGCCCGGACGCGCGGAAGGCACGAAGGATAGTTCGTTTGCAAAAAGGCGATCAGTTTTTCCCGGACTTCGCAACGAAGGTCCCATGCGCGGGGAGCGTTGCTCGCGCTTACCAGCGCCCGAAGTTCTATCGTTTTTTCCGTCGCGTTGGTCACCTGGAGCACGCATGTCTGGCCATCCCACAATTCCGACCCCTGCAGGATGCGATACAGTTCCTTTCGAATCTCGTTTACGGGGATCGAATAGTCCGCAGAGAGAAAGACCGATCCTACGATGTTGGACGATCCTCGGGTCCAATTCTGGAAAGGTTTTTCCGTGAAATAGGTCAAGGGCACGATCAAGCGCCTCAAATCCCACAAGCGCACGACCACGTAGGTGGAGGTGATCTCCTCGATCCATCCCCATTCGTTTTCCACGATGACGACGTCTTCGATGCGAATGGGTTGGGTTATGGCGATTTGAACGCCCACCAGCAGATTGGCGATGGAACGTTGCGCGGCCAGACCGATTACGATACCCGCTATTCCCGCGGAGGTCAGAATACCCACTCCGAACTGGCGGACCCGGTCGAACATCATCAGCATGGAACCCCCCGCAAGGACGAAAACGACCACAACGGCGATCCTCTTCAAGTACCGGATCTGGGTATGAATCTTTCTGGCCTCGAAATTGTCGGGCCCGTCGATTCTGTAAAGACCTAAAAAGAATGCTTCGGCGAGATTGGCCGCGCGGACGAGAAACCATGCGCCGCTTCCGATCAGAAGCAGGCTGAGCGCGTTTCCGAAAAATTCGAGATACTCGTCCTGCATGGACAAAAAAGGAAGTACGAGACGGACGAAAACGAGCGGCAATAGAAGCCTTGTCGGTCCCCCGAAAAATTTCGTCGCGGACAGCCCGCCCAAGGTTTTGCCCGCCTTTTTCTTCAATCTTCTCATAAGGAAAAAAAACACGGATTGGGATATAAGTCCCAATGCGACGGCCCCTGCGAGAATAGCGGCTGATTGCAGAGCGGGGCGCAAGGAATCGGATATCAATTCCATGAAAGATAGAATCTGTTCCAATTTTTCAAATCCTCATTACGATAGTCGTTTGCCCTTCCAATTATTTTCGGAGGCTGCGAATCCATTGTTTCGGGAATTTTTCGAAATTGCTTCCAAGGCAATTCCGGCTTTCTTTTCGAAAATCCTTGGAGTGTAATGCTTAGTCATTGGTTGTCAACTCAGGCGTAATACCGATTTAAAATACGTAGCAGCATCCGAGCGAATACATTCCATGATTCATTTGATTCCTTCCCTTTTTCGCCGATTATAATTGCAGAATTAGGACGCATTGATGGGGTTGGAGTAAAAAATCCGTGAATACGATGTCAACGTACAAATCGAACGAAGCTCTCGATGCGAACAAGTCTCGGGAGCAATTGATACGCGAGTTGGTCGAGGCCAGGGCCGCGCTGGTCGCGGAAAAACTGCGAGGGCGGGAATTCTGCGAAAAGCTGGAAGAGCAGAGGGAATTGGTGCGCAACGTGAACAGCGCTATTGTCCGTTGGCGGCGCGACGGAGTCATTACCTTTTTCAACCGGTATGCACAAGAGCTTTTCGGCTTCACCGCAGAGGAGGCCATAGGCAGCCGGGTGGACCTTATTATACCAAGCGACGAATCCACGGGAGACGACTTGAGCGGTTTGGTCCAAGACATTGTTGAACATCCCGCAAAGCATGCCACCAATATCAACGAAAACGTCTGCCGGGACGGCCGTCGCATCTGGATGGCCTGGACGAACAGGGCGATATTCGACGAAAACGGAGAGGCGACGGAGATCCTGTCCGTGGGCAGCGACATAACCGAGCAAAAGCGAGTCGAGCAGGCGCTTAGGGAAAGCGAGCGGCGATGGGCCGTGACGCTGGCCAGCATCGGGGACGCGGTGATCGCCACGGACACCGGAGGCCGAATCGCGTTCATGAACAGGGAGGCCGAGACGCTTACCGGCTGGGAGTCGTCGGAGGCGGTCGGAAAGCCCGCGCCCGAGGTTTTTCGCGTTGTCAACGAACATACGAGGGAGGCGGTGGACGATCCGGTGGGCAAGGTGCTCCGGAGCGGAATGATTGTCGGGCTTGCAAACCACACCGTGCTTTTGAGAAAAGGCGGGGGGGAAACGCCGATCGACGACAGCGCGGCTCCCATAACCGACGATGACGGGCGCATTCTGGGCGTAGTCCTGGTCTTTCGCGACATCAGCGGGCGCAAGGCGACCGAGGAGGCATTGATGCAATTGAACGAAACGTTGGAGCAACGGGTGTCCGAACGCGCGAAATTGGCGGAGGCCCGCGCAAAGCAGCTTCAAGCCCTGACTGTGGAACTGCTCGAGGCGGAGGAGCGGGAGCGACGCCGAATCGCCCGCCTGCTTCACGACGATTTGCAGCAGATACTCGCCTCGGCGAAGTTCCAGGCGGAGATGCTGACGGAATCCACTGACGCAAGAACGGCCAAAACGGCAGTCTCGCTCTACGAATCGTTGTCGAGGGCCATAGTCGCTTCTCGCACGTTGAGCCATGAACTGGCGCCGCCCTTTCTCCGCGAGCGCGACCTGGTCGAGTCGCTAAAAAAACTTAGAGACCAGATGGAAATAAACTTCGGCTTGCGGATCGAATCGGACTTGGAATTGGACAGCGGCCGACTCGGCGACGATGTCAGGCTCTTCGTATGCCGGACGGTCCAGGAATTGCTATTCAACTGCGCGAAACATTCCATGTCGGACCGCGCGATTTTGAAACTGGCTCGTCGGGGAAAATTCCTGTTCGTAACCGTGGCGGATGGCGGCGTCGGATTCGATCCAAGCCAGTTGAAAATCAAAGGGGGAAAAAAAGGCGGAATCGGCCTGTTCAGTATCCAGGAGCGGGCGGAGGCACTGGGCGGCTTTTTCGAAATAGACAGCCGGCCTGAACGCGGAAGTCGATTCGTACTTGCCTTTCCGATAAACGATGTTGTTTCTGACAATGACCAGATCGACGCTGCCGAGATATTCGAAGCCTCCATGAAACGCCTTGCGAAAAGACGCTTCTTCGAAACAGCTTCGGAAAAGAAGCAAGAAGCATAACGGTAGCGCCGCCCTCTGCGGCGGCGTTTTCAACTTTCGCCAATCTCTCTCTCGAACTCTTTTCGAGGACAGGGATTGCGGCGACCGTTTCGAGTCCCCGGGTTCCTGCCTTGCGCCCGTTTTAATCGACAAATTTTGAAAGTTTTTTCTTTCCTATCACAGTAAATTGTTCGGACGAGGAAATTCGAATCCCCTCCTATATTTTAATTGACAAAAATCAAGTTCCTATCTAATATCCATCCTACTCGAATATGAAAGGCATGGCGATTTTTGCCAAGATTTCTATCCTTCCGGCTCGATTTCCTTGCTGAAATATATCCATAGCCATACCACCTTCCCTGAAAATGGAAAAGGTATAGTCGGCATCTCTCGTTTTTTTCCCGACTTGAAAAATGCGTTTTTAAACGTCGTCAATGGAGTTTCCTTTTTAAGAGGATCGAATTGCCATGAGCGATAAACCCGAAAACAAAAATGCGACCGAGGCATTCGAAAAGTCACTGGATGTAAAGCGCGTCTACGTTCTGAAATTGTTCGTGAGCGGCATGACTCCAAACTCCCTAAGAGCGATTCGGAATGTTCGGGAAATTTGCAGAAACCAACTTGAAGGAGGCTACGAACTGGAAGTTGTCGATATCTATCAACCGCTCGAAACAGGCAAAGGAAAACGAATCATTGCGGCGCCCATGCTGTTGAGAAAGCTGCCCAAGCCTTCGAGGAGATTTGTCGGAGATCTTTCGGACACGGAAAAAATTTTGGCGGGTCTCGGTCTGATCCCCAACAAGGACGAGAAACGGTTGACAAAAATGACAAAAACAACGATCCGAGACAATGTCTCCCCAGACGATATCGAGAGGCTTCAAGGGAGACTGCGGGAGGCCGAAGAACTGATCGACGCGATTCGCAACGGTGGCATCGACGCCCTGCTCGT
>CAZNTU010000142.1:0-14403 GCA_964575975.1 uncultured Desulfobacteraceae bacterium
GAACGAAGCTTGAAAATACCAATTATATCAGAAGGTTGAATTGGTATGAAAACAGTTAGCTTTGGTGGCGGGGCAGTTATGCATGTAACCGAAGGAGCGGAGCTACGATTCGATGGCCAAGTATTTTTTCCTCATTTCTGTCATAATCGGATTTTTCGATTCTTTTCCGGGTATAAGATATAAAACGAAGGAGATTTGGTCGTGATCCAGCAAAAATCAAGTCGCAAAGTTGCTAAATCCCAAAAAAATATTTTGGATTTGGACCGATCGTTGTCCCTGATAGAATCGTTTTGGGAAAAAGAACTAAAGCTTTACAAGGACCTTGGTCTGAAAAACGGGATGGCAATAGCTAAAATCGGAAGTTTCTCGGGATTGTTGACGAAATATCTCTTTGAGCACTTCGACAGTATAACCGTTTATGCGATCGATCTCGACCAAGCCGTTACAGATTATTTGAAAAACATATTAAGCAGGGAAAATTTGCGGCGTTTCAATTTGGTTTCCGGGACGACGGAGAAAAACAACCTGGACGCGGACTCTTGCGATTTTGTCATCGTTCGCCTTCTGCTTGGACATAGGGAAAATTATATCGAGACAATAAACGAAGCGCGACGAATTGCAAAGCCTGGAGGAACGGCTGTATTTATCGACATAGACGATGAAACGGAAATAGGAAACGACGTTTTCGCGGAAGGCGGTCCGGTTTTTGGGAGAAAGATACCTCTGCTTTTAAGAGGAGCGGGATTTGACGAAATAGATTTCGAGATACTTCCGACGCATTGCGCGGCAAAGGACGAAGAAGCATGGTTTCGGTCCGAATTTCGGAACGAAAAATATTTGATTCAAAAATCCATAGGAAAAAACGGTCTCGCCGAAAGAAAAGAAACAAACAATGGTCGAAAGGCTTTTTTTTCGCAACTATTAGTAACTTCCGCGAAAAAATGTCCGAAACCGAAGGATTCCCGAAAGAAAACTTCGCTCTCCAAAGATTTCACGGCGGAGGATATCGAATTAATAAAAAACTCTTTAAGAGAAGCAATCGACGCCAAAAGCGTCGAATCCATCGAGGGGTCCTATAATATCCACAGCATTTCGAAGGATACCGGGCTTGAAATACTTCGCCTGAAAGCCCAAGTGGAACTGTTTCGGGAAAAGGAGACGAAGCTATACCACGAGATAGGCATAAGACCCGGGATGCGCGTTGCGGAATTCGGAAGCGGCCCCGGTTTTTTAACCCAACATCTTTTGAACGCCTTTCCAGGCATAGAAATGACTTGTATCGAACTCGATCCTTTTCTTGTGGAGCTTTCAAGAATTATGTTGACTAAAAAAGGATTTAGAGGATTTCGCATATGCAATGGCAGCATAATGAAAACCGAATTTTCGCAAAATTCCTTCGATTGCGCCGTGGTCAGACTTGTCCTGGAACATCTTCCCGATCCGTCGGCAGCGGTAAAAGAGGTGAAAAGGGTTCTAAAGCCGGGTGGAACGGCTGTCTTTATAAACAACGACTTCGCATGGCACTTGAAAACATATCCACATATCTCCGAATTGAAGGATCTATATCAAGCCTACAGCCGATCCAGGTTTTCGCAAGGCGGAAATCCGCTAATCGGCAGAGACGTTCCGGAAATTCTAAAAGCGAGCGGATTCGAAGATGTCGATATGAGTATACTTTCCGCGCACAGCGAAATCGTCGGCATGCAAAGATTCCTCGATGCCGGGGGTGTTGGAATCCCGGCCAAACTGGTGGAAGATGGTTTTCTAAGTCCTAAAAGCATGGGAAAACTTGCGGCCAAGTGGAAAAAATTCGTGGCGGACGAGAAAGGCGCGCTTTATCGTCAACTATTCGTGGCCACCGGCAAAAAGGGACAATCCGAACCCGAGCCTAACACCAAAAAGGGACCTGTCTCGCTTATAGACGAAAACGACACGCCCGGAAAAGATGTACTGTATAAATTTGCGGCGGAGCGGATTAAAATGGAAGTGTCGAAACTTGTATATTCTTCACCCGCGGAAATAGATAGCGAGTCAAGCTTTACCGAACTAGGCATCGATTCCGTTGATATCGTGGATTTGGCGGAGATTCTGTCCGCAGTTTTCGGTGTCGAGTTCGAAGTCGACGTTTTATTCGAGCATGCCAGTATCGGCAGCCTCTCCGGTTACCTTGCGACAACATACGAGGACTCGTTAAAAAAATTATGCGATTCGACAAAACGACAAGAAAAATTCGAGGGAAAAAAATTTAAGAACCCGGAAAAATTCTACGCGCCTCGTGAAAAAAACGAAGAGAATCGTTCCGAAGCAGTAAAAAAAGGGATAGCTATAATAGGAATGTCGGGAAGGTTTCCGGGGGCAGACGACATAGAATCTTTCTGGGATTTGGTAAAAAACGGCGGATGCAATATACGGGAAATTCGAAGAAGCGGCTGGAACGTCGAAACATATTTTGGCGAAAACCGCGGAGACGAAGACCTATCCTGCTGCAAACGGGGAGGTTTCCTGAACACGATCGACTGCTTTGATTTCGAATTTTTCAATATTCCCCCGCGCGAAGCGAGTTCCATGGACCCGCAGCAGCGCATATTTCTGGAAGAGGCGTACAGAGCCCTCGATAACAGCGGATATGCGACAGATAAAATATCGGGGCGCAAAGTCGGAGTGTATGTCGGTTGTCGTCCCTCCGATTTCCGATCGACATTGCCGATCGGCGAAATCGATTCGAAATGGATGCTGGGAAACGATCAATCCATACTGGCCTCGAGGATAGCGTACCTTCTGGATCTAAAAGGTCCATGCATTTCAGTGGATACGGCCTGTTCTTCTTCCCTGGTCGCGATACATCTTGCATGCGAAAGCATCGAGAGGGACGAGGCCGAAACGATGCTGGCCGGAGGAGTATTTATCGTTTGCACTCCCGATTTTTTTATTCAGGCCTCCAAAACCAATTTGCTTTCCACAAAAGGCCAATGCATGCCGTTCGACAAGTCCGCGGACGGGTTTGTTCCCGGCGAAGCCGCGGTCGTATTGGTGTTGAAAAAGCTTGAATCCGCGATTAGGGACAACGACCACATACACGGGATAATCAAAGGTTCGTCAATAAACCAAAACGGCAAGACGAACGGTATTACCGCCCCCAATCCCGAGTCCCAGAAACGTCTGTTCGTCGAAACCTATAAAAAAGCCGAAATAAATCCTGAAACTGTGGACTACATAGAAGTCAGTACGGGAGGATCGAAAATCGGAGATTTGATTGAAATCAACTCGCTGACAAAAGCCTTCCGGGAATTTACATCTAAAAATCGTTTCTGCGCGTTGGGGTCTCACAAACCCAACATTGGGCACGCTACAACTGCTTCCGGTGCAATTGGAGTCGTAAAGATTTTGTTGGCTATGAAAAATTGCACAATCCCCCCTTTGATTCATCTTGCGGAAAAAAACGAACGGATACGTTTGGAGAACTCTCCCTTTTTTATAAATTCGGATCCGATAAAATGGGAAAGCAACGGACATTCGCCAAGAAGAGCCGGTATAAATTCGTTTGGGTTTAGCGGCTCCAACTGCCATATGATCATTGAAGAGCCCCCTTGTCGAAAAAGCCGCGGTCCGACCGCGTCCATGCCGGCGTTCTTGTTTCCGCTGTCCGCAAAAACGCCGGAGGCCCTGAGAAAAACAGCGTTGCATTTGTCGGAATGGCTTGGGAGGGAAGGCGGAAAATATCGAATCGAAGACATCTCCTTTTCGCTTCAAACCAGAAAAAAACATTATGATTGTCGAACGGCGTTCGTATCGAACGGCCTTGACGAACTGAAAAACGCAGCGGAAAAATTCGGCCGGGAAAATACCGTCCATCACGAAAGAAAATCATCCGAAACGAAAAAGGAGTCGGAAAAACTGGGAGATCGCCTAATCCATGATTTAAAGGCGATAAACTATTTGAAAAACGATGAATATGAAGAGAGGCTGTCCGAATTGAAGCAGCTTTACATGGAAGGCTGCAATCCGGACTGGGCCGCATTGTGGGAAAACGCCTCGGCCGCATATGTGCCGCTTCCGTCCTATCCGCTTGCGAGAAAGCGGACCGCGAATATCCGATCGTCCGGATACCGTCCCGATTGTCCGGCAACGACGAATTTCCCCGAAGACCCCGATAATACAAAATCGTCAAGCCAAAATTTTTCATTTTGCAAAAATATCAATAACTCCGATCTATTGCTCGCAGACCATTTGGTAAAAGGAAAAAACATTTTCCCTGGAGCAGGATTTCTCGAGATGGTTTGCGAGGCCGTCCGCAATACGAAGAAAAATTGCGAAATCGTCCTGACAGGAGCCGTATGGATAAATCCTTTGATTGCGGACAAAAACGACAAAAGGGTTCAAATCGTTCTAAAGAATAAAAAAGATTTTACACGCTGTGCCATTCGAAGCGGATCCGGATCGGATTCCATTTTACACTTTAAGGGAGATATTCATTTTTCGCCTAAACCTTCGCAAGAAGAAACGGAACGATATATTTCCCCTGAAGCTCTTGATTCCGATCGCCTGAGACGGATATCCAAAGAAGAGGCGTACGCCGAATTCAAGGATTCGCAAATTGTCTACGGTCCCTACTACCAGGGGTTGAGGGAGATAAGAACAGATGGAAACGAAGCATTTGGCTTTTTAGAACTGCCGGAAGGATACCGCCACGAACTGGATCGGTCCGCGCTGCATCCGGTACTGATTGACAGCGCGTTGCAAACGGCCGCGATTTTGAATAAACATAACGACGGGTCCGGAATTCTATTTTCCGCCGATGAAATAAGAATACTGCGTCCTTTAAGCGCAAAAGGATATTCCCATGTTGAATTTTCGGAAAGCAAACGGTTCGACATAACAATAACCGACCGATCGGGTTTTGTTCTCGTCAAGATGAAAAACGTGGTTTTCAGAGAATATAAAGGAGGATCGCCCAGCCCGGCGTTTTTCAAATCCGCTGCAAAGCTTGCTGAACCAACTCAAAACCGGTGTCCGGATTTAATTGGATTTTTACGGGCGGCGGACGAGATCGATAGATTCGGCCGCCGCCTGCTGCTGAGCAGTTTTCAAAGAATGAACGTATTTAGAAACGGAAACGAATCCTACTGCAAAGAGCAACTAAAAAAGAGTCTGGGAATATCTCCCTCCTACGACCGCCAGTTTGACGTTTTACTTAAAATTCTGGCCAGGGCCGGCTTCGTCGTCTTGCTGGATCAGCGCGTCGAAACCTCCGGCAAGCTCGACAACAAAGACCTGCAAAAAACGATCGAAGATATAGAAGAAAGAAAAGATTACCTTATAAGCGCATTCCCGGAAGTTAAATCTCATATGAACCTTCTGTGGACCTGCTTAGTCAACAGTCCGGAAATTTTAAGAGGCGAGGCGGCCGCCACCGATATCATATTCCCGAAATCCTCTTTTGAACTGGTCGAAGGCATTTACAAAGGAAACGCGCTTGCGGATTATTGCAACGCGCAAGTCGCGAAAAGCGTCGGCTCCTATGTCAGGGCGAAACTATCGAACAGGGACGGCTTGGACGAAAAAATCAAAATTCTGGAACTGGGCGCGGGAACGGGAGGAACAAGCTCGTTTGTACTAAAAGAACTGGAGTCCGCAGGCGATAGAGTACGGTATGCATATACCGATATTTCAGTCGCATTCACTCGACACGGAAAAAAATTGTTTGGAGACCGTTACCCGTTTATCCAATTCGACCGCCTTGACATCGAACAAGACATCGAATCCCAGGGATATAAAAAACACGACTTCGATTTGATCGTTTCAGCCAATGTCATTCACGCGACAAGGCTATTGAGCATAACGCTGAAAAACGTCGCAAAACTGTTAAAACCAAAAGGCCGGCTTGTTCTGAACGAAATAACGGATGCCAGGGAGTTTTACACCCTGACCTTCGGGTATCTGGAGGGGTGGTGGTTGTTCGAGGATGGAAAATATCGTCTGGAAGATTCCCCGCTTCTTTCCACGTCTCTTTGGGAGAGTATTTTGAAGCAACACGGATTTACGGATTTTACTGTTGCCACCCCTCGCGAATACGATGAAAGCCATTTGTTCCAAAACGTAATGATCGCGGAAAACAATGCATTCGAATCAGACTCGAAAAGGGAAGGAAATGAAATTCCCGGCACGGCATCGCGGTTCAAAGCGGATTTAGGGGATGTCGTCGAAAAGCAAATTATTCGTTTTGCATGCAACAGCCTGGAATTGGATGCCGAAAAAATCAAACCGGAGGATAAATTCTCGGATTACGGCATCGACTCGATTGTCGGAGTGGAAATGATCGATAAAATAAACGAGGAATTCGGCCTGTCCTTGAGCACGACGATTATATTCGACTATCCAAGCCTGCTTGATCTATCTTCGCACATCAAGGAAAGATATGGCGAAGAAATAGCTCGTAGAATTGTTTCGGACGAAAACTCGAAAGGTTCGATGCATGCCTGCGAAAACGAGGCCCCGGAAAATCGGGCGCCTGTTTATTTCCCGGCTTCGCAAGACAAACAGGCGCCTAATAGCAACAGAAACGATATTGCCGTCATTGGCGTTTCAGGCCGGTTCCCAGGGGCGGAAAACGTCTGCGAGTTTTGGCGGAATCTTTCCAAGGGCGCAAGCTCCATTACCGAGGTCCCGACAAATCGATGGGATGTCGAGAAATACTACGATCCCGATCCCGGGAACCTGAAAAAAACAAACAGCAAGTGGGGAGGATTCCTTGACAATATAGATAAATTCGACCCCTTTTTTTTCAATATTACCGGAAAAGAAGCGGAAATGTCCGATCCTCAACAGCGCATATTTCTGGAGGAGTGTTGGAAAGCATTGGAAGACGCGGGCCATGCAGGCGAAAGCGTCGATCCGAAATGCGGGGTGTTTGTCGGCGCGGACAGCGGCGAATACAGGCATTTTATGCAGGAGGCCGGTTGGGAAAAGGAAGGGGTTTCCTTTTGGAACAACGAAGCCTCCATGATACCCGCAAGGATATCTTATTTTTTAAACCTGAAAGGACCGGCTATTTCCGTCAATACCGCATGTTCGTCTTCTTTGGTAGCTATTCACCTCGCCTGCCAGAGTATTAAAAACGGAGAGTGCGGCATGGCAATTGCCGGCGGCGTGTTTATACGCATCAAGCCGGACTTCCATATTATGGCCTCCAACGGAGGCATGTTGTCGCCCGATGGAAAATGCAAAACGTTCGACAACGGCGCGAACGGTTTCGTACCGGGGGAAGGAGCGGGAGCGATCGTATTGAAATCCGTCGAGTCGGCCTTGAAGGACGGAGATCATATTTACGGGATTTTAAAAGGCTCCGGTATAAACCAAGACGGGAAAACCAACGGTATTACCGCGCCCAGCACCTTGTCCCAGACCGAACTTGAATTGTCCGTCTATGAAAACAGCGACATCGACCCTGAAACGATCACTTATGTGGAAACGCACGGCACCGGCACAAAACTTGGAGACCCGATCGAAATCGAGGCATTGACCCGCGCCTTCCGAAAATACACTGAAAAGAAACAATTCTGTGCTATCGGATCGGTAAAAACCAACATCGGACACTCGGTGATGGCGTCTGGCGTTGCGAGCGTAATCAAGGTTCTCATGTCTTTTAAGAACGGAATGATTCCTCCCTCTTTGAATTTCGAAACGGCCAACGAGCATATTAACTTCCCCGATACGCCGTTCTATGTAAATACGGAGTTAAAGGAATGGAAAAAGAGCAAAAAACATCCCAGACGAGCCACTGTAAGTTCGTTCGGTTTCAGCGGCACCAATTGCCATATTGTCCTTGAAGAGTTCGAACCGCCGAAAAAAAAGCCCGGAAACGACGATATGCCATGGTTCTTAATCCCTGTTTCCGCCTTGTCGAGAAAAGCGCTGATCAGGAGAATAGAAGATTTGGAAAAATGGGCGGACGAATTTGGACAAGATGCTTTTGTCGGAGATGTGGCCTATACTCTTACCGCTGGCCGCATGCATCATCCGGTGAGAATCGCGGCGCCGGCAAAGAACATGGATGATCTGAAGACGGCATTGCCTCGAATTCGCAAGGAAGTAACTCAAGATTACGAGAGGTTGACAACCGTCGGACCGAAATCTTCAAAGCGCGATCCGGAGCTTGAGGCGCGAGGCGAAAAGCTCGTCGAGAAACTGCTTGGAATGCGGCCGGAGGAAGAAGAAAAATTCAGGGAAACCCTCAATGTTCTTGCCGACCTGTATGCTCGCGGATACAATCCGGATTTGAAAAAACTGTATCTTCGCAAACAATACAACCGCATTTCTCTTCCGACCTATCCCTTCGCCAGCGAATCTTTTTGGCCTTCCACGCCTGAAACCGCAAAATCGGGTTTAAAGACATACGGAAACAGAATACACCCCCTTGTCCACTCGAATACGTCCAATTTAGAGGAAATAAAATTCTCTTCCATTTTCAAAGGGGACGAATTCAGTCTTACGGATCACATAATCGACGAGCAAATGGTGCTTCCAGCGGCATGCTATATCGAAATGGCCAGGATCTCGGGCGAAGCCGCCGGAGAAAAGCCGGTCCGCAAATTGAAAAATATGGTGTGGGCGAAACCTTTGGTGTTCGGCGATTCGATTTTAAATGTCAACGTGGGCCTGCGGACAGGAAATGGAAAAACGGAATTCGAAATTTACACCCGAAATAGAGGCAAGCAAAGAGACGTAAACGCCATCGGCGAGATCGTCTTCGGGAAGCACTCGGAAGAAAAAGAAGGCCCCGACGAAGTCGATATCGTTGCCGTCAAAAGAAGATCGACGGTCTCGAAATCGGGCGCGGACTGCTATTCGGATTTTAAGAAGGCAGGTTTCGATTACGGTCCTGGATTTCGAGCGATCCGACAATTCTATTCGAACGAGAGCGAAGCCTTGTCAAGTCTGGTGCTGCCGGAGTGTCGCACAGACGGATTCGGCCGGTATGGTCTGCATCCGTCCCTTATCGACGGGGCACTGCAAACGAGTCTGTGCCTTATCCTTTTTCAAAGGAATATTTTTATTCCGTATGTACCCTTTTCTCTCGACGAATTGAAGATCGCGGGCTCGTTGCCCAAAAAAGTCTTTGCTTACGTAAAAAGCCGAAGCCATATGAAAGAGAACAAAAGCGGCTTGTTTCAATTCGATATAAAGATAACGGACCCGGAAGGAATAACGGTTGCCGAGATATCGAAACTCGCGATAAAGGCACGGAGAAGCGAATTCAACATCGAGAAAGAGAATAGTGGTACGAGAAGAATGAAATATTACCGTCCAGTATGGGTAGACGCCCCTCGAGCGTCAACTGCGGACAAAGTTATCTCCGTCGCAAACGACTTATTGATTTTCGATGCAGGCGACAGGCTTTATGCCGAGTTGAAAAATCGTATTCCCGAAAAAAGCGACTCCGCTCTCCTTTTGGTAAAACCGGGAAAAAGTTTCAAGGATCGCGGAATCGGTATATACGAAATCGATCCGTCGGAGCCGAACGACTATCAACGACTGGCAAGCACGATTTTCTACGGTCGGAAAACCAACGGTTTAAATATCGTCTATCATTGGGCCAATATCCCGTTTATCGGTAAAAGCACAGTCGAAAAATACCTGTACGATGGGTTGCAGCCGTTGTTTTTGCTCGCCCGTGCAATTATGGAACAAAAAATAAAAAAGAATATCCGTTTGATCAACCTCCATTTAACGGAAAAAGGCGGCATCCAGCCTTTGTTTTCGGCGATAAGCGGGTTCGCAAGAAGTCTCCGGCTGGAAAACCCCAATTTTATTTGCGCGAACATCGAAATTCTCTTGAAAGACATGTCGATCGAATCGAATGCAAACGAAACAATCGATGCAATACTTGGAGAATTGAACAATAACGAACCCGGAGATATTCAAGAAATCCGCTACGACGGAGAAAGGCGGTCGGTTAGAACCGTCAAGGAATTGATCGGCGACGCGCCGGAATGCACAAATTCCGCTTTCAGGAAAAGGGGGGTCTATCTTATAACCGGCGGAACCGGAGCCGTCGGGATGATCTTTGCGAGACATCTGGCCGGCAACTTTCAAGCAAGGCTGGTGCTTGCCGGACGGAGCGAAGCGGGATCCGCCGTCGACAATAAAATTGGAGAACTTAATTCGCTCGGCGGAGAAGCGATATACGTCAAGGCCGACGTCTCCCGAGAAAATGATATTCAGAAGCTGGTTGCCCGAGCCAAATTGAAATTCGACAAAATAAACGGGGTGTTTCATAGCGCCGGCGTCTTAAAGGACGGTTTCCTCTTATTGAAAAATCCGGCCAGTATTAAGGAGGCAATAAAACCCAAATTGTTTGGAGCGATATTGCTTGACGAGTACTTGGCATCGGAGGAGCTTGATTTTTTCGCTATGTTTTCATCCATTGCCTCGGTTGTCGGAAGTATCGGGCAAACCGACTACGCCTGTGCCAATGGTTTTATGGACGGTTTTGCCCAAGCCAGGCAAAGACGGGTGGAAGAAGGAGTACGATTCGGCAAAACCGTATCCATAAACTGGCCTTTGTGGAAAGAGGGCGGAATGAAATTAGGCGGTGCGACAAGAGAGAGGCTTGAAAAATTGCTTGGCATGGCTCCAATGAGTTCCATGCATGGTATTCGTGCTTTCGAACGCTGCCTTTGCGACTACTCTCCGCAAATCATGGTAACGGAAAGTTTTACGGGCAATGAAAGCAATATCCAGGTCGCTCTATCGGAAGAGACCGTTGAGAAAAACGAAAGGAAAGAAAAAACACCTTCCGAGTATTCCGACAATGTCGGTAAAACGCGAATGCAAGACAAAACGGAACAATATCTGACAAAGATTTTGTCCGAAGAAATAAAGATGCCTCCGTGGAGAATAGAGCCGTCGGAACCCTTGGAAAAATACGGAATCGACTCCGTTATGATTATGGGGCTCAATAGAAAGCTTGAACTTTTCTTTGGCGAGCTTTCCAAAACGCTTTTCTTCGAATATGGAAGCATATCCGAGTTGGCAGGGTATTTTATAGAGGAACATCGCGAAAAACTAATCGAGAATATCGGCGTCTTGGACGAGCGAACCGCTCTCGACCCACCAAAGGGAGACTCGGTGGTGGGAACCGAGTCTTCGATACCGCCGGCTCGTCCGGTCATGAAAGACGACATCGAAAAGGAAGAAAACGCAGTCGAAACCGAGAGCATCGCCATCGTCGGATTGGCGGGTCGTTATCCCATGGCGGACAACTTGGACGAATATTGGGAAAATATAAGCGGCGGAAAAGACTGTATCGTCGAAGTGCCGGAAGAAAGATGGGACTTCAGTCGATATTACGATCCAGACAAGACTAAATTCGGTAAAACGTACAACAAATGGGGTGGGTT
Organism: uncultured Desulfobacteraceae bacterium; assembly: GCA_964575975.1. Taxonomy (GTDB): domain Bacteria; phylum Desulfobacterota; class Desulfobacteria; order Desulfobacterales; family SKZT01. The sequence continues at coordinate 11,400 of CAZNTU010000142.1, forward strand.
CATCGGGGACGCGGACAAATTCGACCCGTTGTTTTTCAATATTTCCTACAAAGATGCCGAATGGATGGATCCCCAGGAAAGACTTTTTTTAGAAACCGTATGGCAAACGGTCGAAGACGCCGGATATACCAGGCAAGAACTCGACAAGGAGCGAACGGGCGTTTTCGCGGGAGTAATGTGGGGGGACTACCAGCTTTTCGGATGGGAGAAAAACGGACAGGTTACCGCGCCGATTGCATCGTATTCGTCCATCGCCAATCGAGTATCCTATTTTTTTAATTTTCGGGGACCCAGTATAGCGCTCGACACTATGTGTTCCTCTTCGATTACGGCCATCCACATGGCCTGCAACAGTATTCGAAACAAGGAATGCACAATTGCGATCGCAGGCGGCGTCAATCTAAGCATCCATCCCCGAAAATACATTTTTCTGAGCAGGGGGAATTTCGCGTCCAGCGACGGACGTTGCAGAAGCTTTGGCGAGAACGGGGACGGCTACACCCCGGGAGAAGGGGTGGGGGCACTCATGCTGAAGCCGCTGGCGAAAGCCATTGCGGACGGAGACCATATCTACGGAGTAATAAAAGGAAGTTGTATCAACCACGGAGGAAAAACCAACGGATATTACGTTCCAAATCCCAATGCTCAATCCGAATCAATATCCAAGAGCCTGAAAATCGCGGGAATCGACGATGCCAGAAGAATCGGTTGCGTCGAGGCTCACGGAACCGGAACGACTCTCGGGGATCCCATAGAGATAACGGGATTGGCAAAGGCCTTCAGAACCGCAGGCAACGAAAAACAATATTGTTCCATCGGATCAGTCAAATCGAATATAGGGCATTTGGAATCCGCATCCGGAATAGCGGGAATAACCAAAGTGCTGCTGCAAATGAAGCATGAAAAACTGGCCCCGTCGCTGCATTCGGAAAAATTGAATCCCAATATCGATTTCAAGAACTCGCCGTTTTACGTTCAGCAGGAACTGACCGAATGGAAACAGCCCGCAATCGACGGCAGGACATATCCCAGAATGGCGGGAGTCAGCTCGTTCGGCGCCGGAGGCGCGAACGCCCACATCCTCATAGAGGAATACAAGAAGCCATTGGACGACGCTATTAAACGAAATCCGCTGTCGGGAATAATTGTGCTCTCCGCAAAAACCGAGGAGCGTCTCCGAAAGTACGCCGGAAAGCTGGCCGACTACATCGGGAAACATGCTTCTTGCGAAAAAAGCGAAAAAACAGCCGCCCTGGAGTTTCAAGACCGTATTCAGTCCGATTTGATACAATTGGCTTCGAATATCCTCAATATCGACGAACGGGATATCGATCCGCACGAGAATATGGCCGAATATGGTTTCGACCGGATAAGTCTTTCGCTTTTTTCGGATTCGATCAACCGGAAGTATCGAATCGAAACAACATCCGCATCGTTTGCGGAATATCCATCCATAAGCCTGCTTGCCGGATACTTGGACGGGACCCGCCACCCCGGCATCGCGAAATATTACGGTCCGGAAAAAGAAAAAGACGATTCGGAAAAAAAAGCGAATCCGGATTTGCTTCTTCCCGACATTGCCTTTACGCTGCAAACAGGACGGGAAGCCATGGAAGAACGCCTGGCCATGGTCGCATCGGATGTGGATGATCTTGTCGAAAGGCTTTCGCGATTCAGTCGAGGCGAGGCGAATTCCGGCGACTGGTTTGTGGGAAACGCCAGAACCAATGCGGATATTTCCGGTATTTTCACATCGGATTTCGCCGGCGAAAAATTTATCGGTTCGATCGTCGAAGCCGGGGATCTATATAAATTGGCAAGATTCTGGACCTCCGGGATGGATATCGACTGGAAAAAATATTACGACAAAAAAGCTTTCCGCCGTGTTTCTTTGCCAACATATCCCTTTCTGCGCAAAAGATTCTGGGTACCGGAATTCGATGAAATCAAGAAAGAAAAAAGCCCGATATTCTTTCCGAATCTTTCTTCCCCGGGAGTAGACGATAAATTGGAATCCGGAAAAACGGAGACGAAGTTCCTGGTAAAGTCTTTTAACGAATTCGCCGTCCGGGATTCCGAGACAATGGAACCCCCTAAAAAGATTATCGTCTTTTCCAGCGACGAAAGCCTTCCGATAGCCAAGGATCTGCTTTTACAATATAACGACATGGAAACCGTTTTGATCCGGGAAGGAGAAAAATTCAAAAAGCATTCCGACTCCGAGTACTCTATCCGGTACCGGAACCCGGAGGACGGAACAAGACTGGGAAGGTCTCTGACGAACCTGAACGACGCCGGAATAATCGACATTTCGGATATAGGCGATTTCAAGTCCGATTCGCGGCCCGGATTCATGGGGAAGCTGTCGTTTATTCAAGAACTTCTAAAAAACCGCCTCGGAAGACAGCTTCGCGTATTGCATATGACCGAAGGGCTTCAGAACTTCGAAGCCGGCGCCTTCACCCTTGCCGGTTCGGAATTTGCCGGTTTCGTGAAAATGCTGAATGCGGAATACGGCGATGTCGTCGCAAGAACGGTCGATTTGGACGCGAGAACGAACAATCCTGAAATCGTGCGCAATGTCGTAATCGCGGAACTTGCTTCCGGATCTAGGATAGGCGAAATATGCTACCGGAATTCTAAAAGATATCGTCCGTTTTTGGAAACCGCAACCGTTCCGGACAAAAAACAAGCCGGCGGCGTTGCGCAAAAGCACGGAGTCGTAGTTATCACCGGCGGAACCGGAGGAATCGGAATGGCGGTGGCCGAACACTTTATCTACAGTGGGATAAAAAAGATTGTTCTCATGGGGGTTCGTCCATTTCCACCGGAAGATCGATGGGAGAGCTTCCTGGACAGCAAGGAGTCGGATCGGGGGCTGATCCAAAAAATAGAAAAGATTCTGTCCTGGAAACAGCTCGGAGCGAAAATAGAGGTTTATACCGGCCCCCTTACGGATGCAAGGAGACTGGAACAAAAATTCAAGAGCGTCCGCGAAGAAATG
>CAZNTU010000143.1:0-13997 GCA_964575975.1 uncultured Desulfobacteraceae bacterium
GTTTGCAAGGAAGGCAGGCCTTTTTCCAAAAAAAACTCCGTTTCCCCGTTCCCGGCTTCGGCGGAGGCGCGCCGCAGGCGAGAATGGGCCCAGGATAGCTCGTCGGAGCCCGCGGCGCGCCTCCGCCGAAGCCGGGAACCCTTTCGCCGTACGCCGAGGTGCCCGGCTGTCAATCATAATGTCTTAGTAGCTTTTCGATTCAACATTAACGACAACCTTCTTACCTGATTAAGGTCTTCAAAACGAAATAAACATATCAATTTTACGAGAAATTATAGACTGACAGCAAGGCCAATGGCATATTGATTTCGTTCCGAGGCCCTAACCTTTTGCAGGCTTTTGTCACACGATCCTGTGAAAAGCCTTTTCCAGCGATTTCAGGTCCCACCTGATCCAGGTCGGACGACCGTGGGGGCAATTGGACGGAGTCTCGCATCCATCCAGTTGCCGCAACAATCCCTTGATCTGAAGATCGGAAAGTTGCTGACCGGCCCTGATGGCTCCGTGGCAGGCCATCAGCTTCAAACTCTCGTCCATGGCCTTTCCCAAGTCCGGGCTCGCGCCGGTATCGAGCGCCCTTTCCACGATTTCCCTTATGACCGGCTGGATTTCCTTTCCCTCCAGAAACGACGGGACTTCCTTGACCACGAACGTGTTTCCGCCGAACGGCTCCATGTGCAGCCCGATTTCCTCGAAAGACGGAATCAGCTTCAGAAGAAGATCGGCCTCGGAAAAAGTCGTTTCGAAAGTTTCCGGAATCAGAAGCTTCTGGGATTCGGGCTTTTTGCCTTCGGAATTTCGTTTCAGGCTTTCGTACAAGACGCGCTCGTGGGCGGCGTGCTGATCGATCAAAACAATCTCGTTCGACGTTTCCAAAACGATGTACAAATTATGGATCTGACCGACGACTTTGAGGTCCGAAAAGCGGCGTTCCCTCCACAAAGAAGGGCTTTCGTTCCGTCGGACGGTGTCGCCCGCCAATTTTCGGGAAACGTTGTTTTCCTCGGGTTCGACGATCGGATCCCGTCTTGCGGGCGCTCGCTCACAGGAAATTTCGGCGGCGTTCGGTTCGAACGCGGGTCTGGGAATCGATTGCGACGTCAATTTTTCTTTGGCTTGCGACGGTGCCTTTTCCTTTTCGGGACGGGCGAAGGAATCGGTCGCCTCCGACTCCGATACGTTGACGGGAGTTTCCTCGAAACGGCTTTCCCCCGACCATTTTATCGGGTTTTCCCACCTTCTCAAGGTCTCCTCGACAGCCTTCGCCACGGAGTCGTGGACCGCCCTTTGGTCCGCGAACCGGACCTCGTGCTTGGTCGGATGCACGTTGACGTCCACGTTGTCGGGGGGAAGCGCAATGAAAATCGCGGCGGCGGGAAACTGGCCTTTCATGAGCCGCTGGCCGTATCCTTCGAAGATGGCGTGCTGAACCACCCGGTCCTTGATATACCGGCCGTTGACATAGATGTAGATGCTTCTGGAGGTCGAGCGGTTGATCCGGGGGGCGGCCACGGCGCCGTTCACCACGACCGGGCCTTCGGCGAAATTTACGGTATAGAGGTCCTTTTTCAGCGTCTGGCCCATGACCTCGGCGATTCTTTCGAGCGGATCGGAGGAGGCGGTCAGGTCTTTCACGGTCTTGCCGTTGTGGACGAGTTTGAAACGAACGCGGGGATATGCCATGGCCATGCTGGAAACCACGTCGGCGACATGGCCCGTTTCCGTGCCGACGGATTTCAAAAACTTTCGTCTGGCGGGGGTGTTGTAGAACAACTGGCCCGCAGTAATCATGGTCCCTTTGGGAGCGCCGGTCTCGGAGGCTTTGACAAGCTTTCCGCCGTCGATTCGAATGGAAAAGCCCGTGTCGGAACCATGTTCCCGCGTTACCAGGGTGAACCTGGAAACCGAGGCGATGCTGGGGATCGCCTCGCCCCTGAAGCCCAGCGTGCCGATATTGAAAAGATCGTGGTCGGTCCTGATTTTGCTGGTGGCGAATCTTTCTATCGCCAGCAAGGCGTCGTCGTGGCTCATGCCGCATCCGTCGTCCGAGACTCGAATCGACGACTTCCCTCCGTTTTCCACCTCCACCATTACCCGTCGGCTTCCCGCGTCCAGCGAATTCTCCACAAGCTCCTTCACGACGGACCCGGGACGCTCCACCACCTCGCCGGCGGCTATCTTGTTGGAAAGAATGTCGGGAAGTATCCTGATCTTAGACACGGCCGCAAACTACTTGTTTTCCTTGACGAACCGTTGAAGCCACTCGACCTCCATTGGAGAAAGATCGAACTTCGCCGACGCCTCTTCTATGATTTTGGACAGAGACTTTGCGGGTTCGTAGGTCCTCGTTTCCGAAACCCACTTGACCGCGTTCCTTATATGTTCGCCTTGGGGTTGTATTCCCATTTTCCGTTCCTCTATTATACTCGACCAATCATAAAAGATTGGGTTTTCGTTTGTGAAAATCGGTTGCTCGCTCGAAATTCCAGGCCGTCTTGAGGATATCCTCCTCTCCGAACCATTTTCCGATGATTTGAAGCCCGATCGGAAGACCCTCCGGAGAAAAGCCGCAGGGGACCGACATGCCGGGAATCCCGGCCAAGTTGACCGAAAGGGTGAAAATGTCGCTCAGGTACATGGTCAGCGGGTCGTCAACCTTCTCGCCGATCTTGAACGCGGGCGACGGCGCCGTAGGGGCCAGAATCGCGTCGCACGATTCGAACGCCTTTTCGTAGTCCCGCTTGATGAGATTTCTCACTTGGGAGGCTTTGCCGTAGTACGCGTCGTAATAGCCTGCGGAAAGACAGTACGTGCCGATGATGATTCGCCGTTTCACCTCGGGTCCGAACCCTCGCGAACGGGTGGTCCTGTACATTTCAATCAGGTCGGACTTGCCCGAGTGCCTGAATCCGTATTTGACTCCGTCGTAGCGGGCCAAGTTCGAACTTGCCTCGCACGGGGCGATCACGTAGTAGACCGCCACCACGTCCTTTGTTCTCGGAAGCGAAACCTCCACGCGCTCGGCGCCCAGACCCTCGACAACCGAAATTGCGTCTTCTATGGCCTTTAGAACGGACTCGTCGACTCCCTTGGTTTCGAAATACTCCTTGGGAATTCCGATCTTCATCCCTTTAAGCCCTTCTTTCAACGCCCGTGTATAGTCGGGGATGTCGCGAGGAGCCGAGGTCGAATCGTTTTTGTCGTAGCCGGCGATCGCGTTCAGCATGATCGCGGCGTCCTCTACGTCTTTCGTAAGCGGGCCGATCTGGTCCAGCGAGGATGCGAACGCCACGAGACCGAAACGGGAGACCCTTCCGTAGGTGGGTTTCAATCCGGCGACCGAGCAATGGGACGCCGGTTGTCTGATGGAGCCGCCCGTGTCCGAGCCGATGGCACCCAGGCACATGTCGGCAGCCACCGCAGCCGCGGACCCTCCGCTCGACCCGCCCGGAATCCTCTCCAAATCCCAGGGGTTCCGGGCCGGCTTGAAAGCCGAATGCTCGTTGGAGGAACCCATGGCAAACTCGTCCATGTTGGTCTTGCCCACCATGACCGCGTTCTGTCCGTTCAATTTTTTCATTATGAACGCGTCGAAAGGCGGCACGAAATTTTCCAGTATCCTGGATGCGCAGGTCGTCCTGATCCCCTTGGTGCAGATCAAATCCTTTATGGCCAGCGGGATGCCCGTCAAAGGTTTCGCGTCTCCCCTTGCTATCGTCTTGTCCGCCTCCCTCGCCTGCTCCATCGCAAGATCCGCGCAAACGGTCAAGTAGGCTCCGATGGCGTCGTCCTTTTTTTCTATCCGCTCCAAAACCGCTCGGGTCAATTCCTCGGACGTGATTTCGCCGTCTTTCAACAGACGTCCGGCTTCGTGTATTTTCAGTTCGTGCAATTGCATGAGAAGTTACCTTGCTCTTTTCGTATTCGAAATTTGCGGTCCGCTATCCGATTACTTTCGGAACGATAAAGTCGCGTCCTTCCCTTTCGGGCGCGTTGAGAAGCGCCGAATCCACGTCGAGATGGCAGCCGACCTCGTCTTCGCGGAAAGCGTTGTTCAAATCCAGCGCATGGCTCATGGGAGGGACTCCCTCTGTATCCACCCGACTCAGCGCCTCGATGTGCTCCAGTATGTTGCCGATCTGTCCGGCGAATTTCTCGATGGATTCCTCGTCCATTTCGAGCCGGGCCAAGTCCGCAACGTGCTTGACTTCCTCTTTTGAAATTTTCGTCTCGGATTGTTTCTGGTTCATTACCTCGCTCCGGTACCTTCGGCTTTTGTCGAACGTTATGCGACTTTCCCGTTTTTCGGTGGCGAAACAGCCTCAATGTTCGAGTATAAGCGCGCCGCCTCTTTCCTTTTTCACGGCGCTCAACACGCTTTGAGCCTCCGAATAGCCTTTGAACGGTCCGATCCTTACTCTATGCCACACTCCACCGTCCTTCAAATTGGCTTGGAGGCGATAGGCAGGGTATCCTTTTTTTATGTATTTTTCAACCAGCTTGTCAGCTTCCTCTTTGCTTTGCGACGATATAACCTGGATGGAATAGTTTTTCATGCTCTCGTTTTCAACGGGTTTCGCATTTTCCGGTTTGGCGGTTACTGGTGGATCGGCAGGCCGCCTTTTTTCCGGTTCGGCGATGCCAGGTCGATCCGCAAAACTGGGCTCTTCGGGCGCCGGGGCGGGAGCGACCTCCGCGTTTTCCTCCGCAAGCTCCGGATTCTGAAAAGCATAGAGGTCCTCGTAACTTCCCTCCCTTTTCAATTCGTCGTAAAAACCTATGACGGGTTTTGGTTCGGGGGTCTCGGACGGCATTTCCCGAGATTTGTTCCGCTCGTTTCGCAAAGTCCTTTGTTTAAGCTCCGCGATCTGTCGGTGGAGTTCTTGAATGTCGAAACCTACCGGGGCCGTGCCGCGTCCTACCAACACCCCCAGGAAAAACATCCACGCGGAGAGAAAAAACACAAAGAAATACAAGCCCCTGCGCCTTTTTCGGACACTCAAGTCCGATTGCCCGTTTTCATCCGTTTCTTTATCGTTAACTTGGTCGGTCATATTCTCGGGGAAATTCCTATGTTCACCCCGCGTGCCGGTATGCGGGAAAATTTAGGCCAGATGCTACATATACAGCTGTCTCGAACGCGCCCATTTTTCAACAGACGAAACTATTTTTTAAATTCTTTTAACTTTGAAGTCAAGAAACTAATCACAAGACATTTCGCGGTCAACGGTCCCCCGCGCTCCGTCGATTCCAAGCATCCCGAAAGCGACGGGCTTTCCGAACGAGTTCTGCCGGACCGGAAAAAGATATCTTGAAAGCGGCGCGGAGTGCCGCTAAGATAGCGACGAAAAAAACGTAAACGAAGGTGCAGTATGAAATCGACAAACTGGAAAACGCGCAATCCTTCGGGGGAGTGGCGCGTCGTCGTCACAAGGGAGCTTCCGGGCGAGCGGTGGCTGGACATACTGGAGCAAGCCGGATGCCGAGTCGAGATCAACCTGTCCAAGGAACCGCTTTCCGTCTCGGAAATAAAGAAAATGATCGGGGAGCGCTGCGACGCCGTGATCGGCCAGCTTACGGAACCTTGGGGAGAGGAGCTTTTCGCGGTCTTGGGTAACGCGGGGGGCAAAATCTACGCGAACTGCGCGGTGGGATACGACAATGTGGACTTGAAGGCGGCCGGAAAGCGCGGAATCGCTGTCGGAAACACTCCCGGAGTTCTGACCGAGACCACCGCCGAAATGGCGGTCGCCCTCACCTTCGCGGCGGCCCGAAGAATCGGGGAGGCGGAAAGATTCATACGCGACGGACGTTTTACAGGATGGCTTCCCACAATGTTTCTGGGAACGCTGCTTTGGAGAAAAACCTTGGGGGTCGTTGGCGCCGGGCGAATCGGGGCGGCCTACGCGAAAATGATGGTGGAGGGCCATAAGATGGATCTCGTTTATTTCAATCGCCGCGCGAACGAAAAACTCGAAAGACACATGGCCGCGTACGGCGAATTTTTGGAATCCATCGGAGAAAAGCCGGTAGCGTGCATCCGCGCGAAAAGCCTCGACGAACTTCTCGAAAAGGCCGACTGCGTCAGCCTGCACACATCGCTAAACGAATCCACGCGGCGAATGATCGACAAGCGTCGTCTTTCCCTGATGAAAAAGGACGCCATCCTGATCAACACCAGCAGGGGCGCCGTAATCGACGAGGCCGCGCTTGTCCATCATTGCAGGGCGAATCCCGAATTCCGGGCGGGCCTGGACGTCTTCGAAAAGGAACCTGCTCTGAGACGGGGATTGGCCGAATTGGAAAACGTCGTGATCGTCCCCCACATCGCGTCGGCCTCCAAGTGGACCAGGGAAGGCATGGCCGTTTTGGCGGCGTCGAACGTGGCCGCGATCTTGCTAAGCTGTCCCGTCTGGAACCGTTCGGATGTTTCCGCGTTTTTGTCCGACAGCCCGATAAAAGCGGCTCCGAGCATCGTGAACGCGAAAGAGGCGGGATTGCCGATTTTGGAGGATTGAAGAGGTTAAATGCGATTTGGTTACTAGAAAGAAAAATTCGAAAGTAAAAGAGACACCGAAAACCAATAATGAAAGGAGTTGGTTTCGAAAGTTCGCGTGGTTCGCGATGAAGGCCGGTTTCGCGGCCCTCCTCGCGTACTGCTGCTTTTGGGGAATCGTGGCGTGGGAAAAGTTCGGAAGCAAGAAATGGGAACTCCCCGCCCGGGTCTACGCCCGACCCCTCGAGCTTTATACCGGTCTCTCTCTGGACGCGAATGCCTTGTCAAGGGAACTCTCCTTGCTGAGCTATCGAAAAACGAACCGCATCGAAGTCCCTGGATCGTATTCCGTCGATAAAAACGTTTTTACAATATACTGCCGCCCGTTCGAATTTCCCGACGGGCAGGAATCGGCAAAGAAAATCCGGGTGGAAATCCAAGCCGGGAGAGTTTCGGCGCTCACCGAAGTCGATACCGGCAAAAATACGAGCATTGCAAGACTCGATCCCGCGCTGGTGGGAAGCTTCTACCCGGCAAGCGAGGAGGATCGCCTTTGGGTAAAGCTCGACGATGCGCCTCCCATTTTGATTCAAACCATAATGGCCGCAGAGGACCGGGAATTCTACGATCATTATGGCATCAAGCCACTTTCTATTCTCAGAGCCCTCAAGGCGAACATTCTGGCGGGAAAAGCGGTACAGGGGGGGAGCACCCTTACCCAGCAGCTGGTGAAAAACCTGTTCCTTACCCGGGAAAAGACGCTCGTGCGCAAGATCGAGGAAGCCATAATGGCGTTGAGCCTAGAATTGTTCTACGACAAGGACAAGATCTTCGAGGCGTACATCAACGAGGTCTATCTTGCACAGGACGGCAAGCGGGCGATCCACGGCTTCGGAATGGCCAGCAGGTTCTATTTCGGCCGTTCCCTGGAACACCTTCAAACCGAAGAAATCGCTTTTCTCGTGGGGCTTCTGAAAGGCCCCTCCTATTACAATCCCCGGAAGCACCCTGCGCGAGCGCTGGAAAGACGAAACCTGATCCTGAACCTGATGGCCGAACAGAAGCTGATCCAGCCTGCGGAGGCCCAAAGGGCCAAGAGCACGGAGTTGGGCTTCATTTCCGATCCCCAGTCCGGATTCTCTCCGTTTCCGGCGTTTTTGGAGCTTGTCCAACGCAGTCTTTTGAAAGACTACGACGAGCAAGATCTCAGGACCGAGGGGCTTAGGATTTTCTCGACCCTTGTCCCGAGAGTGCAGTTCGCGGTCGAGGACGGCATCGAGGAACGTCTGAAAAACATCGAGGCCGCGAGAGGGCTTCCCGTTAAAACTCTCCAGGCGGCGGCCGTGGTAACCGGCGCGGGGAACAACGAGGTCGCCGCGTTGGCGGGAGGACGCGAGGGGGGGGAGCACGGCTTCAACCGCGCCCTGGATTCCCGGCGCCCGATAGGTTCCCTGATCAAACCGGCGGTTTATCTTACTGCGCTGATGCAGCCGGAGCGGTACACGCTTATTACCCCGCTGGAGGATTCCCCGATTCGGATCGAAACGAAAAGCGGGATATGGGAACCGAAAAACTACGAAGGCCGATTCAATGGCAAGACGCCGCTTTTCCAGGCATTGGCCAATTCCTGCAATGCGGCGACCGTTCGGTTGGGAATGGACGTCGGCATAAAGAACGTATTCGAGACTATCGGAAAGCTGGGGGTGGACGAAAACTTTCCGGCGTATCCGTCGGCGCTCCTGGGAGCGGTCGGATTGTCGTCGCTGGAATTAGTCCAGATGTACCAGACATTCGCCGCAGGGGGGTTCTATACTCCGGTTCGCGCGATCCAGGCCGTTTATCGCCCGGATGGAAGTCTGCTGCAAAGATATCCTCTGACCGTCAGGGAAAACGTCGATCCGGGCGCGGTGTACCTGCTGAACAAAGCGCTTCAGACGGTGATAACGGAAGGCACGGGCAAACACCTCGACCGAGGGCTTGCCGGAAGACTGACCCCCGCCGGAAAAACCGGCACCACGGACGACTTGAGGGACAGTTGGTTCGCAGGTTTCACGGGCGATCACGCGGCGGTCGTATGGGTCGGACGCGACGACAACGCTCCCTGCGGACTCACGGGAGCCTCGGGTGCCATGCAGGTCTGGGGAGACATCATGAAAAGAATCCAGACATCCCCGCTCAGACTGGCACAACCGGACAACGTCGTCCTAGCCTCCATCGACGCCACCGCCGGATGGCGCACCGAAGTAGACTGCCAAGGCTCGCTTTCCATCCCCTTCATAGCCGGGTCGGAGCCCGCCGATTTCGTGTCCTGCCGGAAGGTGCCGCCTCCGGAAATCGTGGAGGAAAGTCCGCCCGCAAGAAAGGACGGGAAAGAAAACAAGTCCATGCCTTCGAGAATCAAGAATTTTTTCAAGGAGCTGTTTTAAATGCACAAAGGAAAATCAGTCAAATACCTTTTCATTGGCGCGGTCCTCCTCTTGGCCGCAGGTTGCGCCAAGCCCGTCGTTACGAAATATCCGCCGGGGCCGGTCTACGACAAGCCTATGCCTCCCGTCGGCGCGCGGAACGAAACCGAAACCCAAGCGAGGCCCGAAGCCAAACCCAAGACCGAGGTTCGTTCCGACGCCGTCGTCAAGCCCGAACCTCGTCCCGATACCCAAATCAAACCCCAAACGCCGCCGCCATTCAAGGACGACCGATTGATAGCCGCCGTCGCCCCGCTGGAAAAGCAGGCGTCCGGCTACCTTGCGGGCAACGATCTGAACAGAGCCGAGGCGACTGCGGAAAGAGCGCTTGGAATCAGCCCGAACGACGCGCGATTGTGGAGCCTCATGGCCGAAATCCAATTGGCGAGGAAAAACTGGGGCCAGGCCGAACAATTCGCAGCCAAGTCCAACCTTTTGGCAGGGGCGGATTCAAGACTGAAAGCCAAGAACTGGAGGACTATCGCGGAGACGTTGCGGAGAAGAGACAAGCCGAAGGAAGCGGAAAAGGCGATGGAAAAGGCGCGCAGGTTAGAATTGCAATAAAAAACTTGGATCGTCGCGGATTTGCCGGAAAAGGGTTCGCGGTGGAAACCGGAATTGGACCCGTGCAAACGGACGCATTCCCATCCGCACAGGTCGCGAAATTTTGAAGATCATTTGCCTTCGTACTTGAACGAAACGGTGACCCTGGCGCGGTACGCTACCACCTTTCCCGCCTCCGTCTTCATGTCGAGCTTGCAAATTTCGGCGATTCGGAGGTTCTTGAGCGTTTTCCCCGCTTCTTCCACGGCGTTTTTGGCCGCCTCCTCCCACGAATTGGGGCTTGATCCGACCAGTTCGATGATTTTGTATACACTCTCGGTCATATCTGTTCTCCTTTCCTTTGTTTGAATGAATCCGGCGTCCTCCGACGAAATCCTTTCGGACCGACGCCGGCGATTTGGACTTTCACCATTTGAATATACCTTGGTTATCGGTTTTTCGTTGACACGCTCGTCCGTCTTTCCGGTCTCGCCAGTAGCGAGCGAGGCTTGGAACAGCAAGCGGTCCTACACGCCAAACGGAAAGGTCTCGGGCAATCCCTTGGGGGTTTCCGGGCCCAGGGGCGTTACGGCCCGGGTCTCGTCGAACCAAATGTATTCGTCGAACTGTCTCGGGAGTTCCGCTTGGAAATAATGGCTTTGGAGTTCCGTTTCGGGGGAGTATATCACGCCGATCGCGCGTTCCAGCCTAGGTTCGGACAGCGCTTCTATAAGTTTCGCCGAGGCGTGGCGCAGCGGAAGCAGAAAATCGTCCATTTCCGCCTGGTGGCATAGATATTCGTAGCTGTTCCTGTGGGAAGGGCGAGCCGGGTCCTTCTGCCACGGTGTCAGGCACCCGTAACGATGCCGAGCCACTGCGGCGGTCTCCGGATCGACGCCGTCCAGGTATTGCAGCACGGAGCCGATGGAATTGTGCAGACTGTAAAGGTCGAGGCCGTACAGGCTCGTCCCTCCCGACGCGCTTCCGTCCAGGTTCATGGCTCTTAGCGATTCGACGAATTGGGAAAATTGCACGTTGGACCACATCCAAGTCGGAAAGCGCTTGAAAGGCTTCTCCAAGGGCACATCGGCTTCGATCCCCTTGATGTAGCGGTCGATCTGGGAAACATCGGGCCAGTCGGCTTCGATGGCCACGATATTGAACCCCTTCTTTTCGATCAAGTCGCGCGTGATCCGCGCGCGCATTTCGTAGAATTCGGCGGTACCGTGAGTAGCTTCTCCCAATAGCACCACCTTGGCGTCTCCGATCCGGTCGAGCAGCGGTCGAATGTCCTTTTCTTCAATGGAAGCCATCGCGTCCGCCGTTCTTGCGATCAGTTCCGGGATCGGCCTGGACTCGTGGTACTTCATCGTCTTGCTCTTGCCCGTTTTTTTTTCCTTCCACCCTTCGGCGCCGACCAGCGGGACGAACCGCACGCTGAATTGTTCTTCCCGCTCGTATTCGTCCTCGGCAATCCGGCGGATACGCACCAGTTCCTGCGTGTACTCCGAGCCGGCCGGTATGACGAGCCGACCGCCCACGGCAAGCTGTTTCAAAAGGGATTCGGGAACGTCCGGCGCGCCGGCCGTAACCACGATGGCATCGTAGGGAGCGTTCTCGGGCCATCCGAGGGTACCGTCCCCGTGAAGCACATGAATGTTTCCGTAGCCGAGACGGTCGAACTTTTCCTTGGCCGCGTCCGCAAGCGACCGGTGCCTTTCGACCGTGTAAACGTCGTCCACTATGCGGCTAAGGATCGCCGCGGCATAGCCGGAGCCGGTCCCCACTTCCAAGACCCGGTCGTCCTTGTCCAATTCCAGAAGCTGCGTCATTACCGCCACCATATATGGCTGGGAAATGGTCTGGCCTTCTCCAATAGGCAGAGGCGAATCCTCGTATGCGAACTCGACCATGGTATCGGGGAGGAATTTTTCCCTGGGAACCTCCTCCATGGCTCGCAAAACGGCGGGATCACCGATCCCGCGAGCCATTAGATGATTTTCGATCATAATTTTGCGGAGTCTGTCGATATTTACCATTTTTAGCCTTCCTGTATTTAAAACGGCTTTTCACTGCGCCGTGTCGCTGTGCGGCCTCCGGCTGAACGCGAGCACCTCGCGCACCCGAACGAGCAATCTGCTTTCGGATTGCGGCATTTGCGGGCCTTTTTCGATTTCAGGAGAAAAGCCGTTCATTATTGCGATTTCCTCTGTTTTTTCTACGTTTCCGAGGATCTGGAATCCTACGTCGTTGGCGGAATCCCATGAAACCACCGACACGAGGGGATTTTCCCGGACGTTCTTTGCCGTGCAGGGGCAAAACCACTCCTCGACCGCGATTTGGTCGTCCGAAACCATTTCGATGGACCCGGCGGTCGCCAAATGCGGAAAACCGCTTGAATCCGCAGTCGCCACATACACGTGCTTCATCCGCTTGCCCAGGTCCACCGCCTCCTTTATCGATTCTATGCTCATAATTACTCCTCGCAACCGACGGGCGAAAAAAGGGCATGCATCTTATTTCCGTTTTACTTCCACTATCCCAAAATCGCCTTCAGATCCGCTTCCGGCGTGGTGATCGGCATCAGGTTGTATTCCTCTTGGAGGACCTTGAGAACGCTGGAGGTCACGTACGCCGGAAGAGACGGACCGAGGCGCATGTCCCGGATTCCCAAGTGAAGAAGCGTCAACAGGATTGCCACGGCTTTTTGCTCGAACCAACTCAGGACGAAGGAAAGCGGAAGATCGTTCACTCCGACACCGAACGCGTCGGAAAGGGCCAGGGCGATTTGGATTGCGGAATAGGCGTCGTTGCACTGGCCGCAGTCCAGCATGCGCGGAATGCCGCCGATGTCTCCGAAGTCCAGCTTGTTGAAACGGTACTTTCCGCAGGCCAAGGTCAGGATCACGCAGTCCTGCGGTACCTGTTGGGCGAACTTCGTGTAGTAGTTGCGCCCGGGCTTGGCCCCGTCGCAGCCGCCTATGAGGAAGAAACGGCGAATCTTGCCGGCCTTGACGGCGTCGATCACCTTGTCGGCGACGGACATGACGGCGTTCCGGGCGAACCCGGTCAATGTATATTTTTCGGGATAGTCTTCTTCGAACCCCCGTGCCTTTTGGGCCGCCTCGATCACGGGGGAAAAATCCGAGCAATGCACATGGGCAAGCCCCGGCCACGCGGTCGGGCCGCTGGTGAAAATACGGTCCTGGTAGCTTCCCTTGGGGTGTTGCAGGCAGTTGGTCGTCATGAGGACAGCCCCCGGAAAAGCGTCGAAATCCTGCCTCTGATCCTGCCACGCCCCTCCGTAGTTGCCCTTGAAATGGGAGTATTTTTTCAGGCCGGGATAGCTGTTGCACATCAGCATCTCGCCGTGCGTGTAAACGTTGATGTCCTTGCCTTCGGTTTGTTTCAGGATTTCCTCGAGATCCTTGAGGTCGTGCCCGGAAACGGCGATGCATTTTCCCTTCACCGGTTGCACTCGGACCTTGGTGGGTTCGGGATGCCCGTAAGTCTCTGTGTGGGCGGCGTCCAGAAGTTCCATCACCTTCAGGTTGGCCTCCCCGCACCGCAGGTTCATCCGCAGGAGTTCCTCCAAGTTTTTGGGGGCCTGGGTGAGATAGTCCAAGCCTTCGCGAATGAAGCCATTCACGTCCTCGCTTGTCTTTCCGAATGTGTCGGCGTGATAGGCGTAGGCCCCGATTCCTTTCAAGCCGTACATCAGCAACTCTTGGAGACCGGTAATGTCTTCGCCCAGCTTTTCCATCCTGAACTGGATTCCCACCTGTTCGCCGGTTTGGATCATCCTGTCCAAGTCCTCGGTTTCCTTCCACCACTCCACCGGACACGGAAACGTCTCCGGCGTTTTTCCCGCGTCCCTGAAGGCCGATTCGTACAGCTTTATGGCTTCGGCACGTATCCCGGCCGCTTTCTTGACCTGCTGCTTGAGGTCTTCGGCGTCGAAATTCACGTTGGTTATGGTGGCGAAGAGGGCGGTATTGAAAAAACGGTCGAAATCCTTGTTCGTTTTGCCGAGCCTGCCCGCCTCGTGGGCGTACCGGGCGATGTCCTTCAAGGCGTATATCAGCAGGTCCTGCATTTCGGCGACATCCGGGGACTTGCCGCACACGCCGTGAGCGGTGCAGCCGGACCCTTTCGCCGTCTGCTCGCACTGATAGCAAAACATGTTCATGGGACCTCCTTTGGAAACGGTTTTCGTTCGGGTCGATTTTTGAAAATCAAAACCTATTTTAGAAGGCGAGGGATTTCTGGGATATAACGCAAAGCCTGTATTCTGCGAGGCGGATTCCGGTAATAATGGGTCCTTTGCCATATCGAGATACAGGGGCGGGACCAATTTGGATTTCCCAAGCGCATGTACGTCTACAACTACCGGGGCTTCGACTTCTTCGACAGAAAAGTGGCGAGCCTCGCGGTCCTGGCCGACGACAACCCGTCGTGGCGGCCGGACCATTACAGCTACGAAGTGCTGGGGA
>CAZNTU010000144.1:0-13961 GCA_964575975.1 uncultured Desulfobacteraceae bacterium
CGTTTCAATCCCTTTCAGGGAATTTGGGCATTCCCGCCCCTTACTTCTCGAAGCCTTTAGCATCGCTCTTCTCGACTTGCTTTTGCGAGAGGTTCATTTAATTCGAAAATTTTAGGCTGGTTTTTGGTTCCGGTTTTTTCGTTTGAATATCCAACCATTTGAAATCGTTCCATTTTTCATTTTGCGGGGGGTTCCTTGGGAATTTTTTCTCCGACACCTCTCGCAATTTCAAATAATGATAATGCCCTCGGCTTCCAAATTAACCTTGTATCCTAAAAATTCCATTTCTTGAAGCTGCTTTTCCGTAATCGGCAAAATTAAAACCTGATCTTCCTCATCTTCGATTTCCTTTCGAAGCATATTTTTCATTTTCTCTACCTGCTTTTTCGATAAAACACAATGGAAAAAGCTGTATTGCACTCTCGAGCCAAAACCGGAAACCACATTGGCGACTTTGCGGAGCCTTTTGGGATCGGAAATATCGTAGCCTACCAGGTAGTTGCGTTTCATCGGATATAGAACCCCTCGTAATGATCGATTTCCTTGAGCATGTATTTTCCCAGCAAACGATATTGCAGTTCGATGGTTCTCTCGTAGCTCAATCGGTAATGAAACTGAGGATGGGTAATCAGATCTTTTTTACGCATCTCGTATTGGGCAAGGAACTTTTTGCGCCCTTTTTCGTTCAAATAGCATACGTTCTGGAATTGCAGGAAATCGGATTTCTTGAAAACGCCGTTGTTTACGGCGCTGATAACGGTCGAATCCACAATTGGTTGCCGGAAGAATTCCATCATGTCCAAAGCGAGGGACGGTCGGCCATACTTCATGGAGTGAAAGAATCCGCAGAAAGGGTCGAATCCTACCCGGATGGCAGTGCCTGCGGCGTCCTTTGCCAAAAGTGCGTATCCAAAGCTCAGCATTGCATTGATCGGGTCCCTGGGAGGACGACGGTTTCTTCCGTCGAACGGAAATTCGGTTCTCATGCCGGGTTTTATGTATTCGGCGAATCGGCCGAAATAGGTTCTGGAGGCCGCTCCCTCGATCCCGCGAAGCGAATCTCCATCTTCGGAACGACTCGCTTTCCTGCACAGCGTTTTCAACTGATCGAACTGCGCGCGGTCATCTTCGGACCGGTCTTCTTTGAGGTACCTCATCATCAGCGTCCTGATGTTTCGGATTTTGGAATCGACAACGATACGGGCGAAATCTAACGCCTTGGTCTCGTCGAAATGGGTCCGCCATTGGGCTTCCCTCAATATGCCGTGAAAGTGGAAAATGGGAAAGGACGATCCCATGTAACGTCCGTAATAATTGAGGTAATGAACGGGGATATTTCTTCTGAGGCATTCGTGAATGGTCTGGGTGGTAAGCTGCACCGGCCCGCACGCGACAACCTCCTTCAAGGTTTCCAAGTTTGCACCGCCTAGTTTTTCGCCGCCCCGGCCGGTAACATCGAGATTTCCGCCGGAAAGTCCCACATAGGCGCCGGGGACATCCACATACAGCAAGTCTCCGTCCATGCGCATCGGAAGGATAACCTTGGCGTTGGCTTTCGCGCCCTTGCAAACCTCTTCCTCTTCCGGCAGACAAATGGCGTTCAGGGAGCACCCGAAACACTTGTTTCGGTTTTCCGCCAAAGGCGGCGGAATATCGGAACGGGAAATAGCGGCGCATTCGGATATGGTTTCCAGAGTCTTGGCGATCAGGTCGGGGGTGATCGGCACTTCGACCCTCGCGCGCGACTGTATATAATAAAGGTATCCCTTTTCCACCGACTCGATGCCGTTCTCCCGCATGAGAAGCACTTGGGCGCATACCTGGATTTTATCGTTGGGCCATGGCTCTAACCCCTTCGGCGGCTTTTTTCCCTTCTTGTATTCCACTGGATAGGGAACGTCTTCGGATTTTTCCTCCAAAAGATCGAGCTTGCCCGCTATCCCGAGCCTCGGCGATGAAAACATCACCGAACGCCTGTGGATCACGTCTCCCTTTCGAGTTTCTTTCGCGGCCGTCCCCGGTTGTCCGTCAACAACCCGATGCAGACTCCGCCCCTCCACCGTATGAACGTTGTCCTCGAACATTCCCCGGTTGTGCTCCAGAAAGAAACGCCTTGGGCAATAAGAATAGGCGTTCAAGTAAGAAACGGGAATCAGAGGCGGCGCTTCCATTTATTCGACCATCCTTTCATGACCTTTATCCGTCTTCGTTTATTTGACTCGAACCATGCCCATTCCCTGGGAGGTCTTGACTCCTATTCCGGAATAGAATGCAAATCGCAGGAGAGTGTTGTAATACCGAATCTCGTTTTCCTCTCCCTTGAAAATAAAGGTCAGTTTCCCGATCACGCCGAGAATGGAACCGCCTTTCCTGAGCGCGAAGGGTTGGGTTTTGATATTGATAAACGACAGGCTCACCGAGCCGCAATCCGGATTTTCGGGCAACTTGCAGGGCGAAACAAGATTCCACCGTCTGGCCAGGTTTCCGAAAACCAGGGTCGGTTCCGGAAGCGGGTAATGAAGATCGCCGCGCTTGAAGGACATGGGGCTTTCTATGCTCAACGACATTTTCTCCGCTTTTTCGCTTTTGGCCATCAAGTCCTCGACGCTGTCCCGTCCCGTCCACGGGTTGCCCCGTTCCAACCCCAGCTTTACGTCTTCCACGTAAAAGCGATGATTTTCCAATCGAATCGGGTCGAACCAGAGTCCCGCTTCAAGAGAACGGTAAAAGGCGTTTTCGAATCGGTCGTCCAGAAAACAAATCCGGACCCAGCAATTTTGGTTTTCCTGCAGGATGTTCTTCACTCCCATGACGGGAGAAAGGGAAAACGGCGACATGCTCTGCCGCCCGTGGATCTCTTCGGCCAAGGACGGGTCCGTTTTGGATAAGATATCGAGAAGAACCGGATGCATCAGGCAATGGAACGAACGGGGGAGTTTGCCTCCCGTGATGGATCGCAGGTTCACGATAGCGGTAGCGGGCATTTTCAATCCTCCATTTTATCCAGGTACCAAACGCGTCCCGCGCGTTTCGGATACGCGCTTTCGCTCGGAATCGCAAAGCGCCCTTCCTTGTTGAATTCCGGCCGATAGTCCAAGTATTGCTGGAAGCCGTCCCTGTAGCCGATCAAAAACAGTTTGGGAATTTTCACGTAACCCAATGTTTCGTCGAAATACGAGGACTTGAATTCCTTTCCTATAACGCAAACCAGACTGGCTTCGTAGCAGCTTACGTAATTGCCTTCCAGATTCACAAGCTTCCATCGGCTCTCCTCGGGATTTCCGGGATTGAAAAAAGCCCTTTTGACCTCGGCATGCCAATTTCCGTCTTCCTCGACAGAAAATTTATCTCGCACCGTCTGCTTTTTCAACCAGTCCTTGAAGGGCTCTTCGGGATCGTCCTTTTTGGAACGGGCAATTCGGACGGCAAGACGGCTGATTCCCATCTGCACGGGATTGACTGGCCGATCATTCTCGGTGCCGGTGCAAAGGGTTACGGCCGGCTCCCAGCTTCGGGTGACCAGAATGCCTTTGTCCCACAATGGCTTGCTGGTGAGATCCGATTCGTACACGTATTCCCAGAGCATGTCGAAAAGGATTTCTCCCATCCAGTCTCCCGTAGGCGGACGGAAATAGGACTTCAGCGTTTCCGGCTCGAATCTTCCGTTCATATCGACAAGGGTTCTATAATAATGGTCGAGTTGGTCTTTTTCCAAGGAGCAGACGAAACCCGGAATTTTTTCCCCGACCACGATCAATTCGGCGTCTTTCATGGTCCCTCGGCGATTGAGTCTGCCGGCCAACTGAACCAGGCTGTCCGGATTGCAAAGCTGCGTCACGATCAGGTTGGCGTCGAGGTCGCACCCGGCCTCTATCGCCGATGTCGCCAATACGAGAAACCCTTTGTCGCTCTGCTGGGCTGAAATCAACTTTTCGATCGCGTCCCTTCGCTGTTTGCTGGTCATCCGTCCATGATAAACAATAGGCTTTAAATCTTCGAGCGCACAGTAGAGCTTTTGAAGGTCCGAAACGGATTCGACCCTTGCAATGATTCGCTTGGATGCGGCGTAACGTTTCCGAACCGTTTCCGCGACAACTCCGACCAAGTCCGACGACTTTTTCGCGACGCCATCGGCTGGGGATAAAGCTTGGTCTCCGCCGGAAGCCGCAACCGAATTCCAGGAAATCAAACTGATTTTTTTGCCCGGATGCGCGGCCGATTTTTTAAGGAAACTGTACTGTTGTTTTCCCAGCTCGCCGGCAAAGGCGTCCACTGTATCCAGAAAATCGACGAACTCGTCGGGAAGGGTCGCGCTCATTACGCAAAGATCCTTGCCCTTTATGTACAGAGTCCGCACCAGCTTGATAAAATTCGAAAACGCCAGACGGTCGTATTCGTGGGCTTCGTCGAAAATAACGAAAGGCCTTTTCTCCACGGCCGATCCGAATATTCGGTGGGGGAATATGTAGGACTTGTTTTTTTCGCCGTACCCGAACAGGCGAAAAAGGAACTTGTCTATGGTGGTGATAACAATGTCGTCGGCGAACAAATGGCGATGGTAGGTGTTGACTTCGGCCAATCCGTTCCGGCAACAGTACCGCTTGCAACTGCCGCCCATATCGACGGTAATGTCGATCTCGCGGGATTGGCTTTTCGTAAGTGTAATGCCAATTTCTTTCACCCGCCTCCCCATATCCTCGATCAGCGCCTTGGACGGTAGAACCATTACGATGCGTCTCGGCGCGCGCTCGTCCGCAAGCGCCGGGAACAGCACGGCTTCGGTTTTTCCGGCGCCCGTGCCGGCCCTGACCAGCATGGCCGGATGTCCGTTCGAATTGCAATAGGCCTCCCAAACCGCTCGCTGAAGCGGGTTGGGAAGGAAAAATCCACCGTTTTCATTTTTTGTGGCCAGTTCGTAGAATCGTCCGATTTCCATTTAAATTCTCCGCAATGTGATCTGAATATTCTCCTCTTCGAAATGGAGACCGTTTTCGAAAGTCTCCCCCAATGTCCGGGCGGTCGCATTTTCCGCGGAAAAACCGACAGGAACGAGAAGCTCGAACGCAAGCGTAAACCGATCCTCCTGGAAAGGCCAAGGGACTACGCCAAAAGCTTCCATTTCTTCGGGAATTCTTACGGTTGCGAACTCCATGAACGTGCGGGGATTTCCATCGGTTTTCTTCTCCACCGTCTTGACAGCCAGTTCGGCCTCCAATTGGTCCGACATGCAAAGGAGGTAAAGATCGTCGGCGAAAGACTTTCGCTCGTCGCTCCCCGAACCGAACGCGGCCCTCTCGCGATTGACCTGTTCCACGGAGAATTCGTGGTGCGAGCGAATCAGGGCGTCGATATAGCGGTCTTGGCGCGGGACGTGAAAGCGATGCCCGGCAAAACTGTATGTAAAACCATTGTTTTTGTCGGAATCGCCGGCTTTGGTTTTGCGCCCGTATTTTTTTTCCTTCCGCTCTTGGTCGTAAATCCGAAAAGTATGTTTCTTCCCTTCGTCGTGGAGCGCGACCGCTTCCAGGAGACGATCCTTGGTCGCCGGATTGAAGTTGGATTCCCGGAACTTTTCCAGGATGATTCGGCAGTTTTCCACGTGGTTGCGAAGCGGTTGGCCTTTTACCGAAACCAGTTTGTTTTGAGCGTCGTACTCGAAAAATATTCTTCCCCAAAAATTCATTCGTATTCTCCTTGGGAAAAGGGTTGTCGCGACCGGCCGCGACGCAAAAGGCAATCCGAAAGAGTCTCGCGGCCGGTCGAAAATCAGGTCGAGGTTCTATTGTTCGTAAAAAGGCTCGACATCCCCGGCAAGGAAACTGTCCGGGACATGGGCGGGAAAGCCTTCGTTTTCTTTCCATCGCCAGTAGGGTCCGGACAGGAGTTCGGCACCCCACCACGCCCCCACTCTGGTGAAACCCGCGACCCCGCCCTTTTCTCCGTTGCGCCACGGATACTCCTTGTCCCAGTGGTGCCCGTAGATATTGAAAAAAGTTCCGTATTCTGGTCTGGAAGGCGGCGTGACAAGCCCGAGAGGGACAAACTCGCCCTCTCGAAGAGCCATCTCTTTCGCTTCGCCGATGTGTTCCACGAAAACCCAACCCTCCTTCCCCGTCTTTCCTCCGAAATTTTTCAGTTTTTTTAACCGCTCAAGAGGTTCTTTGTCCTTGGCGACGACCCACCCCCCCAGCGACTCGCAAAAAAGGTAATCCCAATGATGCAGTTGGAAATTTTCCTTGTGATCGTCGCGAAGAATCTGGGAAAAATGATGGTGTTTGAAATTTTTAGGACCGTGGCGACGAGTCTTGTGGATCGAAAAGCCATCCAACTTGGGAAACGCCCCCAAAGCGCGATAGGCAGGATCGAGTGTTCGAGTGTGCCCCTTTCCCGGGCCTTTTCCATGCCAATCGTCGCCATATCCCGTCCATTCTCCCCCGTCGGCCAGTTCCAGAAGCCGGGCCAAAAAACCGCTCAAGGTCGTGGGAGGCATGAACGGGTAGCTCATGATATGCAAGATCCCCGAAGGCATTTGCCGAAAGGTCAACGGTCCCGTCGGTTTCAACGTAAGCTTGATCGCCCATAAAGATTGCATTTTGATAGCCTCTTATCGCAGGTGTGTCTTTTCGAAAGCGCCTGCCGCAGTCTGAAGACGTTCCAGCGCCTGTCGCCCGACAAGCCGCTTGAATACGTCTTCCTGGCCGGCGGCAACCCGTCCCGCCAAGTCGATGAAGTTCGCGACGGCTTCCTCGTTGCTGCAAACGGCGGGGCTAACGATCGGCCGGTCTCCCATGGGTACTCGGTACTCGTCCACCACCAAGAGAGGCTGATCCGCATCCCCCCATTTCGCGCGGGCAAAGGCCACGCCCTTGGGATTTCCGGCCCCCAGCCGGTTCAGGCTCATCAGAAACGCGTAGGCCACCGTGGAAAACTCGTCCTCCGTGATGGAAAGACAATGGTTGGAGACCGGGTACAGGAGGCCGGGTTGGGCGTATTCCTTGCGGTAGGGCATCGGGGTGCTTTTTTCGGTCTCCGCGTTTTTGCAAATCAGAGCCGGATGCATCGCACGTTGTTTTTCAAGGGCGATCTGGGCTGCGACCGCCACTCCCCCGGAATGGGTCAATCTTCCAATAAAGGTTTTTTTGCCGGCCACAAGTCCTCCAAAAGGACCGCACACGGGACAATCGTCCTTGCAACATGTACTGGGGATTCCGCATTGAATCTTGTCCATCAGGAGCTTTCCTCCAGCGTCGCTCCAAAGCAGGCATCGGCGTTCGACCCCCCTTCTTTTGGTGGGGCTCATGTAACACTTTTCGTATTCCTTTCCCCCTATGGTCACTCGCACCTTTTCTATGACGTTTACGTTCACCTCCTTCTCGTCGCCGAAATACAACTCTTGGGGGGCTTCTAAAACGGCGTAAACATCGAAATGCTTCCGAGGCTTTTTCGTTTCCGGAAGTCCGCTTTCTATTTTTTGGGTTTCTTCTTTGTTGGCCATCGTTTTTCTCCTTTCAATTAGACGCATAAACTATTGTTCGGATTTTTCGCGAGAACCGAGATAGCGGGGAAACATGCTCCAAAGGGCCAGTTTCACCTGGTAGGCGAAGGCTCTCCAGTCGGCTTCGTTTTCGTAGGGTTTTTCGTTTTCGCTTACCAAGGCGGCGGTGACCCTGGCAATCTGGTCGGAACATACGAACAGTTTCTCGCCGGCTTTGTCTATCCACGCCAGTTTTTCGCTCTTTTCGGCGAGTTCGGCCGCTTTTTTTTCTCCTTCCTCCTTCAAGGCCTCCACGTCTTCGCCGGCCCATTTCAACAAGGCTACGGCCTTCTCGAAAAAGAAACGGTTGTTGGGTCTTTTGACGAATACGAAATCCGTGGAACCGCTCTCCCTAGCCGCCGTGTACGCATATTGAATCGGCCTGTCGATTTCTTCCAGCAACTTGCCCACGGCGATCTTTTTATCGTCCTCCTTCTTCTTCGCCGATTGCACGCGTTCGGCAAGAGGCAGCAACAGCCCAGCAAAACCGGCGATTTTCGGATAGTCGGGAATTGGCATTTTTTCCTCCTTATCAATGTGTTGTTTCAAGACATCTTCAAATTGGCTCCAGATTTCCTGAAGCGCGTTCATTTTCCAGGATTTATCGTAAGACGAGTTCACCACTTGGTCGGAGATCAATACATAAAAGGCTTGGAATACTTTTTTTCGGGAAACAAGGCGCAGGAATTGGGAAAACGGCGTCCTGTACTCTTTTTGGATATAGCATGCCCGATCGAACACCTTGTCCCACTCCGCCAAAGAGGAAACAAACCACAAAGCCCACCGAGGCAGAACGAATTTCTCTTCGCCCGGAAAAACCTCTACGGAAAAGCCTTGCGCGAACAAGGTCGGCGGGAATGTGACGGCCATTTTCCAAAGAGAATAATGGAAAGCCCCCCAAATCTGGTTCAGGGGCTTCCGGTTCACAAATTCTTGGATATGCAGGCCGATGAAGTTTCCGGCGTGAACGTTCAGGCTTTGGGCGACGTATTTCCTCAACTCCAATTGAACGGCGTTTTCGATGAAAAGATTTTTCGCGCCAAACCTGACCGTCAGAGTTTCCGGCGTCAGCTTGACCGGACACAGGAAAACCGTCGCAACGCATCTCTTGCAATACCGTGAAAGCTTGTCTTTATCCGTTGCCGATTGAAGCCTTTCGTCCGAATCCTTCAAAAAAACCGCCTTTCTTTCAAGAGTATCCTTCTTAACGACCGGCTCGCCGCAAGCCGAGCAAGGAATACGCTTAATGCCCGGATTGAAGTCTCCCCCCGGGAAAAATTCTTCGACGGGTTCCGACGGCATGGGAATGGAATCGAACGCTTCGTTTGCCACGACTTTTTCCAAATCCTCTATTGCTTTGGGTATGCTTAGCTTTTTAAAGAGCATGTTTTTTGCTTTGCCGTGTCGATAGTACGCGATAAGATAGTTCGCCATGTCCGCCGAGAGTATGGGAATATCGTTGGAGTCCCAAGGTTTAGCCTGGTTTTTGAAAAGGGTTTTGTTGTCCAAGTAAATTCGCACAGATTTTTTGATGTGGTCTTCGGACGAGAGGGTTTTCCAAAATTCCCGCCATTCGTCTTCCAAAGAGAGTTCTCGATTATTTGGGACTGCGCAGACGAATTCGGATTCCTTTCTAAACGCCCAAATTTTCTTGCGATGAAGAAAGTGGCAAAACTCGCTCCAGAACCATTCGTAGCTCAAAGCCATCTGCGGCTCGCCGGGCCTGGCCGGAAGCGGGGTCGCCACGCGCCGTCCCCGTAAGTTTCCGGCATTGTCGATATATTCGTTTTCATGGTTCATCGAGATGCGCGGTTGTATCCACTCGTGGTCCCGGCTCTCGAAAGAGAGCGCCCGAAGTTCCTTTACCATGTTCATGGCATACAAAAAGGACTTCAGCTCCGGTTCGAACATATCCCGGTTCTTGGAAGCGACCAATCGTTCCATCTCCTCCGTTGTCAGCAGTATGAAATGTTCCGATTTGAAAGAACTCCGCATGGGTTTTCTCCTTGTTTACTTGTAAATTTCGGCCATTTTGGCCACTTCCGCCTTGGCCTCCGCCCGAAGCCAATCCGGTTCCACCACCTCCGCGTCCGCGCCCCACCCGAACGCCCACCACATGACCTCCCTGGGATAGGCGACATCGACTTCGAAATCCAGGGAACCGTCGGGGTTTATCGTCGTTTTCTGGCTTTGATGCCAGAACGCCTCCTCGATGAAGGGACGGACCCGGCCGGAAAACCGGATTTTGACATGCTCGGTTTCGTCGCCGGGGAAGGCCGAGAAGGCGTTCCTGTATCTTTTTCCGAAGTCGTAGCCCGGCTTGGGGGCGAATCCGCGTTCCTTGAGGGTCACATCGCCGATTCGATTCATGCGGTAGACCCGGATTCCCGATTCGGATACCGAGTACCCCTCGACATACAACGCTCTTCGCTTGAAGAAAATATGGTAGGGATCGACGGTTTCCTCGCTGGGGGCGGCCTGCCCGGGGCGGGTGTAGGTCATGGAGACGCGCCAGTTTTCCGCTATCGCATTCTGGATTTTGTCCATGACCTTGCGGGTGCAGCCGAACCCCTCGTTCAGTACGAATCCCTCGAACAGGGATTCCCGGAACGGCGACGGCAGGTCGGAGGCAAGCTTCTGGGCGGCCTTTAAACCCTCGAAGGTGAGAATATGGTCGCCTGCGGCCGAAAGCTGGCGAAGGGCCATAATCAACGAAAGCTGCTCGCTGATGGTCAAGTTTTCCACCGGCAGCGCAATGTCCCTTTCGACGCGGAACTTTCCGAGGCTGCGGACGTATTCGAACTGGAAACCGATCTCCTTCAGCAGTCCCCGGTCCTTGTAGAACTGTGCCTTGCTCACTCCCAGCTTTTCGATCAGCTCCGGAACGGTTTGGAAAGGGACGGTCTTGATTTCCACGACGATTTTCAGAAGACGACGCATTCGATTCTTGTATTCGCTCTTCATGTCCTTGGATGCTTTCATCGGCAGTTCAATTGTTTTTCGACTGTAATTATCGAAAGGGGAGTATTTTTACAAGCGCATTGTTCCGCTCGGTCTACGACAGGGTGAACCGAACCCGCGAAAACTCGGAATAAGACTCCTGTGCCCGCGACTTCAAGCTTTCTTTCCAGACGAATCGCCCAAAGTTTTTTCTTCTGTTTCTTGCCCGATCTTTTTTTGCAGACCGGGCCGGATTTCATCCAACGGTTCGTATGCTTCCGCGTAAGTCGAGAGGCTGCCCGCAAGCTTCTCCGCCGTCTCTTCCGGCGTCTCCCCTGTTTCGGACTCGGCTCGCTTTATAACGGGCGAACCTGGTCCATTTTCCTCCGCGCCGCATTGTTCCGATATCGACTCGCGCTCGGCGGATTTTCCTTTTTTCGGCATTTTCCCCTGGTCGTTCATTGGTATTCCACCCTCCACCCGGCAAGCGTCCTCTCGATTGCCGCGACCTCTTCCTTGGCCTCCTCCACGGTCCTGCCGGTTAAAACCAGATCCCCCAACCTGCCGTTGGAAACCAAGATTCTCTTGGAACCGTCGGGTTCCCGGAAGCCGGTTTCCCGGTAGAATTCGCGAATCCCGGCTTTCATCGGATCGACCAAGTCCGGGTCGATCAGTTCCAGTTCGTTCAAGCGGTTCAGAAAGGCTTCGGCGGACACGCCGAAGCGATGCTTGATGCGCAGGAGCAGCTCGTAGTTCCATTGTTTTCGACGAAGCCCCAGTTGGGACACGGTTTGGCCGACGGCTTTCGCCGGCATGAGAAAGGTCGCGGCGAACCTTCTGGCGGCCCGGCGCATCGTGAATTCGCCTTGATCGGAGCAAGCGTTTTCCTTCTCGGACGGAAACGGGCTTCGGCCAGTCTGCATGGCGGACGTGAAAAGCAAAACGGACCCCAGTTCGCTGGCAAGGCTGAACAGACGCCTTTCCGCGTTCTTTTTGGCGTTGACGAAAAAAAAGGCGTTTTGGTTGGGCGCGTCGTAATAGGAAAAGCTGTCCAGAGAATCCTCGAAGGGCGCTGTGACGACCCTGAACCCCATGTTCTCGAAAAGTTCGAAGTAATCGAATATCACCCCGTGTTCCACTCCCATAAACCTCCGGATCGTCAAGGCGAGATTTTCGATTCCGGCGGCGTCGGCTTCGAACCCGACGCTCAACGGAATTCCGGCGCGTTTTTGCGCTCCGCAAATATCCTCCAGCGCCTGGAAGCCCTCGATGATCTCCCGGGCCATCCGCCTGATTTCGGCGGGAGGCTCTCCGCACGCTTCCGATTGGACCAGAATCGGCGTTTTCTCCTCGCAGAACCTGAGCCTGCGCAGCTTTTCGGGTTCCGAAGCGAAAAGAGCGTCGGCGGAAACCCCCAATGCCTCCGTAAGCCTGCAAATAAGCAGCGCGGACGGCGCGTTGACGCTGCGTTCGATTCGCCCAAGCACCACGTCGCTCGTGCCGATTTTGGACGCCAGCTTCGCTATGGTCCATCCGCGTTCCCGCCGAAGGCAGCGAATATTTTTGCCTATGAAATTCAGATCGTCTTGCATGGTCTCAATACTATTTAATTTTAATTTTTGTCAATAAAAAAACTAAACGAATAATTATTCGTACTATATAGTTTTGTTTCCATGCAACAGAAAAAATCGTGTAAGTATGCCCGGATATTGGAAAAATCGAAAAGACGGATGGGAAGAATAATTTGGACCTGCGCGGACGTTTTTTGGTTCGACATGTAAAATTCAAGGGTCGATTTCGACGCGAGAGTTCAAATGTTCAAATTCCAGATACGGGGTTCCAGACAGAATGGAAAAAGAAAGACGGCTTCGAACGTCAACGGGTTCGATGTTGTCCCTATTCAACGTCCCGGACACGCCCGCCCGAGAGGGCGAACCGATTG
Source organism: uncultured Desulfobacteraceae bacterium (assembly GCA_964575975.1). GTDB lineage: Bacteria > Desulfobacterota > Desulfobacteria > Desulfobacterales > SKZT01. The sequence continues at coordinate 12,417 of CAZNTU010000144.1, forward strand.
AAGCCGGAGCGGCTCGGCTTTCAATTTTGAAGACCTCGTCTACTTTGAAAGCGACAATAAATTCTCGAAGGGTTTGCGCTCCTCTGTCCCATAAACATAGACCTCGTGTTCATGCCCCATGAATAGTACCGATCTGGATTTTTTAGCGCCCAGTTTCAGCGCTACCCGTTTGGAAGCGTTATTCCGAGGATGAATCAAGGAGACAAGTCCCATTTTCTGCAACTTAGTTTCCCCATAATCCTTGCATGCGTTGGCCGCCTCAGTGGCATAGCCATTGTTCCAATGTTCGGGCTTGATTCTGAAAGCGATCTCTGTCTCCACTTTGCCATCAATTTCCTGGTGAAGCAAACCGACAATGCCTATAAATTCTTCTTTCGGTTTCAACAGGACTTTCCAAAAGCAATAACCGTATTTCTCGTAATGATCCAAGATTTTGCCGATCATTCGTTTGGTATCATCATAGCTCAGTATTTTCGGAAAGTACTTCATCACATCTTCATCCCCGGTCAGCTGATATAACAAACCAATGTCATCATTGGTCATTTCCACTATCTTTAGACGGTGTGTTTCTGAAATCATGTTCACTATTCAATGCATCTCCCGTCTGGCATAACCATCGGCCAGGCGGCGTATTGTTTCATTAAAGTGCTAAGAAGACGGCATGTTTCTGTCATGACGGACCATGTGACAATCAAAGCCGGTTGCGGTTCCTCCAATGCCCTTCTTGCATGCGAACGGGATCGGTCTTTGCGATTGGCCAAAGCCGGCCCAAATCCTTTGTCAGCGATGATCGAATTTTCCAACTTCATGCAGTTTTCATAATACTGTTCGATGGAATCTTTGACAATATCGGATATCTTTTTCTTGCGCACGCGCATAAGATGCTTGACTTTATCGGCAAGCGCATCGTCCAACCTTGCGCTTATTCTCATGTTCTTTTCTCCTTCCTTTTTGTCATACAAGCGTATGATCAAGGATTCCGAAAATCAAGTTTCGCCTCTTGCGTTCGGTTTCGAACAAATTTAAAGTTCTTCCTTGTTTGGAGAATCTTCAATGTCGCTATCTAAAAGGGAGGAGGAACTTATGCGACGGGACGGGAACCGGTTTTTGGGATGCTTCGTCGGCTTGGCGGTGGGCGACGCGGTGGGGGCGCCGCTGGAGTTTCTTCGGCGGGGGTCGTTCGAGCCGGTTTCGGCCATGACGGAGGGAGGCAAGCTGAGGATCAGGAAAGGCGAGTTCACCGACGACACGTCCATGGCCCTTTGCCTTGCCGACAGTCTGACCTCCATGGGCCGGTTCGATCCTGCGGACCAGATGGAGCGATACGGCCAATGGGTCGTGAACGGCAGGTTCAGCAGCAGGCCCCAGGCGTTCGGATTCGGGCAGACCTTCATGACCGCGTGGTTCCGGTACAGAAAGACCAAGAATCCCTACGCCGGCACCCTGAACCCCAAGCGGCCGGGGATTGGTTATTGGGTGTTGGTTATTGGTGATTGGTTATCTTGACATCGTAAACATAAGCCGCAACCAATTGAAATATTTCGA
>CAZNTU010000145.1:0-13899 GCA_964575975.1 uncultured Desulfobacteraceae bacterium
GCGGCAGAACGGTCGGCGCCGGCGTCGTCGCCGAAATCATAGAATAGGCACGAGGGGGATACAGTAGGTGAGAGTTATAATTACCTTGACGTGTACAGAGTGCAAACGAAGAAACTATACGACGACCAAAAACAAGCGAACAACGCCGGAAAAACTGGAGTTCAGCAAATATTGCAGGTTTTGTGGAAAACACACTCCGCATAAGGAGACGAAATAGTTTCCTTTTCGGCCTTTTTCGAGGACGATCCGCGCCCAATGGCGCGAGGTTAAGCCAAGGCCTTTTTTTATGAGGTTTGCAGGCCAGTAGCTCTAACGGTAGAGCGCCGGACTCCAAATCCGGGTGTTGGGGGTTCGAATCCCTCCTGGCCTGCCAAATCCGATTTTAAGCGAAAGCTCATGGTTTGCGGTTCGGGTTGCGAGAGCTGATAAACTTTGAGCTTTCATCGTTTTTTAGGAGCACAATGGGACGGTTACTCAAAAAAAAAGACGGTGCTAAACAGAAAAAGAGAAAACAATCGGACGATGTTGCGCCCGAGAGCGGGCAAGGCAAAACCGAAGCTTCCGGTCAGGTTTCCACTGGCGGGCAAAGCGCTGTGATCAAAGGGCTTCCCCAAAAAAGGCTGATAACCGGAACCAAGGTGCCGGCAAAAAGCGAAAAGAATTTCATTGATAAAAGCGTCCAGTTTCTAAAAGAAGTCAAGATAGAGCTGAAGAAGGTCACTTGGCCGGACAGAAAGCACACGGCCGGTTCTACGGTCGTCGTAATTTTAGTGGTGACGATCATATCGATGATACTTGGCCTAATGGACATTGGTCTTTCCAGCTTGGTAAAAATTGTTCTCCAATAAAAAAACGATGAGGCAGTTATGAGATGGTATATAGTTCATGTATATTCAGGGTTTGAAAACAAGGTGAAGACAGCCCTGGAGGAACGAATTGCCACATCTCCTCATCCCGAGAAATTCGACCAGGTCGTAGTGCCTACCGAACAAATCGTCGAACTGGTCAAAGGCAAAAGAAAGACGTCCGCCAGAAAATTCTATCCTGGTTACATATTGGTACGCATGGAACTTGACGACGAGACTTGGCACATTGTCAACAATACGGCCAAGGTGACCGGATTTCTGGGCGGCAGGGACAAGCCCGCGCCTATCCCGGACGCGGAGGTCGAGCAAATATTGGAACGTATGGAAAAGGGCAAGGAAAAGCCCAAACCCAAGTACGATTTCGAATACGGCGACGAGATCAGAGTCATCGACGGACCTTTTACAAATTTCAACGGCACCGTGGAAGAGGTGAACCAAGAGAAGGGCAAGATCAGGGTGCTGGTGAGTATCTTCGGCAGATCGACGCCTGTAGAGTTGGAGTTCGTACAGGTAACGAAAATTTAAGACCGGCGGAAAGCTTTGGCTCGTTGGACAACGTCGAGTTTAACCGATAGCTCGGGCGAAGCCGGACAAGAGAATATTCAGGAGAAAGAGGAACAATGGCCAAAAAGGTAATCGCGCAAATCAAACTTCAGGTGCCGGCCGGAAAAGCCAATCCGTCTCCCCCCATAGGCCCGGCCCTGGGCCAGCACGGGGTCAACATAATGGATTTCTGCAAGACGTTCAACGCCAGGACCGCACAGGACGAGGGAACGATCACGCCAGTCGTGATAACGGTTTACGGGGACAGGACTTTTACGTTCGTTACCAAGACCCCGCCAGCCTCGGTGCTGCTGAAAAAAGCGGCGAAAATCGCAAAAGGCGCGCAAGATCCCAAGAAAGAAAAAGTGGCTACTGTGACGCTCGGACAGGTAGAGGAAATCGCCAGGCAAAAAATGGTGGATTTGAACGCCAACGACGTGGAGGCCGCTTGCAGAATTATCGCCGGCACGGCCAGAAGCATGGGGATCGAAGTCGTTAAACAATAAATTGTTTGCCGGCACGCCGGCAATTTGTGATACAAGGAGTTAGATAGGGAAGATGCCGAAGCGCGGAAAAAAATATTTGGAAGCAAAAAAGAAGGCTAACTCTGACGCCAAATACGATTTTAACGAGGGAGTCCAAGCCGCCATTAACGCCTCCTACACCAAGTTTGACGAGTCTGTCGATCTTGCCGTGCGACTGGGGGTCGATCCCCGGCATGCGGACCAGATGGTCCGGGGAACGGTCATACTGCCAAACGGCTTGGGCAAGGACGTCCGGGTATTGGTGTTCGCCAAGGGAGAAAAAGAAAAGGAGGCTCTGGACGCCGGGGCCGACTACGTGGGGAACGACGATCTTATCGAAAAGATCAAGGAGGGGTGGTTCGAATTCGACAAAGCCGTGGCCACGCCCGACATGATGGGTACGGTCGGCAAAATCGGCAGGCTCTTAGGACCGCGCGGACTTATGCCGAACGCCAAAACCGGTACGGTCACCTTCGATTTGGCCAAGGCGGTGAAAGAACTGAAAGCCGGAAAAATCGATTTCAGAGTGGAGAAAGCAGGAATCGTCCATGCGCCTATGGGCAAGGTTTCGTTCGGCGCGGAGAAGATCGTTCAAAACATGGCGGCCTTTCTGGAAACGATCCTCCGATTGAAGCCCTCGTCCAGCAAGGGGACCTATGTGAAGGGGATAGCCGTTTCCACGACAATGGGACCCGGCGTGAAAATCGATCCCAACTTCGTAAGAGACTTGCTGAAATAAAAATTCCACACGGGGCGCGAGGAAAACATTTGCATTTCCCGGAACCCGATAAAAAATCCCAAGCCCGGGGCTGTTTGAAAACCGATTAAACAGCCCAAGGGCTTTTTGTTCGTTTATTTCGAACTGCAATAAACAATCTGTCAAAGACCGTAGGTTCGCTTGTTTCAAGTGTATAATCGGCATTGTCCGGCCTACCGAGACGGGTTGGGCGTGAAAAGGCGACAGCATATCCGGCTGGCGCCCGATAAAATGCCTAGTATCCTCCGGTTTTTTACAGTAAAGCGAAAGGAGGTGTTTCTCAGTGAAATTGGAAGAAAAGGCAAAGATCGTCGAAGAGCTGCATGAAAGGTTCAAAAAATCCAAGGTCGTCATCCTGACGGACTACAAGGGACTTGACGTAGGCAGCATCAACGATCTGAGACGCAAGCTTCGGGACGAGAGCATCGAGTACCGTGTCGTAAAGAACACGCTTTTGAGGCGCGCGTCCGAAGGCACGGACGCCAGCAAGATCAAAGACGATTTCAAGGGGCCTAGCGCCGTCGCCATGAGCTACGACGATCCGGTTGCTCCCGCTCGCGTATTGACCAAATATGCCGAGGACAACAAGAAATTCGAGATCAGACTTGGCGTAATGGGGGACAAGGTGCTTTCTCTCGACGACATCAAGGCGCTTTCCTCGCTTCCAAGCAGGGAAGTCCTGCTCGCGAAAGTGCTTTCGGCGATGATAGCCGTGCCAACCGGTTTGGTAAGCGCTTTAAGCGATGTTCCGAGAAGAATGATCAATGTTATCCAGGCAATCAAGGAACAAAAAGAGGCCGCTTAAAGGCCGAAAATCCACAGGCATTTTGTCGAAATGCAATTTCGTTTTTTAACAAAGCAATTTGGAGGATAGAAAATGGCGGACATAACCAAGGCGGATGTTATTGAATTCATTGCAAATATGACGGTTCTCGAGCTTTCCGAGCTTGTCAAGGAACTAGAAGAAAAATTCGGAGTCTCGGCGGCGGCGCCTGTGGCGATGATGGCCGCAGGTTCCGGAGACACCGGAGCGGCAGCGGCGGTCGAGGAACAGACGGAGTTCGATGTCATCCTTGCTTCTGCTGGAGACAAGAAAATCCAGGTTATCAAGGAAGTGCGCGCGATCACGGGACTTGGACTGAAAGATGCCAAAGCTTTGGTGGACGAAGCTCCCAAGCCGGTAAAGGAAGGTGTCTCCAAGGAAGAGGCCGAGAAAATCAAGGCTCAGCTCGAGGAAGCGGGCGCCCAGGTAGAATTGAAATAGGTTTTTCGCCGGGCGGAATGCCGTGTCCGCCCGGTAATTCAAATAAAATACGCGATATACCCCATTTGCGTTCGACAATTTTGTTCTTAAAATGAAAAATTTTTAAAGAACGGGAAGACGTGCGTCTTCCGATATTCGTTTTTTATAAGGTAAAAAATCTGGAGAAGCCATGTCGGAAAAGACTCGGGCAATCAAGCGAATTCGCAAGAATTTCGGAAAAATCCAAAAAATCGTCGAAATTCCCGATCTGATCGGAATGCAGAGGGAATCCTACAGCCGGTTTTTGCAAATGGACGTCCCACCCGAAAAAAGGGAGGACATAGGTTTGCAGGAAGTTTTCAAATCGGTGTTTCCGATAAAGGATTTTACGGGAAGCGCATCTCTGGAGTTTGTTTCATACAGATTCGGGGAAATCAAACATTCCGTAAAAGAATGCGTCAACCGGGGCATGACCTACGAATTGCCGGTTAGAATCACAGTGCGTCTCGTCGTCTACGACGTGGACAAGGAAAAGGGCACATCGAACATTCGCGACATTAAAGAACAGGAGATCTATTTCGGTACGATACCGTTCATGACGCCAAGGGGCACCTTTATTATAAACGGCACCGAGCGGGTGGTCGTCAGTCAACTTCATAGATCCTCCGGAGTTTTCTTCGACCACGACAAGGGCAAAACCCATTCTTCCGGAAAGGTGATATACACATCCAGGATAATCCCGGTGAGGGGATCTTGGATCGATATGGAGGTGGACCCGAAAGACATTGTCCATATCCGAATCGACCGAAGGCGGAAATTTCCGGTCACTCTTCTGTTCAAGGCTTTCGGCTATTCCACCGAGGACCTTCTGTCCTACTTCTACGACAAGGAAAAAATCTATTTCAGAGACGGCCAAGTTTTTAGAGAGTTCAACGAAACGCATTTGAAGGGACAGCGCGCTTCGTTGGACATCGTGGACCCGGAAACGGGAGAAGTTATACTGAAGCAAGGAAGAATGTTCACCTTGAAGGCGATACGCCAGATGAAGACTTCAGGCATGCCGATGTTCCCGATTCGGGAGGAGGATTTGCTGAACAAGGTGCTGGCACACACCATCTGGGACATTAAGACGAGATCGCCCATCGCGAAGGCCAATGAGACACTGACCCAGGAAAGTCTCGACAAGATCAAAGAAGCGGGGATCGAGATGTTCGAGACGATATTCACCGACGGTCTCGCCAGCAGCGATTGTATCAGAAAAACCCTGCATGTAGATAAGGTTGACAACAAAGAAGAGGCCCTGCTGGAGATCTATCGTCGGTTGCGTCCCGGCAATCCCGCCACATCCGAAGTGGCTCAGGAGTTTCTCGACAATCTGTTTTTCAAATCGGCCTACTACGATTTGTCCGGCGTGGGACGACTGAAGATCAACCTACGCCTTGGGATCGATACCCCCATGCATGTCCGGACGCTCAGAAAGGAAGACATTCTTCTAACCGCAAAAATCTTGGTTGTTTTAAGGGACACCCAGGGAGTCGTGGACGACATCGACCATTTGGGGAACAGGCGGGTCCGCGCGGTTGGCGAACTTCTGGAGAACCAGTACAGGATTGGTCTTGTGAGAATGGAGCGCGCTATCAAGGAAAGGATGAGCTTGCAGGAAGTCGACGCGCTGATGCCGCACGACTTGGTGAATCCCAAGCCCGTTTCCGCAGTCGTCAAGGAGTTTTTCGGAACCAGCCAGTTGAGCCAGTTCATGGACCAGACCAACCCTTTGTCCGAGACGACCCACAAAAGACGTCTTAGCGCGTTGGGTCCCGGAGGTTTGACCCGCGAGCGCGCCGGTTTCGAGGTCAGGGACGTGCATCCGTCGCACTACGGGAGGATTTGCCCCATTGAGACGCCCGAAGGTCCAAACATCGGTTTAATTGTTTCCTTGAGCACGTACGCCAGGGTAAACGACTACGGCTTTATCGAAACGCCCTACAGGGTCGTGAAGAACGCGACGGTTTCCAAGGAGACCAGGTTTTTGAGCGCGTTCGAGGAAAAGGAGCATCCCATTGCCCAAGCCAACGCTCCCCTCAACGAAAAGAACGGATACGTGAATCCATTGGTTACGTCGAGAGTCGAGGGCGAATTCATGATGGTGAAGCGGGAAGACATCGAGCTGATGGACATTTCGCCCAACCAGTTGGTGAGCGTCTCCGCGTCTTTGATTCCTTTTCTGGAAAACGACGACGCCAACAGGGCGCTCATGGGATCGAACATGCAGCGCCAAGCGGTACCTCTTTTGAGTGCCGACGCTCCGCTAGTCGGAACCGGTATCGAGGGGGTTGTAGCCAGGGATTCGGGAGTGGCCATAGTCGCGGAATCCGATGGCGTGGTGGCCGATGTCGAGGCTTCCAGAATCGTGGTTAAGCACGATCTGGAGCCTGAAAATTCCTTCAAAAAGCCGGTCAGCATTTATAATCTTTCGAAATTCGTCCGCTCGAACCAAAATACCTGTTTCAATCACAGACCGATCGTTCGAAAGGGCCAGAGGGTCAAGGCAGGGGAAATCATCGCCGACGGTCCCGCAACGAACAAGGGCGAACTGGCCCTTGGCAAAAACGTTACAGTCGCTTTCATGCCTTGGGGCGGGTACAATTTCGAGGATTCCATTCTCGTAAGCGAGCGTTTGGTCAGGGACGGCGTATACACGTCCGTGCATATCGAGGAATTCGAGGTGGTCGCCCGCGACACCAAACTGGGCAAGGAGGAAATCACCCGAGACATACCCAACGTTGGCGAAGAAGCGCTTAGAAACCTCGACGAGAGCGGAATCATCATGCTTGGCGCCGAAGTGAAGTCCGGGGATATTCTCGCGGGAAAAATCACGCCAAAGGGAGAAACGCAGCTTTCGCCCGAAGAGAAGCTTCTGCGGGCCATTTTCGGTGAAAAGGCCGGCGATGTCAAGGACACCAGCCTGAGAGTTCCGCCTGGAGTCGAGGGAATTGTAATCGACGCGAAGGTTTTTTCCAGGTGGGGAATCCAGAAGGACGACCGGACGCGGTCCATAGAGGACGAAGAAATTTCCTTGCTGGAAAGGGATCAGGACGACAAGCTGACCATCATCGAGGAGATGGCTCGCCATTACCTTTTTCGACTTCTGGAGGGGCAGGAGTGCGACACTCCTTTGAAGAAGGGGAAAAAGGTGCTGATTCCCAGGAACACGCCCATCGATCCCGAAATGATAATGTCCATTCCGGTTCCCCACTTCGAGGGCATTGTCTTGAAAGATCCGGCGAAGGCCCAAGAAGTCCACGAAGTGCTGGAACGTTATCGGGAGGAGCGCGAAAAGGTAAGAATGCACTTCGAGCAGCAGGTTAGCCGGTTCGAGAAAGGGGACGATCTGCCTCCGGGGGTCATTAAGATGGTAAAGATTTACGTTGCCATGAAAAGAAAGCTTTCCGTGGGCGATAAAATGGCCGGACGCCACGGAAACAAAGGCGTGGTCTCCCGAATTCTCCCGTTGGAAGACATGCCGTACTTTGCCGACGGGACTCCGGTCGATATGGTTTTGAATCCGTTGGGTGTCCCCTCCAGAATGAATGTCGGACAGATTCTGGAGATTCATTTGGGCAGGGCGGCAAAAGGATTGGGAGAACAGATCGATCTGTTGCTGGAGGAAAGAAAGTACTCGGAACTTAAGGAAAAGATGAAGAGAATCTTTTCCGGCAAAGACGAAAGGGATGTCGTAGACGAATACGACGAAGAGCAAATTGTCGAATTGGCGTCGCATTACAAGGACGGAGTCCATATGGCCACTCCAGTTTTCGACGGCGCGAAGGAGGATGAAATCAAGGCGCTGTTGAAGGAGGCGGGGTTGGAAGAGACCGCCCAGACCACTTTGTACGACGGCCGAACCGGGGAACCTTTCAACGAAAAGATCACCGTCGGCGCCATGTATATGCTAAAGCTGCATCATTTGGTCGACGACAAGCTGCACGCAAGGTCCATCGGACCTTACTCCCTGGTAACGCAGCAGCCGCTGGGCGGAAAGGCCCAATTCGGCGGCCAGAGACTGGGCGAGATGGAAGTATGGGCCATGGAAGCGTACGGGGCCGCTTATGCGCTTCAGGAGTTTTTGACGGTCAAGTCCGACGACATGGCCGGAAGAACCCGCATGTACGAGAAGATCGTCAAGGGGCAGAATATATTGGAACCCGGCTTGCCCGAATCGTTCAAGGTTTTGACCAAGGAACTCCAAGCCTTGGGCTTGGAGGTTACCCTGCTGGAAGAAAGCGAGTAGGCGCGTTCGCGTTCGTGTTCGCGCCATGAGCCGTCAAAGATTCTTCAAGACGATTTTCGCAAAAAATTGAGGGAAGCAAATATGGAAACATTGTATGATTTTTTCGCAAAACCCACCGATCCCAAGCAGTATTCCGGGGTGCAGATCGCTTTGGCGGCGCCGGAGCAGATACGCCAATGGTCCCACGGAGAAATCAAAAAGCCGGAGACGATCAATTATCGCACTTTCAAACCGGAAAGGGACGGTCTCTTTTGCGCCAAGATATTTGGTCCTACCAAGGATTACGAGTGCAATTGCGGCAAGTACAAGCGAATGAAGCATCGCGGGGTGATTTGCGAAAAGTGCGGCGTCGAGGTTATCCAGTCGAAAGTTCGAAGGGAGCGTATGGCGCATATCGAACTGGCGACTCCGGTGGCGCATATCTGGTTCTTGAAAAGTCTTCCGAGCAAAATCGGAAACCTGCTCGACATCACGTTGAAGAACCTGGAAAAAGTCCTTTATTTCGACAACTATATTGTCATAGATCCCAAGGACACCCCTCTTACCAGGGGACAGTTGCTGTCGGACGAGAAATACCATGAGGCCCTCATGGAATACGGCAACAAGTTCGAGGCCGGTATCGGGGCGGAGTCCATAAAAGTCATGTTGGAAAACCTCGACCTCGAGGAAACCTACAAGCAGCTTCGGCTCGACATCAGGGAAACCGGGTCTGTAGCGAAGCGCCAGAAGCTGGCGAAACGCCTGAAGATCGTGGATGCATTCAGAAAAAGCGGCGTCGAGCCCGTGTGGATGATAATGGACGTGATTCCGGTTCTGCCCCCGGATCTTAGGCCTTTGGTGCCGCTGGAGGGCGGACGTTTCGCAACTTCGGACTTGAACGATCTGTACAGGCGAGTGATTAACCGCAACAACCGTTTGAAAAGGCTGGTGGATCTGAAGGCTCCCGGCATTATCGTCCGTAACGAAAAGCGAATGCTTCAAGAAGCGGTAGATGTGCTTTTCGACAACGGAAGGCACGGTAGAGTAATCACTGGGACCAACAAAAGGCCTTTGAAATCCCTGAGCGACACTTTAAAAGGCAAGCAGGGACGGTTTCGCCAAAACTTGCTCGGCAAGCGCGTCGATTATTCCGGCAGGACAGTCATTACCATCGGCCCCAACTTGAGGCTGCACCAGTGCGGTCTTCCGAAGAAAATGGCACTGGAGCTTTTCAAGCCCTTCGTTTATTACAGGCTGGAACAAAAGGGATTGGTCTCCACTGTAAAAAGCGCCAAAAAGATGGTGGAGCGGGAAACTCCGGAGGTTTGGGACACGCTCGACGAGGTGGTAAACGAATATCCGGTGATGTTGAACAGGGCCCCCACGCTTCACCGCTTGGGAGTCCAGGCGTTCGAGCCAACGCTTATCGAGGGAAAAGCCATTCAGTTGCATCCATTGGTCTGCACCGCATTCAACGCGGACTTCGACGGCGACCAGATGGCCGTGCATATCCCGTTGTCGGTGGAGTCTCAAATCGAAGCTCGCGTTCTTATGCTTTCGAGCAACAACATCCTTTCTCCTGCAAACGGCACCCCGATCATTGTGCCCTCCCAGGATATCGTATTGGGAATCTACTATATGACACGCGAAAGGACGGGAAACGGCGCACTGAAAAAAAAGCGCCTGTTCGCCAATCCGGCCGAGGTCCGTTGCGCCTACGACGCGGGCAAGGCAAGTTTGCACGAGCCGATTTCCGTTCGCATGGACGGAGCGTTAGTGAATACTACCGTCGGCCGTATCCTGCTATGGGAGATCATTCCGGAGGACAATATTCTCTACATGAAGCATATCATGGTTTCCGAAAGGGAAAGGGCCGAGCAGGCGATTCAAAGGCTCAAGGATGGTACTTCCTTCAAGGAAGTCGTCCAAGAATTTTCGGAAAGCAGGGACAAGGAGAACGATGGCGATATCGGTTTGTTGCGAAAAGACGAGTTCAAAAGAATCTACGGCATCAAGGACGACGATTTGGTAGACGCGGTCTATTCGCTGGACAAAGCCGCCACCAGCGGGATCATCGAGGCTGAAGACGGATACCATGTTTTCAGGGTAGTCGACAGGCAACCCGAAATCCCCTTTTCGGCAATCAACAAGGTTATGGACAAAAAATCCTTGCGCGGACTCGTGGATTATGCCTATCGAAACTTGGGACCGAAAGCTACCGTCATTTTGTCCGACCGTCTCAAGGATATCGGATATAAGTTTTCAACCATGGGGGGGCTTTCCATTTCCATAGACGCCATGATTATTCCCCAGGCAAAATGGAAAATTCTGAAAGAGGCGGAAACCAAGGTAGAGGAAATCGGACGGCAATATACCGAGGGCCTTATCACCCAAGGGGAGAAATATAATAAGGTGGTCGATATTTGGGCCAGGGCTACCGACGAAGTCGCCAACGAGATGATGGCGGCCATGAAAATGGAGCCAGTTCTGGATGAAAACGGCAATCAGGTGCTGGGGGATGATTCCAAACCTCTGATGGCCGAAAGCTTCAACCCGATTTACATGATGGCAGAGTCGGGAGCCAGAGGAAGCAAGGACCAAATGAGACAGCTTGCCGGGATGAGAGGCTTGATGGCGAAACCGTCGGGCGAGATTATCGAAACTCCTATCACGGCGAATTTCAGGGAAGGGCTTTCTGTGCTCCAATACTTCATTTCGACGCATGGCGCGCGAAAGGGACTTGCGGATACCGCCCTGAAAACGGCAAACTCCGGATACTTGACCAGGCGTTTAGCGGACGTAGCCCAGGACTGCGCCGTTATGGGACACGATTGCGGAACCATGATGGGTATAGAGGTCACCCCGCTTACGGAGGGCGGCGAGGTCATCCAGCGCCTTGGCGAAAGAATATTGGGAAGGGTGACGGTCGAGGACGTCCATGACCCGGTTTCCGATGAAATTCTGGTGGAGGCCGGAAAAGAGATCGACGAGAATGTGGTCAAGATCATCGAGGATTCAGGTTTGACGAGCATAAAGATCAGATCGGTTTTGACGTGCAATTCCACCCGAGGCGTCTGCGCAAAGTGTTACGGACGAGACTTGGCCCATGGAAAGCGAGTGGAGATCGGGCAGGCTGTCGGTATTTTGGCGGCCCAGTCCATAGGAGAGCCCGGAACCCAATTGACCATGAGGACCTTTCATATTGGCGGTACTGCCAGCAGACGCGTCGAGCAGGCCGACATCAGGGCTCGGGTGGCGGGCGAGATCAAGTTCATGGGGTTGAATGTCGTTAAAAAGGGAGACAAGGCGTACGTAGTCATGAACCGGAGGGGCGGCGAATTCGCGATCGTCTCCAAGACCGGGCGCGAGCGCGAGCGTTTTCCCGTTATCTACGGAGCGCACATCGTCGTAAACGAGGGCGATCACGTGGAGCCGGGCGATTTGCTGGCAACTTGGGACCCGTTTACCACGCCGATCATTTCGGAAGTGGATGGAACAGTCAAGTTCGGCGATATCATACCCGGAACGACCATGCAGGAGAAGGTGGACCCGGTCACCGGCAAATCCAGCCGTACCGTAATCGAATCGAAATCCGCCGAAATGCGTCCCAGAATATCGATCAAGGACGACGGCGGCAAGACCGCGAAGTTGCCCGAGGGTACCCAAATGGCGAGATATATCTTGCCGGTGGACGCTATTCTCATGGTCGAGGAGGGAGATCCTGTGAAAGCGGGCGACATTGTCGCAAAGCTTCCAAGGGCCACCACGAAAACAAAGGACATCACCGGCGGTCTGCCCCGCGTGGCCGAACTTTTCGAAGTCCGGAAACCCAAGGAGGCTGCGGTCTTGAGCGAAATCGACGGTTATGTTTCCATTTCCAAAGGTACGAAAAAGGGCAAACAAAAGGTTACCATCTCCCCGGTGGACGTAGGAGAGAAGAAAGAGTACCTGATTCCCAGAGGAAAACACATTAACGTATACGAGGGCGATTATATACGTGCGGGCGAACCCTTGATAGGGGGCTCGGCGAATCCCCAGGATATTTTGAACATCAAGGGAGAGGTGGCTCTCGCGCAGTATCTCGTCGATGAGGTCCAGGAGGTGTACAGGTTGCAGGGCGTAAGGATAAACGACAAGCATATCGAGGTGATCGTTCGCCAGATGATGCGTCGGGTTAAAATTCTTGACGTAGGGGACACGGATTTTATCGTGGAGGAGCAGGTGGACAAGACCCATTTCGAGCAGGCGAACCGCGATGTCATCGCGATGGGCGGAAAACCGGCTATCGCGGAACCTTTGATTTTGGGAATCACCAAAGCATCCTTGAGCACGGATTCTTTCATTTCCGCCGCCTCGTTCCAGGAGACGACCAAGGTGCTTACCGATGCCGCAATATCGGGGGCGAATGACGAGTTGAGAGGATTGAAGGAGAACGTGATCATGGGCAGGTTGATCCCGGCCGGGACCGGTCTTCGCGAGTACGGGAAAATCGGATTGGAGGCCCCCTGATTTTTTCGGGCACAAAAAAAAGTCCTTGACATTGGCGCATATTAGGTATAACTAACAGCACTTTGTCAAATTAGGAGATTTCGATTGGATTCTATTAAATTTTAGAGGAAAAAATGCCGACGATCAATCAGCTTATCAGAAAAGGCAGACAGCGGATCAAGAAAAAAACGAACACGCCAGCTTTGAAGGGTGCGCCCCAGAAGAGAGGTGTTTGCACAAGGGTCTACACGTCAACCCCGAAAAAGCCCAACTCGGCCCTGAGGAAAGTGGCCAGGGTGCGATTGACCACCGGAGTGGAGGTTACCGCCTATATTCCGGGCATCGGGCACAACCTTCAGGAGCACTCGGTCGTTCTGGTAAGGGGCGGTCGCGTCAAAGACCTTCCCGGCGTGCGTTACCATATTGTTCGCGGCACCTTGGATACGCTCGGAGTTTCGGATCGGAAACAGGGACGATCCAAATACGGAGCCAAAAAGCCCAAATAAGAGGCTTCGACACTATTCGAAAGGTCCTTTTCAATAAAAACACATCAAGACTGACGGTGTAAAATATGCCAAGAAGAAGAGAAGTGCCGGAGCGGCCTATTATTCCGGACGCCCGTTACAGCAACAAACTGGTTTCCAAGTTCATCAACTGTCTCATGAAAGACGGCAAGAAAAGCACGGCCCAATCGCTCCTTTACGGCGCATTCGCTTCGATGGAGAAAAAGGCCAACGAAAATCCGGTCAAGCTGTTCGAACAGGCTGTCGATAACGTACGGCCCGTGATCGAGGTAAAGTCACGCCGGGTCGGAGGATCCACTTACCAGGTTCCGACGGAAATTCGTCCTTCCAGAAGGACCGCTCTGGCTATCAGATGGATAATCGGCTTCACCAGGAAGCGCTCGGAAAAGGGGATGTCAGCGAAACTTGCAGGGGAACTTCTTGACGCCGCGAACAATCGTGGATCGTCGGTCAAGAAGAAAGAGGACACGCACAAGATGGCCGAAGCCAACAAGGCGTTCGCCCATTTCCGATGGTAAAAGAAACAACCGTAAAGAAAAACCAGTATGATTGAGGGACAAGGGAAGCCGAGGAAGCCCGAAGGGGCGGTTTCGGCTTGAAGGTTGTCCGTTTTTAATGGGAGGAATTTTAAGATGGCGAAGCAGAAGTATGAGCGAACCAAGCCGCATGTCAACGTCGGCACGA
>CAZNTU010000146.1:0-13886 GCA_964575975.1 uncultured Desulfobacteraceae bacterium
AGGGGGGTGTCGATGCGCCATGTTCGATCCATTGTTCACCGGAAACACCCCCCTAGCCCCCCTCAAGGGGGGAATTGCACCGCCCTCCAACCGCACGGGTCGATAAATTCGGCATGTTACCCGTTAAGTTTACAATGTCAAATTATTCGTTATTAGTTATTGGATAGCGGTATTTGTTTCGGGTTATTGGGTAATGGTTCGAGGTCCAGCTTTTGCAACACGCCCTCACCGTATTCGGCCTCGAAAGCGTTTTCCACTTTCTCGATCGGGTTGCTTCCCAAAAATTTCAACAACTTGTCCAACGCCCGACGCCGCTCGTTTTTGTCGTCGATCCGTTTGAGGTCTATAATTTTTGGTTCTATCTCGAAATATTTCATCTTGAGATCGAGGGGAAGCTGCCAGAACAAAAGATATCCTCTTTCAGGAAAGTCCACTCCCAGAATCCGATAGCAGTAGTCCATGAATTCTTTTTCGAGCGACTTTCGGACGGCCGTTGTTTTTGCTTTGTTCTCCTCGACTTTTTCGAGGGCAAACGGTTTTCCGAGAACCTCGAAGTACATTTTGATTTTCGGTTCGGTCCCCGACGGCCGGACCGTGACTCTTAAAGAACGGGTTTCGTCGAGGTTTTCGAAATAGAAAACCAGGACGTTTCGAGACGACGTATCCGTTGCCGAAAGGTGCGGTTGCGGGTCTCCCTGGTAGCGGTCGATCATTTTTTTCACGACGAATCGACCGAAACGGTTCGCTCTTTTCGTCCTGAAATGCTCCATAATGCTTGCGATCTGCTCGACCCCCCGCGCTCCCAAAAGGCGGATTTCGGTCAGGTAATTATGGCAATACCCGTAGCGGGAGTAGATTTCGTCCAGGAAGGCCACCAGTGTCCTGCCCGCTTTCTTTTGCTCGGCGGCCAGTTCCGCCAGCCAAACGGCCGCGCCTGCGGCGTCCTTGTCCCTGCAATAGTCGCCCACGAGAAATCCATGGCTTTCCTCGGCACCGATAACGAAGGTATCCGCCTTGCCCTCCCTCTCCAGTCCGTTCAATTCCTCGGCGATATATTTGAAACCCACCAGGAGGTTCCCGATGCATTTCACGTTGTTTTGAAGCGCGATTTCCTCTATTAGAGCGCTGGTGACGTCCGTTTTGACCACGACGCTTTCGCCGGTCGGCCTTCCCGCGGATTTCAATTTCGAAATCCCGTATTCGGTTAAAAGAATTCCGATTTCGTTTCCGGTCAAAAAGCGCCAAGTCCCGTCGTGTCTCGCCATGACGCCTATTCTGTCGGCGTCGGGGTCGGTGTTCATTATCAGGTCGGCCCCCGCTTTTTCGGCAGGTTCGTACGTCGTGTCGAAGGACTGCTCCACCTCGGGATTGGGAATGTTGAAGGTTACGTTTTCAAAGCCCCCGCTGAAGGTAGACGTCGCGGGATCAAGGAAAACTCCGAAGCCCTCATCCTTTAGCGCGGGATAGACCGAGGTCAGGCCCGTGCCGTGAAGCGGCGAATACAGAATTTTCACATCCCTTTCCCCGGAGAGGGAAACGGAGCGGATAGCGTCGATAAAATCTTTGTCAAGGGATTCCGGCAACGTTTCGACCAGCCCATTCTTCACGGCTTGATCGTAGGGCATGCGGTTTATCTCCGCGACGTTTCGGGTCACCTCGTCCACGAGCGCCTGGTCGTGCGGAGGGATCAGCTGTCCCCCAAGGTGGTCGTACACTTTTTTTCCGTTGTCCGTCGGAAGATTGTGGCTGGCGCTGAACATGTCTCCGGCGATGGCGTTCAGATGGCGAATGGCGAACGATAGCATGGGAGTGCTTCGAACGCCGTCGAACATGAAAACCCTGAAACCGTTGGCCGCGTAGACTTCGGCCGCCGCGACCGCCAAATCCCGAGCGCTCAAATTCATGATCGGATTGAACATCGAATCGTCGTAAACACTGTGTTCGTCGTATCGGCGCACGTCGTAGGTCAGGACCACGCCTCTTTTCGCGGCTTCCTCGCCGAATTTTTCGCGCAAATATTGACAGTGGCCTTGTGCCGATGCACGGATTGTCCATGGATTGATGCGGTTGGGGCCGATACCGACCGTGCCTCTTCTTCCTCCCGTTCCGAACGGGATGACCTGGTAGAAAGAATCGAGAAGCAGACCCCATTTTTCCGATTCGATCAAATGCTCGATCTGGGGAACGTACTCCTCGAACTGTGGGTCCGTCAGCCATTCGTTCAACCGGCTCAGAGCGGAAGATGCGTATTTGTCGGGGTATTTTAAATCGGAAAAACCTTTTTCGGCCTTTTTCATTAAAACCCTCTCTTTACTCATCCACACCTCCTTCATTGGATCTTAATATGCTAATGTTTTTTCAAAGTTCCTCCGGCGTAAAAGCCACGACGTCGTCGATACGATTCGCGTTCGTCAACAGCATCGTCAGGCGGTCGAGTCCGAGAGCGCATCCGGAAGACTCCGGCATTTCCTCCAAAGACTTCAAGAACTTTTCCGGCATGGGATAAACGGTCTTGCCCGTTTTTTCCCTGGCGGCCAGTTCGATTTCGAATCTTCTTCTCTGTTCGGATGGATCGACAAGTTCCGAAAAAGCATTGCACAGTTCCAAACCCGAAATATACAGCTCGAAACGCTCCGCGATTTCCGGGTCGCTCTTTTTCCTGCGGGCCAGAGCGCCGACTTCGACGGGATAATCGAAAAGAAAGAGAGGTTTATCAAGTCCAAGATTCGGTTCGATTTGAAAAGCGAGGACCTCGTCGAAACGGTTTTCCGAAATGGCCTGTTCCGGCCCGATACCGGCAAACCGCGAAAAAGCCTCGTGCACGGACAGCTTTTCCCAAGGAGAAGAGAGATCGATTTCGTTGCCTTTATAGGAGAAAGATCGGCCGATTCCTGTTTTTTCGGCGACAAAGCGAACAAGTTTCTCCGTTTCATCCATCAGCGCCATGTAATCGACGCCTGCCCGATACCATTCCAAAAGCGTGATTTCCGGAAGATGCTTGGCGCCTCGCTCCTTTTTGCGGAAACATTTGCATATCTGGAAAATCTTTCGATACCCCGCCGCAAGCAGTCGTTTCATGCAGACTTCCGGCGAAGTTTGCAGCAACCATCCATCGGATACTTCGGCGTCTATATGGGCTTCCGGCGCTTGGGTCGGCAACCGGACGGGCGTTTCCACCTCCAAGTAGCCGTTCGTTTCGAAGAAAAGGCGCACTGCGGAAAGAATTCCGGCTCTGGCTTGGAGATTGTCCCGAACGGCGAACTGGCGGAAATTTTGCATCGGAGCCCTATTTTTCTCGTCGAATGAAGCCGCTATTTTCCGGGGCTCTCGTAATATTTGTCCTCGGGTCGATCCTGCAAAAGTTTCAGGTCGAACCCGTGGGGATCGACGCCGAACCATTCGCGTCCCTTCTCCCGGCAGGCGTGGCAAGCCTCTCTCGGAATATGCACCGCCAGCACGTTCTTTCCCCGGCTCGATCTCGATTCGATTCGAAAGGCGCCGGCGCAATCGTCGCAAACGATTAGTGTTTCCTTTTGTTGTTCCGTAATGTTGTCGGTATCGTAAAACAAACGCCTGGATCTTTCGGCGATTTTGCCTTTTGCCCTGAGCTGTTCCTCTATGGACTTTCTCTGGTTCCAAATGGTCAGAACGGCCTCCGACGTTTTTTCGATATAACCCGTGACATCCTTGCCTTGTCGAATGCGAACCGGATCGTAGTCGGGTTCCTTGACCTTGCCGAAGTCGAGTCCGGCCATGGCAAGAATTATACCGACGTTTACGTACGGGAGCGCGCCCTCGATGGAGTAGCCGCCTTCGAGCACCGCGATATCGGGCTTCAGCATCTTCGTAAGCTCCGCGTACCCTTGGGCGGAAAAGTTCATGTTCGTTATAGGGTCGGAATAGTGGTTGTCTTGCCCTGCGGAGTTCACGACGATATCCGGCTTGAAGTCCTCCAGGATAGGCATGATGACGTTTTCGGCGACGTACAGAATGCCCTCTTCGGAGGTTTTCGGCGGCAGCGGAATGTTCAGGGTCTTGCACGCGGCGGTGGGACCTCCCAGTTCCTGGACAAACCCCGAACCGGGATACAGGGTACGGCCGTCCTGGTGAATCGATATGAAGAGCGTGTCCGGATCGTGCCAGTAAATATCCTGGGTGCCGTCGCCGTGGTGGCAGTCCGTATCGACGATCGCCACCTTTTTCACTCCGTAGGCTTTCCGGATGTATTCGATCATGATGGCTTCGATATTGACGTTGCAAAAGCCTCTCGCCCCATGGACGACCTTCATGGCGTGATGGCCTGGCGGTCGAACGAGCGCGAATCCGCAATCGACGCGTTTTTCCATCACCGCCATGCCGATCGTTTTCGCCCCGCCCGCGCTGATGAAATGCGACTCGGTCATGACGTCCCACACGCTGGGCACGCAAAAATGGACCCGCTGCACGTCCTTGACGGTGACCAAGTCGGGGCGAAACTCCTCGATTCCCTCTATGTCGAATATTCCTTCCTCGAAAACTTGATCCTGCGTGTACAGGAGACGCTCTTCGCGCTCGGGATGCGTGGGACTGATGGCCCAATCGAAAGCGGGGAAAAATACAAGGCCGGTTCTGTTTTTGGCTCGAAGCATTTTTGACTCCATTATTTTGGATTGTTCGTGTTTTTCTTCGATTTTTTATCGAAAGAGAAGATGAGTCCCGGCTTTACCTGCACTTTGACCCTTATGTTCTTGCCGGCCGTGTAGAAACCTCTCACCATGTTGAACTCCAGTTCCTCTAGGACCTCCATGACAAGATCCTTCTTGTCCGCTCCGCGGGCGACCGCCTTTTTTTCCAAAAGATCGAAGGCGATTTCCAACGCCTGTTTTTTGGAAAAGTCGTTGGGGACCTTTCGCGAAAAATTTTCCTCCGGAGCGGCGGCCGTTCCCCGTTCCGTATCCACGTGCAAAGTCACTTCGCAAGTGGTCCGCGCCAAGGCGGCGCCGATCGCGTTGGCCACGGACCATCTGGGCACCACTTTGACCTCCAAATCGAAAAGCTTCGACAAATTGTCCGCGAAATAGTTCGCCGGCCCTCCCAGAACAAGTACTTTCGTCGGTTTAACCGTGTAATCCTCGTACACCTCGTGGACAGTGTAAACGGGTTTCCGGTTGATTTCACCAACCATACGCCGTGCATTTTCGACTATTTTTCCGCATGTTTTATCGAAAATCTTGCGCGCGGCTTCCTCGACGTCCATGTTCATTTCTTCGGATATCGGTTTCAATCCTCGAAGGGAAGCCTCCTTGTCGATGTCTTCTATAATCCCTAGAACGGCCATGGCATCGGTGGGGGTCGGCGCAGGCCCCCCATAGGCCATCGCCGGCCCCAGTCGTCCAGGGCCTATCTTCAATTCTCCGTTTTCGACTCTTGCATGGCTGTCCCCGCCGATACCGACGGACAGGGTTTCCAACGACCGAATGATCGTTTTATAAAAGCCCAAACCGATTCCCAGAGGGTTCAACAAAGGAGTCCGGTCCATCAATATGGACATGTCCGTCGTGGTGCCGCCGATATCGAGAACGAGATTTTCCTCTCCGGGAGTCGCGAACGCGATGGAACCCATGACGCTGGCGGCCGGACCCGACAGTATCGTCTGCCCGGGATAGTCCAACGACGAATCGAAATTCATGGTACCGCCGTCGGCCTTCAAAATATGGATGGGCATGGAAAAGCCCTTTTTCGTCAAGGACCGGCGGACCGCCTCGAAAAATTCCTTGTGAATCGGATAAACGGCAGCGTTTATGTAGGTCGTGGCGATACGCCTCGAAAAATTCAGTTTTCCGGAAACAGCGTGCCCCAGGAAGATTTTATCGAAAGAATCCCCGAGGATTTGCTTGATCAGCAATTCCTGGGCGGGATTTCTCACGGAAAACTTGGAAACGACCCCTACCTGCCGAATGCCTTCCTTTCGGAGTCGTTCTCCGATTTTTTCGATACGGGATCTGTCGACAGGCTCCGTTTCTCTTCCCCTGTGGTCGACCGAGCCGGAGACGCAATAATAATGCTCGTTCGTTCTATAATGTTCGGGGTCGATGCCCGGTCCTCCCGCGACGATCATTCCCGTCGGGGCCGTCTTGTTCTGAACGATGGCGTTGGTGGTGAGGGTGGTGCTCAGAACCACGCGATCGATTCTTTTCTGGTCGATTCCGGCGGACACCTTCTCCAGCCCCGAAAGCACCGTATTGAACAGGTCAGTGTGGTCGGTCGGGACCTTGACTTCCCTCTCCACGCCGTTTTCCCCCAAAAGGACGACGTCGGTATGCGTGCCGCCCACATCAAGTCCGATAATCATATTCTTTCCCCCGCAATCCCGGAGCGGATTTTCGCCCTTGCCGCCCGCCTGTTTTTCTATTTGAAGCAAGGCACATCCTTGCAAAACTCCGATGAATAAAAATGGGATGCTAACCGAAGCGTACCGTAAAGTCAATGTCGCGGAAATAAAAGGGCATTTTTTTTAATAACTTTACCAACAATCGATAGCATGTTAAATCTCTTTTTAATGATCAACGACGAATGATGGCACTTTCTTTCGTTTTGTTTCAGACGCATTTGCAAAAAAACACGAGAAACGGGAAATCAATGAAAAACTCGAAACCTGTTCTGGTTACAGGAGCCACTGGCTACGTAGGCGGAAGATTGATCCCGCAGTTGTTGAAAGCGGGTTTCCGCGTAAAGGCCTTCGGCAGATCCCTCGCGAAAATGAACTGCAGACATTGGGCGTTCGAGCCGGGCGTCGAGCTTGCAGAGGGAGACGTCACGGACCTGGAAACAATCAAAAACGCGTCTCAAGGATGCTGGGCGGCATTTTATCTAGTCCACTCCATGATTTCGGGAAAGGGAAAATTCGCCGACGCCGACCGCTTGGGCGCCCAGAATATGGTAGCCGCCGCTTCGGAAGCCGGATTGAAAAAGATCGTCTATCTCGGCGGTTTGGGAGACATGAACAACCCACGGCTCAGCAAGCACTTGAAATCCAGGCACGAGGTGGCAAGGATTCTCCAAGCGGGGCCGGTACCCGCAACGCATCTCAGGGCGGCCATGATTTTGGGGTCGGGAAGCGCATCCTTCGAAATTCTGCGCTACTTGGTCGACAGGCTCCCCGTCATGACCACCCCCCGCTGGGTGGACACCCCTCTGCAGCCGATCGCCATCGCGAACGTATTGGGATACCTGATCGGCTGTCTGGAAAACGACGAAACCGACGGGAGAACGTTCGATATTTGCGGTCCCGACGTAGTCAACTACAGGGAGCTAATCGACATGTATTCCGAGGCGGCGGGACTTTCCAAACGCATCGTAATCCCTCTCCCCTTTCTGACCCCGGGATTGAGCGCGAAATGGATCCATTTGGTGACGCCCGTTCCAGCCTCTATTGCCCAACCGCTCGCGGAGGGACTTTCGGTCGAAGTCGTCTGCGCCGACAACAAAATCAAAAAACTGGTACCGCAAAAGCTTCTTTCATGCCGCGAAGCCATCCATACGGCAATGGAAAGAATCCAGCAGGAATTGGTGGAAACCTGCTGGTCCGACGCGGGTACGATCGTTCCGCCCGAATGGATCTATTGCGGGGACGCCGACTATGCGGGCGGAACCATTTTGGAGTCGGGGTTCAAGGTTTTGCTTGACGCGAAACCGGAGACGGTCTGGGAGCCGATCCGAAAAATCGGCGGAAAAACGGGATGGTATTATGCCGACAGCCTCTGGTGGATTAGAGGCGTTGTCGACAAATTGATCGGAGGCGTCGGACTCCGACGCGGCCGAAGGCATCCCAGTAAAATATACGTGGGAGACGCCTTGGATTTTTTCAGGGTTTTGGACGTGGACGAACCTTATCGGCTGGTGCTTTTGGCCGAAATGAAGGTGCCCGGCGAAGCTCTCGCCCAGTTCGAAATCAATCCAGCAGGACCGGATCGAAGCGAATTGACCATTCTTTCGCGCTTTCTGCCTTCGGGACTCGGCGGAATCCTTTATTGGTTTTTTCTTTTGCCGTTTCACGAGTTCATTTTCTACAATATGCTCAAGAGCATTGCCAAAACCACCAAAGCGAATATAGTGAAAGGTCCCGAACGCACTACGCCAAGACTCAAGGACGCGTGTTTCATACCGCCGCCAAAGAGGACAAAATGAAAAACCGTTTCGACGTTATCATCGTAGGAGGAGGACCGGCCGGCCTTTTCGCCGCCTACTACCTCGTTGAAAACTCCCCTCTTCGGGTGCTTTTGATAGAGAAAGGGAAAAATTCCGCAAAACGGCAATGCCCGGTCAACCTCCACCAAAAATGCGTCAATTGCGAACCTTGCAATATTCTTTGCGGCATCGGCGGGGCGGGCCTTTTTTCCGACGGAAAACTCAACTTCATTCACAAGCTCGGAAAAACAGACCTTACTCAATTTTTGCCGTTAAAAGCGGCAAAGGCGCTCATTGCCGAAACCGAGGAAATCTTCAACCGTTTCGGCATGGACGGACCCGTCTATCCCACTGACATGGAAGCGGCGAAAGAGATTCGCAAACGGGCAAAGCGCTACGGAATCGATCTCTTGCTTATCAAGCAGAAACACTTGGGAAGCGACATGCTCCCCGGGCACATCGGCGCGATGGCCGACTACATCCGCGACAGGGGAGTAACGATCCACACCTCCGAACAGGCTTTGGACGTCATCGTCCAGGACGAGACCGTAAAAGGCCTCCTTACCGACAAAGGCGAATATCCGGCCCCGAACGTCATTCTCGCCCCCGGCCGCGTGGGAGCGGATTGGGTGGGCAGACTCGCGCATAAATACGGGATCGGCCTCGACCAGAGAGGAATCGAGGTGGGCGTCAGGGCGGAGGTCCACAACGATGTCATGCGGGATCTGTGCGATATCGTTTACGATCCGACCTTTTTCGTGCAAACCCAAAAATACGACGATTCCACCCGCACATTCTGCACGAACCAGAGAGGTTTCGTGTCGAAGGAAAATTATCGGCGCTTCGCCTGCGTCAACGGCCACGCTTACAGGGACATCAAGAGCGAAAACACCAATTTCGCGTTCCTTTCCAAAGTCGTGCTGACCGAGCCGGTCACGGACAACCAGTCTTACGGAGAAGCCATCGGGAATCTTGCCAACCTGATCGGAGGAGGGAAGCCTATCCTTCAACGGTTCGGAGATCTCAAACGCGGCCGTCGAAGCACCTGGGGACGGATAAAAAAGAGCTTCATCGAGCCGACCCTTACCGACGTCATATGCGGCGACATCGCCATGGCCCTGCCGGAGAGAATTCTTACCAATATCATCGAAGGCTTGGAAAAACTCAACTTGATTGTCAAGGGCGTCTCGAACGACGAAACACTTCTTTACGCGCCGGAAATCAAGTTTTTCGCCACGCAAGTCGATACGGACGTCAATCTGGAAACAAAAATCAAGGGCATGTACGTTGCCGGAGACGGCCCAGGCGTGGCAGGAAACATCGTTTCGGCCGCCGCCACCGGAATTATTCCGGCAAAATCCATTATTCAAGCTTCGGGAGTCAGCGGATAGATTATTTCATATAGAACAAGGGGATTTCAAACCCCAGGGAGGATTGATGACCACCAAATTCGAATTGGAACCGTCGAAACTTAGAGCCACATGCGACCCGTCCGTTTTTCCATTCCAAAACACAAGCGAGATCGAGCCGCTTTACGAAGTAATCGGACAAAAAAGAGCAGTGCAAGCCATCGATTTCGGGCTTAAAATTCAATGTCCGGGTTACAACATTTTTATTACTGGCATGCCCGGCACCGGTAAAACCACGATCGTTCAGGATTTGGTCGGAAAGCACGCAAAAGAAATCGACCCGCCCGACGATTGGTGCATGGTCAACAATTTTTCTGACGAGTTCCGTCCCAAGGCGGTGTCCGTAAGTTCCGGAGGAGCCTCGAAGTTTCGCAAAAAAATAGAGAATCTTATAGAGAGTTTAAAGAAAGAATTGCCCAAAGTCTTGACGGGAGAGATTTTTCAGAAAAAGCAAGCGGAAATCAAAAGCAAATACAACGACCGGCGCAAGATTTTATTCGAAAAACTCGACAAAGAAGCCGCAGAAGCGAACATACAAATCGCCAAGACTTCGGCCGGCTTTCAGGCGATCCCGATGGTCGAGGGAAAACCGATCACCCCCGAAGAATTCCAGCAGCTTTCCGACGAACTGCGGAACCAAGTTGAAAAGAACATGGCGGAAACCCAAGAAAAAATGGAATCCACCTTTCAAGAGGCCAATAAGCAACTCAGGTCGTTTCACTCCGAAATGGAAAGACTCACGCGCGATTCGGCATTGAACGCCATCAAGGATCATATCGATTCTCTAAGAGACGAATACCGGGGGCGCAAGGCAGTTTTGTCCTATTTGGACGCCCTCCAATCGGATATCTTGGACAACGTGGGCAACTTCATTCCATCCGACAACAAGCACGAAATCGACGAAGGTTTTTTCAAGAGATACGAGGTCAATATCCTGGTAGACAATACAGGATCGGAAGGCGCTCCCGTGATTTTCGAGCCTAGCCCCACCTTCCACAACGTGTTCGGCAGAATCGAAAAGCGAGCGGAAATGGGTACGATCACGACGGAATTCACCATGGTACAGGCTGGCTCGCTTCTGCGCGCGAACGGGGGCTACTTGATATTGGACATCGAAGCCGTTCTGATGAACGCCTTCGTATGGGAAACCCTCAAGAGAACCCTTCAAAACAAGCTTCTTTATATCGAGGACATACCCTCCGGCACGGGAAACATGACCGCGTCGCTCAGACCCGAACCGATTCCCATCGATCTCAAGGTAATCCTTATGGGAAGCTACGAAATATTCGAAAAGCTTCAGAATTTCGACGGGAAGTTCAACAAGATTTTCAATGTCCGGGCCGACTTCGACTACGAAGTGGAAAAGAACGACCGAACAATCCGGCAATACGCCGGATTCATAGCGCGAGTATGCAGAGAGGAAAGGCTCTTGCCGTTCACCGCCGCCGGGGTCGCGGCCGTCGTGGAGTTCGGAAGCAAGTTCGTTTCGCACAAGGACAAGATGACTTTGCGTTTCGGCCCCGTGACGAGCATACTGAAAGAATCGGACTACTGGGCGAGAGAATTCGACTCGACCTTGGTGGACGAGAAACATGTCGTAAAAGCTTTCAAGGAACATCGTTTTCGCTATAATCTATACGAGGAAAAGATTCAGGAATCGTACGTCGAGGATACGATACTGTTGGACGTCGACGGCGCAATGATCGGCCAGGTCAACGGTTTGGCAGTAATTCAAATCGGAGACTATTCTTTTGGAAGGCCTTCCAGAATAACCGCCGAAACTTTCATGGGCAAACAAGGGGTCGTCAACATCGAGAGGGAAGCCAATATGAGCGGCTCGACCCACGATAAGGGCGTGATGATCCTGAACGGCTACCTGGGAAGGACTTTCGCCCAGGTTTGCCCGTTAAGCCTTTCCATTAGTATCACCTTCGAACAGAACTACGGAATGATAGACGGAGACAGCGCCTCTTCGGCCGAGCTTTACGCCATTATATCCAGCCTTTCGGACGTCCCGATCAAGCAAGGCATCGCCGTTACAGGTTCGGTGAACCAGAAAGGACGCATTCAGGCCATAGGCGGCGTCAACCAAAAAATCGAAGGATTTTACGAGGTCTGTCTCTCCAAAGGCTTGACCGGATCGCAGGCCGTAATCATACCGACTGCGAACGTGAAAAACCTGATGCTTAAAAAAGAGGTCGTCGATGCGGTTCTCCAAAAACAATTCCATATCTATCACGTCTCCACCGTCGAGCAGGGCATGGAGATTTTAACAGGACTTCCTGCGGGCGTTCCCGACTCGGACAACCGTTTTCCCGAAGGTACCGTGTACGCTAATGTGCAGTCCAAACTGAAAAGGTATTATGAACAGACTTTGAAGTTTCGCAAAGAAATCGATTGGTGATCTCACTCTTACATGGCCAATTGCAATGATCGTCGATCTTCAAAAATTTTCCAGAAACAAAAAAGAGCTTTGGGAGGAATTCGAGAATATTCTCAATTCTCTTGAAAAAAATCCGTTTCCCCGCATGAACGTCGAAGGCGTAAAACGCTTTCATTATTTATACCGCGCGGTGTCCGCCGACTTGGTCAAAATCGCCACCTTTTCGGCCGATCCCGGCTTGAAAGAATATCTTGAGAACCTTGTCTCCCGTGCTTATGCCGAAGTTTATGGTAACGGAAAAATCCGAAAGAAACCTTCCCTTTCGCAATTCTTTTTCGGAAAGTTCCCGGCCGTCTTCCGTAAACATCTTCGATTTTTTCAAATTGCACTGGCAGTTATGCTTGCGGGATGTCTTTTCGGAGGAGGCGCGACGGTTTTGGACACGGAAGCAAAATCGATTCTGATGCCCTTTCCCCACCTTCAAACCGATCCTTCCGAACGCGTAAAAATGGAGGAAAGCGAAACACCGGACCTAGTTGGAAGCCAAAAGGCGAGCTTTTCCTCCTATCTAATGACCCATAATATCCGTGTCACGATTTTCGTGCTTGCATTGGGCATGACTTGGGGCATTGGCACCGTTGCGGTCCTTTTCGCAAACGGCGTTATGCTGGGGGCGGTGATCGCGGACTACGTATTCTCGGGAGAAACTTTGTTTCTTTTCGGTTGGCTCTTACCGCACGGCGCCGTGGAAATCCCCGCCGTGCTAGTGGGAGGACAGGCAGGGCTCTTAATTGCATCGGGTTTGATAGGAAAAGGACGCTCTCCCCGCCTTGGCGAACGAATGCGCGAAATTTCATCCGACCTCGCAACCCTCGTTTTCGGCGCGACCGCTCTTTTGCTTTGGGCCGGTATAATAGAGGGATTCTTTTCCCAATATCATGAACCGGTGATTCCTTACGGAATCAAAATAGGTTTCGGGATGATCGAGATCGTGGTTTTGGGTATTTATCTTGCCAGAGCGGGCGTCGCTCAAAATCGACAAGCCAACTAATTTATACGGAAAAAAGAATAGTTCAATGACAAACGGACGCATCGAATACGAATCGCCCGAAGCTACGGAATCGGCAAACTTGACGATTTGCACGCCCGAAGGGGTTGTTGTGTCGATCGAGCTGGCCGGCCCTCTCGCCAGATGTATGGCGTTAACGCTGGATTTGATTCTTGTGTATGCTCTTTTGCTCGTTTTGAAAAAATTTTTAAGTTTGATTGGAATTCTAAGCACCGATATAGCTGCGGCTTTAAGCCTTGTCGTATATTTCGTCGTTACCCTGGGCTATCACATTTTCCTGGAATGGCGTTGGCAGGGACAGACTTTCGGAAAAAAATTGTTTCGTATTCGCGTAATAGATTTATTCGGTCTGCGTCTTGGATTCAGCCAGATTTTGCTACGAAATCTTATCAGAACAGTCGATATTCTTCCGTTTTTTTATATGTGCGGAGGTCTTTCTTGCTCCATTGACGAAAAGAACCGGCGTTTGGGCGATATAGCAGCAAGCACCGTTGTCGTCAAAGCCTCGAACGCTGTTTCGCCGGAGTTGGACAACCTTTCGCCCGAAAAATACAACTCTTTTCGAGCTTGGCCTCATATCGCGGCTCGATTGCGTCAGACAGCCACGCCCAAAGAAGCGGCGCTCGCCCTTAAGGCTATATTGCGAAGAAATGTCCTTCGATCCGAAGACAGGATTTTTTTGTTTGATCAGATCGCCGATCATTTTCGCTCGATGGCGGCTTTTCCTGAAGAATGCATGGATGGGATTTCCGACGAAAATTACGTAAGAAACGCAGTGGAATTGTTATACGAGAATTCAGGAAACAAAAAAGCCCGCGACCTGTGAGGGTCGCGGGCTCTGCAAAGGGAAGAAAGTATT
>CAZNTU010000147.1:0-13875 GCA_964575975.1 uncultured Desulfobacteraceae bacterium
GCCAGATGGATCAGGCACGACCCCAGCCGGGACAGGTTCCAAAGAGCGATTTGCAGAAACCCGACTTGCGCACAATACAGCCGCCAACAGGACGACAAGCTTGATTGCCGGTCCGGTTACGATCGGTCTTTTTCCTGCCGCGCCCGGCGCATTATTACAGTTGTTTAGAATATATGCCTTCATTGTGAAACCTTCCGAGGCTTTATGTTGGCACCAGTCTTTCGGCTCCGCCACGACAAGGCCCGTTGTCTTTGGAAAAGAGGAACTCGTCGACATTGATTCGGCGAAATAGAACTCCTCACCCGAAACATCGGCAACGGCGGAAACCACATTTTGATGGTCGCCCCCGGAGGGTGGGAAAAACAAGCCTGATTCGGGAGACTTTCAGGAGACTGGAGGAAAAGCAGGCTCATTATCTCGTTTTTTTGGATGTCCAGAATTGCGCGACCCCCGAAGATGTTGTGGTGGCCCTGTCCATGGGAGCATCCCGATACGAAACATTGGAAAGGAAAGTGACCGATGCTTGCGGCGCATTCATAAAGCAGGTATTCGACAAGGTGGAGGCGGTCGGCGCTCCGGATCTGCTGGAGATCAAACTCCGGGAGGGCCTCAAGGGCGACTGGCAGTACAAGGGACGGTCGCTTGCAGCCAATTTGGCCAAGGCCGACCGACCCGTCGTCGTCTGCATGGACGAATTGCCCATCATGGTTTCCCGCCTGCTCGGAAAATCTTCCGAGGAAGCGGAGATCTTCCTTTCCTGGCTGCGACGGATCACCGGGGAATTCCAGGAGAGGATATGCTTTATCTTTTGCGGTTCCACATGTTCAGATGTTCTTCGGATACCTCTACCAGGACTTGTACAAAGACGGACGGCGCGACCCGAATATCGAAGACGTCGGGCGGGTCTACCGGAAATCCATGCTGAGCACGCGCGGCCATGCGGAATTGGCCGACTACGAGGAGCGCCTTATGAGGGTATTGGACAGGGAGAAAATTTCCCTGGCGCTGGATCTTTTGTCGGAGGCAGCGATCAACGGGATATACTCGAACCGTCCGTGTGCGATGCTTTGTTCGAGCGATCGGGCTTGAAGGACAAAGGCCCCGTCTTGCGGGAAGTGCTCGACGTGCTGGAACACGACGGATATCTTGTCGGGCACGAGGCGATGGACGGCTGGCGCTTTTCGTCCAACCTGCTCCGCGACTGGTGGAGGAATCGGTTCTCCCGGAGCTACGTAAAACCTTCGAAACTGGGAGCATAGGAAACATGGGCAAATCCCGCCTTATGAAACACAACCCCGCTTTTCTGACCCAGGAGGAGCTTCTCTCTTCCTTCGTGGTGCGAAAGCGGGAACTGGAGCTTCTGCTGGAAATCGTCCGGGACAATACCGGGCCGGTCAACCAGCACGCGATCGTCATCGCCCCGAGGGGAATGGGCAAGACCATGCTCGTGCGGCGTCTCGCGCTGGAAATTCGGCAAGACGAAACATTGTTCCAGAATTGGTATCCGGTTTTGCTGCCCGAGGAGCTGTACGACGTGTCCAGCGAGGGCGAACTCTGGCTGCGGGTTCTTCAATGGGTCGGCGAGCAGGAAAAGGAAAACGACCAAGGCCGCCTGCTGAAAAAACACGAGGCCCTGCTCGCGGAGCCGAACGAGCGGATCTTGAAGATACACGCTTTGTCCGCGCTCTTGGAATTCGCGGGTATGAAAAGACTGGCGGTTTTCGTGGAGAATCTTCAAATGCTGCTGGGGGAGCAAACCGGCGACGACGAAGCGTGGGACTTACGGCAAACGTTGCTGAACCATCGGGAATTGATGCTGATCTGCACGGCCACCACCCATTTCGGGGAAATCCTCAACCCGGAAAAAGCCAATTTCGAACTCTTCCGGGAAATAACCCTCGGCCCGTTGGACACCGCCGGCTGCCGGACCCTTTGGCATAGCGTCACCGGCGAGGAGCTGACGGAAAACCGCGTGCGGCCCATGGAAATCCTCACGGGCGGAAGTCCCCGGCTCCTGGCGATTCTGGCGGATTTCGGCGCGGGCCGGCCTCTGAAGGAGTTGATGGAGAACCTGGTCGTGCTGATCGACGACCACACCACCTATTTCAAGGCCAACATCGAGGCCCTTCCAAACAAGGAACGACGTGTTTTCGTCACCCTGGCCGAGCTTTGGGAGCCCTCCAGGGCGAAGGAATGCAAGATCGTACAATCTTTCTTGTCATGAATAGATTAGAGTCTGTTAAAGGCACAATTGGCGACAGGCGGTTGACGTCCGCGGGAGCGACCCCAGGTTCGCCTCGATTTTCGGCCGTCCGACCTTTAGGTTGCCGTGAAATGGAACGAAGGCAGGCATGGAGACTCTTGAAGAACACCGGATTCCGGCATCCGAGAAATGCCGCATATGGAAGGACGAGAGTCTTGTACGTTGTTGCCAAAAAATCCGCGCAACGGGAGGCTCGCACAAAGCCGCTTGCAAAAAGAGCTTGTCCTCCCGATTGTAGACGGGCAATTGCGGTGGAAGCCGCGAGGACTTCCTGGCAAGGGCCGAAAAAGAATGTCGATCAGCCTGGTGTTGCAAGACTTCGTCGGCGATCGTCATT
This sequence comes from uncultured Desulfobacteraceae bacterium, assembly GCA_964575975.1. Classification (GTDB taxonomy): domain Bacteria; phylum Desulfobacterota; class Desulfobacteria; order Desulfobacterales; family SKZT01. Next base: position 2,601 of record CAZNTU010000147.1, read on the forward strand.
CAGAAAAGATAAGGAACCGCCGGCTTCTCCACGGCCGTGATCGTTGCGTTTTCAATGACCGGCACGGGCTTGCCGTCGATTTGCCGGAGCGCGAAGATTCCGTCCGCCCGCACCCACTGGTCGTTTGGAAAAGGAGCCGCGAGGTCTGAATCCAGCGCGATCGCCAAGGGAAGGGCGTCGGCGGCGCAACAGTTGATCAGGAACCGGAACACGGCGGTGTCCATGCCCCCGAAATGCTCTTCCAGAATCTTGTCGCGCAGGATCATTCCCGTGACGACCACCCGCCGGCCGCCGTAGAAATCCGGTTCGAGGTAGATTTCAAGGATCGTTGGCTCAAGAGGCGTCTCCGTATCCGGCAGGCCGCCTTGGGTTTCCCCCGGCGGCGAATCCGGATCGTTTTCCGTTCCCCGGGCGGAGAGCAGGGATCGATCCTGCCGACCCGCGACCACGTTCTCTGTTCCGACGAATCTCTTCTTGAACGTTTGATTCCCGAGCATCGCTTCCGGCATTGCCACGGCAAATAAAATGGGCGTCAGCAGCACCAGGGCGCGCAAGACGCCCGAAAAGTCCGTCTCTTTCGGTCGAGCCATGGCGGCGATCATGAACCCCATGGCGATAAAGTGCGCCACGGCCAGGAGCATGCCGAACTCCGGGCGCAGAAACTCCAAATAGCGCCCGCTGGCCAGCAGATAGATCGTAAAGGCCGTCCAGGCGGCGAACACGAACGGATGCAGCCACCTCGCCATGTATTTTTCCGGCGATTTCACAGGACGCCTCCCTCGAGAAATTCGAGGCCCGCGACGACCGCCAGCACCGCCCCGAGCACGAGCGCGGCCAATACGACAATAGCCTTGCGTCGGAAAAGGCTTTGATACATGAGCAGAAGCTTGAGGTCGAACATAGGGCCGGTCAGCATGAAGGCCAGCTGGGCGGACACGGAAATCAGCCCGCGAAAGGACGCCGCGACGAAGGCGTCGGCCTCGGAACACAGGTTGAGCAGTATCGCCAGAGCCATCATCAATACGGACGGCAATATCGGAACGCCGGTCAGGCTCAGGAAGCTTTGGCGGTCGACATAGGTTTGCGCCAGCGCGGCGATAAAGGCGCCGACGACAAGATAGTGACCCACGGCCAGAAAATCGTCCGTCGCGTGGACGAAGGCCTCTCCGGTCTTGTCGATCCAGCCGGCCGACGGCGCGCGGGCGCAACCGCATCCGCACGCGGCGACGTCCGCCTGCTTGGCGGCGAACGGCAACAGGCGAGGTTCCCCGTCGCAGCTTTCGATATGGGAGTGTTCCGGCGTTTCGCCGCGGCAGCCGCAGGATAGCCGATGGCGGTCGAAAATCGCTTGGGGTTCCTTCAAGGTACCCGCGCCGGCGAACAACTTGCCCATGGCGAGTCCGACAAAAACCGCGACGCCGTACCCCAGCCCCGTTCGCAGAGCGACGATGCTCCAGTCGAGCCCGTAGGCCAGGGCGGTCGAGGCGGCCACGACGGGATTGACGACGGGACCGCCCAGGAGATAGGCGATCGCGGCCGAGAGCGGAAGTCCTTTGCCGACCAACCGCCGCACCACCGGCACCACCGCGCATTCGCACACGGGGAATAGAATTCCTCCGGCGGCGGCCGCGAACACGGTCGGCCATCCCTTTCGGGGAAGCATCGAAGCCAGGCGCTCGCGGCTCACGAAGACTTCGATGAAACCCCCGACAAGAGACCCGGCCAGCATGAACGGAATGGCCTCCAGCACGATGCTGACGAAAACGACGGCCAATGCGTTCAAGGAACCGGATTCGGGTCCGACGGGAAGAAAAAAGAGAACCGCAGTCAGGAACAAAGCCGGTAGGTATTCCGTCCTGCCATGTTTTGCGGCGTCTCCATGGGCCTTGCGGCGTTCGTTTTCCAGCTTTGCGATATTATCATCGATCACAGCGCGTTTCCGAGAAAAACGGTTCTATTTCGTACGGTTGACAATTATGTTCTTCAACGATTTTCTTCCGCGCAAATCTTTTCTTTGGATTTAGCCGCAATCTCCTGTTTTTCGGCGCGCGCTTTCTCCTTTTTATGTTCTTTGATTTTCTCGTAAAAATCGAACATATCGCTAAGATCGCTTATTATTTTTTCAATCCTTGTCATTTTGCAATTTCTTGATATCTACTTTGTCTTGATCCGAATTTCTTTGTTTTTTCATCCAAATCAGATCGTTTTTCGAAATTATGCTTATTCTGCCCTCTTTCCATTCGTCCTGAATCGAGCGAGCCAATATTCGCCTGTGTCGTTCCTCGTTAGCCAACAATATATCGATCATCAAATATTTTTCGCCCTCCACCTTCATGAACCGATGCAATGCCATTTTCGTGGATTTGAAAGTCCATGGTTCGGACGATTCGAAATAATCGATTTCTTCGAACGCCTCCCTTATTCTATCGATCTCCTCCGGCAACGTCAAAAAATCGATGTCCTTCGTGAATCTGGGTTCGTCGTGGAAGGCCATGGCCACTCCGCCGACGAGGGCATATTGAATTTTTTTTTCGTCGAACTTTCGTACGATTTTAAAGAATTCATCGAAGAGGTTCATTTGTTTCAAGACTCCGGAAGTTGGACGAGCAGACCGTCCTGCCGTGTCTTGCATCGTCTCCATGGGCCTTGCGGCGTTCGTTTTCCAGCTTTGCGATATTATCGTCGATCACAGTGAATTTCCGAGAAAGACGTTTCTTTCAGGCTATGCCGGGCACGCCACGAACCCCGGTCTTGGAAGGGCGGCGTGGCGCAGGATAAAACGTCTGTGGGACCGGACCCGGATCGGCCGGCCCCGCAGTCTCGATCGCAATATAGTCGAATTTGCCGGGGCGTTTCAACAGGTTTCGCAAAATACGGAACGGGTCCCCGCGAACCGTGCGGCAAACGCACCCGTTGTTCATCTCGAAGATCTCTTCCCGCGCGCCGACCACCAGATCGTTGTCCACGCCCACCTCGCCGAATTCGTTCTCGATCACCGCGATCCGCTTGCCGTGGTTCTCCCGCAGAATCCTGTTGAGCAACGTGGTTTTTCCGGCGCCCAGAAAGCCGGTCAGGATTGTCACGGGGATTCGACGCCGGACGGCGGGTCTCGTTTTGTTTTTTCTGCTTTTTCCCATCGGGGTCTCCTTTGCGTTTCTTTCAGTCCAATGTTCCTTCCCATGCGTTTCTTGTCAGCGGATCGCGCGAAGAGGTTTCGGCGAAGAAGAATTCCTTGTCGAACGGGCCGAAATGCCCGTGTTCCGCCGCAAGGGAAAAAAACTCCAGCCGGGAATACCGTCTGGTTCGCGTTTCGGTCGCGGCCATTGCCGCGTAATAGTCGGCCTTCGGAACGGGCGACCGGGTCTCCGTCAGATCGACGACGACATCGCCGATTTCGCACCATGCATGGAGAATCCATCGGGTACGGTCGTAAATCCATCCATGGACGACGACCGCGTCCGCGTTTTCTCCGGCCACCTCCAACGTCGCCTCGAAGCACTTCGGCGTATGGTCGGTTCTTTGCTCTATCCGTCGCATTTCATCGTCCTTCGTTCGATGCGATCATTATGGCGCCGAGGGCGTTTCCCACCTCGTGAAAAGGAGGGAAAACGATTCGGGTTCCCAAACGTTTCGCCACTTCCGGAAGCAACCGGTCGGCGGCGGCGCCTATGCCGACGACGGGAACGTCGATTTTGAACGAGACGGAAAAAAGAGAAAGCTTTTCTTCCGGAAACGGAAAACGCGCCGTCTCCCTGCCCGTCTCCTTGGCGTAGAGAAAGGCCACGATTGCGTCGGCAATCTTCTTTTGGGCGAGACGCACGACATCCTCGCAGAAAGATTCCGCGCTTTGGTTTCGGAGCTTCGCCAAAACACCGGCCGCCGCAACCGATTTCGCGGGGTCGCCGATGTCGAGACGGCCAAGCGCGTGAAGAGCGTCGGTGGGCGTGAAGCCGATCTCCACAGCCTTCTTTTGGAAGACCAGTTCTTCGATTCTTCGGTCCAGGCTCAATTCGGACATCCCGGCGAGGGTCGCCAATTCGCCGAAAGCCGCGCCTCCTTCTCGAAGGAGATCGACGACCGGGTCCCGCGATTCGTCGTCGTCCGCGTCCGCTTGGGGGCGAAGAAAATACCGGCCCCGGTTTTCGACGCCCATCCAGCTTTCCGGAGCCGCGACGCCGTCGGACATGGCGATCGGCTGGACTCGCCTCGGCCCGATCGTCAACCGCCCCGATCTGTCAACGATGACAAGACTGTCCCCTCCGATGCCTACGGTATGCGTTTGAACGGCGTCGATGTGCGTCGGCCATCGGTCGATCAGGCAGCCGCCGGTGGAAACCGCGGGACGGCCGTTTTCCACGAGCGTTATGTCCGTCGTGGTGCCGCCGACGTCCACGATCAGCGCCTTTTCCTCGGCGACCGACTTGGCGCCGTACCAGGCGGTGGCCGCAGGTCCGCTCGCCGCGGTTTGCGCGGCTCTCGACACGGCCTGCTCCAGATCGACCGCCGACGCGTCTCCGCGAATGATCTTCATGTCTGCGGCGACCGGCTTTTCGGCCGAAAGCCCTTTCACACGACCTACGAAATCCATCAGAACGGGCATGAGGCGCGCATGGAGAACGGCCGTGGCCGCTCGCTCCCCGATGCCCGACCTTTCGCTGACCAAGTGCGAACAAAAGACCGGCTTCGGATCCAGCAGTTCGATGGCCTTGGCCGCGACAAGCTCGTGGGACGGATTTACAAAGCTCATGCCTGCGGCGACCGCGTAGGCGTCCACATGGCCTTTCATCTCTTCGACGGCCTCCACGACGCGCTCGATCTCCAACGGCCTGAGTTCGTTTCCCAGATGGTCGTGCCCGCCGTCGAGATGCCTGACGGATACGACGGGAAGATCCAGCGATTTCACCGGGCCGAGGACAAACAGGCCGACTTTCGCGCCGCGCCCTTCGGCGACGGCGTTGGTGGCCAAGGTCGTGGAAAACGCGATCTTTTCGACCGCGTCCCTTTCGACCCCGGCCAGCACTCCCTCCAAAGCTTCAAGAACCCCGCGTCCGACATTGTAGCGCGTCGTCGGACGCTTGACGGTTTTCAGAACATCGAGGGAATCGAGATCGACGAGCACCGCGTCCGTGAAGGTGCCTCCCGTGTCGATTCCCACTCCGTATCGTATCTTCTTTTCTTCGATCTCCATGTCGTGCATTCCTAAATTCTAAAAATCTTTGTTTTTGCTTTTATCCAATCGGCGATATTCCCGACGGTCCACACGGCCGCCAAAAGCGCGCAAGAAAACGCTATTATGGTTTGATTGCCGGGCCAGTCCTGCCGATAGGCCAGCGTCAATCCGCCCAGGGTCGCGACGACGCCGGCCGAGGCCGCGACGGCCAGCACGGCGGGGAGATTTCTCGCGATCAACAGGGCCGTGACCGGGGGCGCGACAAGATAGCAGAACACGAGCAGCACCCCTCCGCTCTTCGAGGCCGCCGAAACGACCAACCCTAGAAGAAAGAAAAAAGCCAGTTCCCAGAAACGGCAGGCCACGCCCATGACTCGCGAAGCTTCCGGATCGAGGAAGGCGTAGAAAACCGGGCGGACGAACAGAAGGAACAAGACGATCGCCGGGATTCCGATCGCCAGGAGGATATCGCGATCCTCGGGTCCCGCCAGAATCAAATCGCCGTACAGCATCGCCTTGATCTCGTGCAATCCGAACCCGCTCTTCGCCACCAGCAGAATGCTAAGAGCGGAGGCTGACAGGAAAACGACGCCTAGGATGGCGTCTCCGGGAATCCGGCCGGTTTCGCGGGATACCGCCAGAAAGGCCACCACCGACGCCGTCAGAACCGTTGCGCCCAAAAGGGGCGGCAGGTCCAACAGCATTGCCGCCGCGATTCCGCAGGCGGCGGTTTCCGAAAGCGCGACGCCGATGAAGACGATCCGCTTGAGAACGACGAACACGCCGACCAGGGAACACGCGACGGCCATGACAGCGCCGCCGATCAAGGCGTTGGGAAAAAGGATCGCCAAGTCCGCGAAAGCCTCGATCATTCCTCCCCGCCTCCCGGATCGACTGAAAAACGGCGCCGGGCTATGGCGGCGGGAATGCGAGCGACCTGTCTTCGATCCACAAGACAGACTGTTTGCGACAGGAAGGAAAGATCCTCCAAACGGTGATGGGCCATGATCACGGTCTTGCCCTCTTCCTTGTTCATATTTGCCAAGTGTTTCAAAAACCACTGCTCGGAGGCCGCATCCAGGCCGGCGGTGGGCTCGTCCAGAAAAAACACGTCCGCGCCGGTCGCAAAAGCCCTTGCCAGCAGACATTTTTGGCGCATTCCGCCGGACAGTTCGCCGAAGGTCTTGTCCCCATGCCCTTGCAGACCGAACTTTTCGAGGGCATGTTCGACGCGCAGGCGTTGACTTCGGTTCGGCCGGCGCCAGCAGCCAAGCTCGGGATACAGTCCCATTTCGACAATGGCACGCGCCGATACGGGATAGAGCGGATCGAGTTGCTTTTGCTGCGGAACGTACCCGGGCGGTTTCCCTTGAAAATCGAGAGACAGCTTGCCTTTGCGCAAAGGGATCAGGCCCAGCAAAGCTTTCAGGAAGGTGGTCTTGCCGCCGCCGTTGGGTCCGACGACGGGCAGCAGTTCGCCGGCCGACACGGAAAAATCCACGTCGCTCAAGACCACCTCCGATCCATAGCCCACCGACATGCCCTCGCAACGAAGAACCGGCATCTTCATCCTTTTTGCTCTATTGCCTGCGGAAGTCGGAAGTCGGAACTCGGGAACTGGCGCTTTCATCTTTTCCCCTCCATTGCACGGGCAAGATTTCGGACCGCCAGGTCGATCAATTCCAGGTAGGAGCCCGCCTCCTTCGAGCCGCCGACCGTATTGGGGCATACGACCACGGTCGCGCCGGTCTTGCCGGCGACGAAATCGGCCGCCTTGCGGCTGTAGAAAGGCTCTTGGAGAATAACCTCGATTTTCTCGGCCCGAACGGTTTCGATCGCTTGCGCGAGATGCTTGGAGCCGGGCGGAATGCCCGGCTTGGGTTCAAGCTCGACGGGGATTTGAAGGCCGAAGCGACGCGCCAGGTAGATCCAGCTGCGATGATAGGTCGCGATGCGACGTCCCCTGTAGGGCGCGAGCAATCCATGCCATCCCGCGAGTTCCTTGTACTTCTCGTCCTTTTCTAGAACCGGAAGCGGTTTTTCTTCCAACAGCAGTTTCCAAAGGCGCTCCCCGTCGTAGCGTTCAACCAGTGCCTGCCCGAACATGGCGACGTCCAGTTTCTTCTCGAAAGTTCCCAGATTTTCCCGGAAAGCGGTCGCGTGCGGAGGGAAAAGCTCGCCCAGGCGCGTCGCGATGGTTCGCGCAACGATCCGTCCGTTCAGCGGGTCCAGCCAGTAGTGCGGATTGCCGTATGGATGCACGTCGCCCATGTCGCGGGTCACGGGCCGTTCGGGAACGTCCAGCACCAAAACGTTCTCCGACGCGTCGATATGGCCGGCCGCGCCTTCCTGGATTTCAGGATTTCGGGAATCTCTCAAGATCGGCCCTTCCCAGCCGATTTCCAGTTCCAGTCCGACTCTGATCCAAACGTCGGCGTCGCGCGCTCGGACGATATATCCGGGGCGGGCACTTAAAAAATGCGGATCTTCGCCGCCGGTGGCGATGCTTGACACCTCCGCCCGGTCTCCGGCGATCGTCCGGGCGATGTCGGCCAGATCGGTAGTGGTGGTCAGGATATGCGGTTTCGGGGAATCGTCGGCGAGGAGGGTTCCCGGAATGCCGCAAAAAAGAGCGCCGAACAGCGCCGCGTATCCCAAGCATATGGCTTCGTATCCGAAAATCTTTCGCATGCGTCTCCTCTCTTTCAAATTCCGTTCTCAAAAATAGTGTGCCGCGTGCTTGCCGAAGGTCACTTGCCACTGAAGGATATATTCCCACACGTCTTCGTCGCCTTCCTCCGTTTCGTACTCCCCAAACGCCGCCTGCCCCCTGAGCAAGGAAAACTCGGACAGCTTCCAGTCGATCATGAGAGCGGCCCGGCTGCTGGGATCGAAGTCGTCTTCCCTCCCGCTGGGCAGTTTCGCGTCGTTGGTCAACCCGACTTGCTCCCAGCGCAGGCCCGCGCGCCAGCGCGGGGCGAAACCGTAAAGCGCCTGAACGTAGTAGCCGTCCTGACGGTCTTCTCTTTCGCGTCCGGCGAAGGCCGGGTTCAGGTCGTGCCGTTCCACTTCGAGATCCTTCAGCCGGTTGAAGTATTCTGCCTGGACCACTACGTTCCCGTGGCCGTGAGGGCGTCCGGAATCGTACTTGTAGACCGCGTCCAGTCCCCACAAGGTCGTCTCGCCGTCGAGCCAATGGTCGTCGGCGCCGTCCCCGTTGCCGTCGTGGGCCTCCTGGTGGTCGCCGTAGGCGAAGGAGAGGCCGAACTGCGCCGCGTGACGGTCGCCCAGGTCGGGCCCGAACTTGAGAAACCCGGTCCACAGACGCGGGCCGTCCTCGGATGGCAGTTCGTCGGCGTCCACGCTTTGGAACATTTTTTCGTTGTCGCCGTTGAAAGCCTCGGCGCCCAACAGAAGGTAAAAAGGCGTCGGCGCCAGCCATGTGAGCTGAACCCCTTTTTCCTGGAGCCCGTGGGGGCCGAAAAGCAGCTCGTACACCAAGGGCTGGTCGAAAAAGTCCCATTCGTGGGAATGCTGGCGATTCATGCGACCGACGCCGCTGAAGAACTTGCCGCCGGAAAGGGTCAGGGCGTAGGGCAGCGACGTGGTTTGTATAACCGCCTCCTCGATTTCGGAGTTGCCGTCTTCGAAAGCCAGTGTCGTGTAGGCGCGAAAATAGGGATCGACCGCGGCCGACAGCCCCACTTCGACATGGCGCAGGTTGAAGCCGTTTTCGGTCTCGGCGTGATGGTGGTCGTGCCCTCCGCCGCCATGGGCGTGTCCGAATCCCGAAATCTCCTCCTTCAAATGGGAGAAACCCTCTTCCGAATCGTCATGGTAGTAAAAGGTGTCGAGCACGACGGACGCGTCCAGGTCCAACCCTTTGACGAGACCGTCCTTTTCAAGCGTCTTGCCCGCGCGAGAGGATATTGCGTCGTAAAGGGAACCCCCTTCTTCCGCCTTACCCCCATCCGATTTCCCGCGTTCCATTTTTTCCAGTTTGTCTTCCAGTTCCGAAATCCTGCCTTCATAGGCTTGTCTCATGGCCTCGATTTCAGACTTGAGCGCCTGTATTTCGGCATCGGACTCCGCCCAGGCGTTCGCCGAAAACAGTACGGCTATTGCAACCGCAGTTGCGAGCATATGGCTTTTCACGATACTTCTCCTTGTGCGTAAAAACAGTGAATGCCGCGCGTCAGGTATGATGCGCGTTTCAGATCGATTTCAGTTTTCAGCCGGGGAGTGAAACGGGCGGGGCTCGCGATTTCCGGCCGTGCGCGGTGGAATGCGACATGATCGCCGATATAGGCACAAGACCGCCGAGAAACGCCTCGAACCGTGCGATGCTCGGAACCGCCTTCGGAAGCGCGAAAGAGTTGCTTAGAAGATGTTGGCAAACGGAGCAGTGCGCCGGGTCGTGGATCGGAGTTTTCCCGGCGGCGTCCGGCCTGCCCGAAAAAGCATGGAGCGTTGCATGGAACGTCCCGTCCGATTTCGGCGAAAACCGATCCTTGCCATGCTCCAGCCGGTGTAGCGCTCCGGCGGTCAGTTGGAAAACAAAAAGAAACAGAAGAAACCAACCGCCTCTTCGACCGCCGGGGGCGATTTTTATTACGGGAAAGGCGCTCCGCCTTCGGATCGTATTCATGGCGCGTCCTCGGGAACGTCGCCGCCGGTCTCGCCGCTCCTTTTTCCAACGCGGAGCGGAGCCGATCCGAAGTCGAAACGAATACGAGAGATTTTTTCGTTGTGCGCCTTTTTCATGACCTTGTTTTTCCAAGTCCTTTACGCAAATGCAAACGCATTCGCAACAATACGTCCGGGGATCGTCGCTTGTCAAGCTTTTTGCGGAACCGCTTGCAACAAGGGCCTGAAAGGCCTATACTCGACGAAAGAGAGGAGGTGGACGGTTTGAAGCGAAACACGACGCAGAGAATGGCCATAGAGCAGGTTTTCAGGCAGCACGACAGGCCGTTGGGGGTGGACGAGATTCTCGAGTACGGCCGCGAACTAGTGGAGTCTCTCAACCAAGCGACGGTCTACAGAAACCTGAAGCTTCTCGTTGACGACGGGTGGCTGAAACGGGTCGCGCATCCGTCCATAGGGACCTTGTACGAGCGCGCGGACAAGGGGCATCACCACCATTTTCATTGCCGGACCTGCAACCGCGCGTTCGAGTTGCCCGGCTGCGCGCTGAAGGAGGACGGGATGGCGCCCGACGGATTCGAGGTGGAAGACCACGAGGTGTTTTTGTTCGGGGTGTGTCCTTCTTGCAGGAGGTGACGCGGCGAAGCGCGATTCCCGTCATTTCGATATGATATTTGAAGTTAAAAAAGGAATTTTCCATCAAAAGCCCGATCACAGGAGGAAGGACAATGACGCTTCCGGAAAAAAATACGGAACTCCTTACCTATTCCGACTATTTAGCCTTTCCGGAGGACGAAAGGCGGGAAATCATCGGTGGCGTCGTCTACGCCATGGGTCCGGCGCCATCGAACCGGCATCAAAAAATAATCTGGGAACTGGTCCGGCAGATCGCCGGTTTTTTGGCCGACAAACCCTGCGAGGGAAGAACCGCTCCCTTCGATGTCCGTTTTCCGGAAGGGGTCGAGGAGAACGATAAAATCGTCGATGTGGTTCAGCCGGACATTTCGATAATATGCGACCTGTCCAAGCTGGACGAAAGAGGTTGCCTGGGAGCCCCCGACTTTATCGTCGAAATTGTTTCCATATCTTCGATTACCAAAGATTTTATCGTTAAAACCCGCTTGTACGAACAAAACGGGGTAAGGGAATACTGGATTTTCGATCCGTTTTCCGATTCCGTGACGGTGAACATTCTGGGAGACGATTTGAAATTCACGACATCGATCCACCGGCGGAAAGGCAAATTGGAGGTGTCGGTGCTTCGAGGCCTGGAAATAGATCTCTGTGCCGTATTCGGAAATATTCCGGAGGCTCCCGAATAGATTTGCGAGGCCCGGCATCCGGCCGGAGGAAGAATACAATGAAAGCAACTCGCTCCAAATTGACCGCTTTCATAGATATCTTATCCAATATTCGCCTCTGTCTTTTCGGTTTCGACGGCGTTCCCGTTTGAAATCC
>CAZNTU010000148.1:0-13776 GCA_964575975.1 uncultured Desulfobacteraceae bacterium
GACAGGGCGTACGACTCCGAGCCCTTTAGGGACGAGGCGAGAAGGCGCGGGATAGAGCCCTTTCTCGCCAGGCGCGGCGCCGAACACGGCAGCGGCCTCGGAAAGGTCCGCCGGGTCGTGGAGCGCACGCTTTCGTGGCTCCACCAGTTCAGGCGGCTCCGGGTCCGCTACGAGAAAAGGGCCGATATCCACGAGGCTTTCCTCACTATCGGATGCATTGTGCTATGCCAGAGGCTCTTGTTCGGGTAGCTCTTTCATTTCATTTTGTTGGGGACTCTTACAGTTGTTCAATTCGTTAAACCGTCCCGAAAATGAGAGCAAAGCTTCAGGACAATCGAATGCCGGTCCCAAATCAACGTTTCCCCGGCACGAGGAGCCGGAGCATTATCAAAAAGCCGGTCCAACCCGCTCTATGGCGCCTCGGGTTCAATATCCTGCCGTTAATAGCGATCCCAAAGAAAAGCGGCATGAGAAACGAATTGTTTTCTCATGCCGCCATTGTCGATTTTTAACGCCGTCGTTTTCGGATTCCCGTCAGAAAAGAAAAAAATATAGCAAGGCTCGCGAATTTAGTGTTGTCTCAAAATCCCGACCGTTTCCTCGATTTCCTCTTCCAGCACCTCCTTTCGGAGTTTTTCCATGTTCTTCATGACGTTCGCGAAGCGAACCCCCTCGGCGGCGCTGATCCATTCCAACTGGAGGCGTTCCGGGCGAATGCCTTTCTTTTCCATTTTCTTGCGGATTTTGGCCACCCGCTTTTCGGTCCAGTGATTGGCGTCGATATAGTGGCAGTCGCCGATGTGGCAGCCGCTGACCAGGACCACGGGAGCGCCCTTTTCGAACGCGCGCCAGATGAATTTTTCGTCCACGCGGCCCGAGCACATGGTGCGGATCAGTCTGACATTGGCCGGGTACTGGAGCCGGGAGACGCCCGCGTAGTCGGCGCCGGCGTAGGAACACCAGTTGCAGGCGAACGTAAGTATTTTGTCCCGGGGGTTCTCCTCCAGCATGGAGTCCATCTGGCCGATGATCTGTTCGTCGGTGAAGTGGTTCATGACGATGGCGCCGAATGCGCATTCGGCGGCGCACGTGCCGCATCCGGCGCAAGCGGCCGTGTTGACCTTCGCCGGAATCTTCTTTTTGACGTCCACCGTGATGGCGTTGTACGGGCAGACCTCGGCGCATTTGCCGCAGTCCTTGCATTGGGATTCGATCACCATGGAGGTGATTGCCTCCGAGGTGATGGCGCCCTTGTGCATGAGTCGAACCGCGCGGGCGGCGGCGGCCGTGCCCTGGGTCACGCTCTCCTTTATGTCTTTGGGGCCCTCGGCGCAGCCGGCGTAGAAGATTCCGCGCGTGGCGGCGTCCACGGGCTGGAGCTTGGGATGGGCCTCCAAAAAGAAACCGTCGGGGGTGAGCTGAAGTCCCAGCATTTCCTGGAGTCTTTGTGTACCGGACGACGGTTTGACTCCCAGCGCCAGGACGACCATGTCCAAGTCGTGGAATTCGATCCTGCCCGTGACGGTGTTTTCCACCGCGATCCGCAGGCTGCCGTCTTCCAGTTCCTCGACGGAGCCGGGAAGTCCCCTCATATACTGGACCCCCAATCGCCTGCTCCGGTTGTACAAGTCCTCGAAGCCCTTTCCGAAGGCGCGAATGTCGATGTAGAACACCTTAACCGTCGTGTCCGGGTCGTGTTCCTTGATGACCAAGCTGCTTTTGATCGTGTTCATGCAGCAGACGTTGGAGCAGTACTCCCCGCCCTTCTTCTTGGACCGGGAGCCGACGCACTGGATGAAACCAATGGATTTCGGCTTTTTCCGGTCGTTCGGACGGATCAGTTCGCCCTGGGTCGGTCCGCCCGCGTTGACCATACGCTCGAACTCGAGGCTGGTGAGCACGTTGTCGTACCGGGTGTAGCCGTACTCGTCCATGGGGCGAGGATCGTAGAGTTCCATACCCGTCGCCACCACGATGGAACCCACCTTGTACTCCAGCGTCTCGTCGGACATGTGGAAGTTGATGCACTTCTTGTCGCACACTTCCAGACATTTGGAGCAGCCGCGCCCCATGCACTCGTTCATGTTGATCGCGTACGACGACGGCACCGCCTGGGGAAACGGGATGTAAACGGCTTTTCTGGAGGAAAGCCCCACTTCGAACTCGTCGGGGAACACCACGGGGCAAACCTTGGCGCACTCGCCGCAGGAGGTGCATTGTTTTTCGTCCACGTACCGGGCGCGCTTGACGATCTTGACGTTGAAATTTCCCACGTAGCCTTTCACGTCCGAGACTTCGCTCAGGGTGTGAATCGTAATGTTTGGATGCCGACCGGCATCCGCCATTTTAGGCCCGAGAATTCAGATGGAACAGTCCATCGTGGGAAACGTCTTGTCGAGCTGGGCCATGGTCCCTCCGATGGACGGATACTTCTCCACCAGGACCACTTCGTACCCGCTGTCGGCCAAATCGAGCGCGGCCTGAATGCCCGCGATTCCGCCGCCGATCACCAGCGTGCGCTTCGTGAGCGGAATCGTCTCCTCGTAGAGCGGAAACAGCTGCCTGACCCTGGAAATGCCCATTTTCACCAGATCTTCGGCTTTCAATGTGGCGGCTTCGGGTTCCTTCATGTGGACCCAGCTGCACTGCTCCCTGAGGTTCGCCATTTCCAGAAGATAAGGGTTCAGTCCCGCTTGTTGCATCATGTGGCGGAACGTGGGCTCGTGAAGGCGGGGGGAGCAGGAACCGATCACGATCCGGTCCAGGTCGTGCTCTTGTATGTCCTTCTTGATTTCCACCTGTCCGGGCTCGGAGCAGGCGTAGGCGATTTCCTTGGCCACGACCACGCCGTCCATGCCCTCGACGCTCTTGGCGACCTTTCCGCAATCTACGGTCTTGGCGATGTTCAGTCCGCAGCGGCATACGTAGACGCCGATTCGAACGCCCTCTCCTCCGCCGCATGTCGGTTCAGAGACGTTGTATGTGCTCATTTAGGTTTGTCCCCATTCTTGTTTGTCTCTAGTTCATTAGGTGTTAGCGGTTAGGTGTTAGCTGTTAGCTGTTAGGTGAAGAAGCTTGATTATCCTGTCAAAAAAACAACCAAATTCTGGATCATTATGCTCTTGTTTTTGCGGTTTCATGTCAAAGCATGACCGATAACACCTAACGCCTAACGCCTAACACCTAACAGCTAACCGCTAACACCTAATCGCTAACCGCTCAATTTCAATCCCAGCAAATCGTCTTCGCGATGACGCTTGTCAAGTCCGCCATCTCGATCGCAAGCTCTTCGCCGAGCATGGGATCGCGCATGGCGCAGCTCAAGTGGATCTGGCACTTGGGGCACGAGGTCAGCATCAGGTCGCTCCCGGTCGCGTGCGCCTGCCTAAGCCTCTTGACCTGCAGGGCCTTGCTGTAGGAGTCGCAGCCGGTCCAGGAGCAGTTTCCGCAGCAAAGAGCGCTCGCGCCCGAATCCTTCATCTCCGCGAAAGCTTCCTTGGAAAGACGGTCGATCAGTTTGCGGGGGAACTCCCTCGCGTTCTCCAGCCGGTTCAGCCGGCACGCATCCTGGTACGTGATCTTTTTCTCCAACGGCTTGAACTTCACGGCGCCCTTGTCGATTTCCTGTTCCAGGAACTCGTAAATGTGGACCACCTCGAATTCGGGCTTGACCCCGAATTTTTCGTAATCGAAACGAAGGGTCCTGTAGCATTCGGGGCAGGAGGTTATCACCTTCTTCACGCCGGCGCTTTGAATGGCCTCCACGTTCAGTTTCGCCAGGCGGACGAAGTCCTTCTTGTCGCCGGACCAGAGCAGGTCGTGGCCGCAGCAGCGCTCGTCGGAAAACAGCCGGGGAATCACGTCGAAAAAGTTCAGGAGCTTCAGCGAATCCGTAAGAATTTCGGAAGTGTTGACAGGATGGTGCCGTTTGAAGAAAGCGTCGAAATACGGAGCGCATCCCCCGAAGAACATGACCTCGCTGTTTTCGTACGTTTTGATGTTTTCCGGAAGGTCGCTCCATCGCTTGGGCTTCAATTCAGGAGAAGACATGGCGCGCATGAGGGACTGGAAGAAACCGCCGTGGGTCTGTCTTCCGCCGTTGGTCCCGAGGCTGATCCGCATGTCGCGGATGAACTCGGGGAAGTTTACGTCGGAGGGACAGCGTTCGTAGCAGAGGCCGCAGGTAAGGCACGCGTTGACGTCCTTCTCGATGCGCCCGGAATCGATCTCGTCGCGAATGATGGCGTTCACCAGGTCGCGGGGGGAATACTGCTTCCCGCAAAGCGCGAGAGGGCACGATGAGGTGCATTTGCCGCAATCCTGGCAGGCGTAGACGTCGTGCCGGGCGACGATTTCCTTCGGGCTTTCCTTGATCGTCTTTTCGGATATGAGCGCGGTCGGCGTCACGGGGCTTTTTCCCATCCGCTTGATTTCCTCGCAAAAGTCGGAGAGGAACGTTTCCAGGGCGGCGGATTCGTCGGGGAGGAAGGTCGCAAGACGCAAGCGTTCTCTTCCGAGTCCAAGAAGCTCGATGATGTTTCCCGCGTCCTCCGTGTTGCCGACGGCAGCTTCAGTGCCAGCGCCGTACCGGCAGGTGCCCGACGCGCATCCGACGAGGGCCACGCCGTCAGCCCCCATTTCAAATGCCTTGAACAGCAGAGCCTTGCTGATTCTTCCGGTGCAAGGTATGCGCACCATCTTGACCTCGGCCGGAATCCGGTAATCGTTCTCCTGAAGTTGCTGGTACGCGGCGTGCGGCCCCCAGTTGCAAAGGAACAATATGATTTTGAAATTATCCATCGAAATTCTCTTTTTGAAAAGTTACCGTTTATATTACCTGAAACATTCCCGGCGCGGCTCCGTCACGAGCTTTGAAGCCAAACGATTCGTAGTATTTCCCGAGGCCTTTCGCCGCCATGAGTCCGATAAACGCTCCCGGCTTCGCGTTTTTTTCAACAAAGGACATCAACTCGCTCATCAATCGTTTTCCAAATCCCCTGTTTTGAAACTCCGGACGAACCATCAAATCTTGAATGTAGAAATAGAGGCCGCCGTCGCCGACTATGCGACCAAAACCGACAACGTTGCCGTTTTCCATGGCGACCACGGAAAACACGGAGTTGCCAAGCGCGATTTTCGTCGCGTTTTCGTCGGTTTCCCACCAGCCAACGGAATCTCTTAGGTTTCTATACTCCGAAATCGTTGGCGATCTGTATTCGAGTCGCATGAAAACCTCCGATCGACGCCGAGGCGTTCGAGCAACGGTGGGTTACGACCGGCGTATACACGATGAAAAACCGGTTTTGCATTCAGCTTTGTCCCTTGATTGAAGACCGGGGCAATTGAAAGCGCCGGTCGTAACCCACCCTACGGCTAGCCCGCCTGGAGGAGAATATCCTCCAAAGTTCGCTCGAAGAACTGCTGACTCCGATACGGGCTGTCCGCGGCGTTCGAGGGGCAAACCGATATACAGTTGCCGCATCCTTTGCAGAAGGCTTCGTCAACGGAAGCGTACCATCCGCCGATTTTGTTTTCGTGGAGCGTGATCGCCTGGTATGGGCAGACGGCGACGCACCGGCCGCAATTGCGGCAGACTTCCCTGTCGATATTGACCGTGTATCCCTTGCTTTTCCTGGGGCCCCGGGGCATGACGGCGGCGGCCAATACGGCGGCGGCCTCTCCCTTTTGCCTGTCCGAAATTTTGATTTCGGACGGGTCGCAGACGAAAAGCCCCGCGATGTTGGTCATCCCCGGATAGAAAAAGGGTACCCCGGCGACGTCCTTTTGCTGCATCGAAAAGACGATCTCGCTGCTTTTCAATCCTTTCTGGTGCAAGTACTCGATCTTTTTCGCGATTTTCTCGCTCAAAACGATCGCGCCCGCGTGAACGCTTCGGGTGAATTCCCCGTCGCTGATCTCGACGTCGAAATCGCCGAGGGTCCCGCGGATTTCCTTGACGGAGACGTTCGCGAACCAGTGGACGTTGGAATAGTGTTCGACGCTCTCGGGCGGCTTCTCTCCGTCGGTGAACATGAAGACGTCCATGCCGGACCTGGCGAGCAACGACGCGCAGTGGCGGGTCGCTTCCGAATCGCCTATGATGGCCGTGGCGAAATTGTAGTTTCTAGCGGGCGACGGGAACGATTTCAATTTCCCGGCGGCCTTCACGGACCGGTCCATGAGGCCCACGAACTTGTTCATGGCCTTTTCCGGATCCTTTTTGAGAAGCGTCAAGGCCTCGCCCCGTATATTGCGGGTCACCACCATGGAGGAGTTGATGCCGGTGGCGGTGAAGAGGCTGTTCTTCAATCGACTCCGCTGGTCGGTGCAGGCGCTGCAATAAAAGCCCAATGAGCAGCACACGCAAGAGCCCAGGACCAGACGGGTGAGCCCCTTGTCCCGAACCGTCTTGATGATCGACTCGACGCCCTCGGGGGTGCATGCCGACGTCGTGACTTCGGAGTGAACCACGTTTTCTTGATTTCCCAAACCGGCGACATACTCGTCCATTTCAGCGTTCCATCCCAATGAACCGTTGCATTTGCAGACGAAAACGCCGATGCGGATGTCCTCCGACAGAGGCAAGTCCGGTTGGGAAAAGGAGACGCCGTGGCCTTTCCGGGCCATGGACGCGCCTCCGAGCAAGTCCAGCGCCTGGGCGGCGGCGGAGAATCCGCGCATGATCATGGCGTAGACGTCGGGTTTGGACGTTTTGGGTCCGTACGCGCGAATGACGTCCTCGCCCCGGACCGGCGTGGCCATGTCGGGGTCGGCGATGATCACCACGCCGGCCTGCTCGACCTCTTCGATCTCGGGCTGGCAGTGCTGCACGGCTCCGATGGCCCCGCAAACCTCGGCGCATTGCATGCATTCGGAGCATACCCCGCATTGCAGACACCGTTGGGCCTCGTAAGCCGTCTGGGATTCCGAAAAACCCAAGGAGACTTCGGAGAAATTGTCCTTCCTTCCGGCAGGCTGCCTTTCCGGCACGGCGGCCCTGTTCTGGGTCGGAATGTCGGCGGGAATCGCGGGAAAATCGCGGTCGGCGGGTCTTCGGGGTGGCTTTTTCCCGACTTCCAAGCCGCACACTTCGAAAAGCGCGCGCTCGGCCGCGGCCTTTCCTCCGGCCATTGCGCGAATCACGGTCGAGGGGCCGGTGACGGCGTCTCCTGCGGCGTAAATGCGCGAGATGCTCGTGCAGCTGTTTTCGTCGGCGTCAATGTACCCGAAATCGTTCACGTCGATGCCCTTGCAGCCTTGCAGGGCGCCAGCCTGGCCGATGGCGACGAACGCCTTGTCGAACGACAAGTACGCCGTTTCGCTCTCCTCCACGACCACGGGCCACTCGACTCCGTTCTTGTCGGGAGGTCCGGGTTTCGTCAGTTTGGTGGCGATTCGTTCGAGCTTTCCGTTCTTTCCCTCGAAAGCCACCGTTTTGGACTTGTCGACGATTTTCGCGCCTTCCTCGACTGCGGCCTTGGTCTCTTCCGGATCGGCGGGAATCTTGTCCATGTCGAACCACGATATCAGGGTCACGTCGGCTCCGGCGCGCAGAAGAGTCCGCGCCAGATCGAACGCCGCGTTGCCGTCGCCGATCACGGCGACCTTCTCGCCCTTCTCCACGGTCGCCTCTCCCCTGTGGAACTTGCTCAAGAAGGAGATGCATCCGCAAATCCCGTCCAAATCTTCGCCGGGGACGCCCAGCCTTTTGTCTCTCCAAGCCCCTGCGGCCACGATGACGCCGTCATAGTCCTCTTTCAGCTTGTCCAGGTCGGTGGAAAGATTCACCGGTCGGGAAAGGACGAATTGCACTCCCATTTTTTCGATGTAGGCCAGTTCCGCGTCAAGGATTTCCTCCGGGAGACGGTGTTTTCCGATGCCGTACCGAAGCAGTCCGCCCGCCTTTTTCTCTCCGTCGAACACGGTCGCGCCGCATCCGTGCCGGGCCAGTTCCGCAGCTGCGGCAAGCCCGGCGGGGCCGGACCCGATCACCGCGAACTTTTCATTCAGCTTTTGGGCGGGCGCTTTCGGTTCGTTGCATTCCGGGTTCTGCGCGCCGAAGTCCGCCAGGAACCTTTTGATCGCCCGGATGGAAATGGCTTCGTCCAGCTCGCTTCTCCGGCACGCGTCCTCGCACGGGTGCGTGCAGACCCGTCCGCAAACTCCCGGAAGAACGTTCTTTTCCCGGATCAAATCCAAGGCTTCGGCGTATTTGCCAGCCTTCGCCAAAGCGATGTAACCTTGGGCGTTCACTCCGAGAGGACAGCTTTCGCGGCAGAGCGGAGCGCGTCTTTTGTCGATCACTGGCCGGCCCGGAAGGCTGAAGCGGCCGGAGTACTTGACGGCCTTTTCCCCGGCGGCGTCGGTCACGGGACAGGCTTCGTAGCATTTCCCGCACAGGATGCACTGCTTGGGATCGACGAACGTCTGCTCCCTGACAAGATTGACGCTGAACCCTTGCATGTTGTGCTTGATGGCGTTTACCTTCGCCGGAAGAATGCAATCGATGCCCGAATTCCTCAAGATCCGAAGCATGCCGGGACGATGGGCGTAGTTGAGCCCGACGCCCGAGCGCAGGCGCCATTGGTCGTTGGCAAGCTTTTTGTCCAAATCGGGGTCGGAATCGACAAGCGAAACGCGAATGCCCATTTCGCCCAGTTTGTTGGTCGCCGCGATGCCCGAAGGCGTGGCGCCGATGACGACGACTTTCTGCAATCGCTCCTTGGCGCGTTTCATATTCATGCTCCCGTGGCGGCCGAGGCTTTCTCCCGACGCGCTTTCAGTTTGGATAGTCCGTAATCGTAGCCTTTGTCGAACGCTTTCATGTTCATGCTCTCCGTACCCTTGGGCACGGAGGAAAGGACCGCTTGCTTCGCCGCCTCCTTGGAAACCAGGCCGGTCACGGACGTGGCGAATCCGATCATGATGATGTTGGCCATCATCTTCCTTCCCAGCTCCTCGGCCATGCGCGTTGCGGGAATCGAGAAATACTCGCGCTCCTCGTCGGTCTTGACCAGGTCCTTGTCCGTCAGCAGAAAACCTTCCGGCTTGACTTGGTCCTTGTATTTTTCATAGGCCGACTGGGACATGCAGACCAGAACGTCCGCGATCTTCACGTATGGATACTGGATGATCTCGTCGGATATGATCACCTGGGCGCAGCATGCGCCGCCCCGGGACTCGGGTCCGTAGGACTGGACCAGCGTGCTTTCCTTCTTGTCCCCGAGAGCGGCCGCCTTGCCGATGATGTTACCGGCCAGAACGATCCCCTGGCCCCCGAACCCCGTAACGATGATTTCCTTCTTCGATTTTTCAGACATATGGTTCTACCCGATTTTGAGTTGTTCGTCGGCCGAGGGTTCCGGCCAGTACATTTTCCGGTACGTCTCGTCGCAGGTGGGCTTGTCGATTTCCAGGAACTTGCCCAGTACGACGCCCTTGGAGAAGTCGATGTCCGCCTCGGCGGGGTTGGCGCCGTTCTTGATGATCGTGTTCTCCTGGAACATCTTGAGCATGTTCAGAGGTTTGATCTTGTTCCTGCGCGCGTAGTTGATGGGACACGGGGACAGCACTTCTATGAAGGAGAAGCCCCTTCGCAAAATCGCCTCCTGTATGGAGTCGGCGAGATCGCGCGCGTGGAGCATGGTCCAGCGGGCGACGTAGGTCGCGCCGGCCGCGTACGCCAGCAAGGGAAGATTGAAAGGCGTCTCGGAGTTTCCGGCGAACGTGGTCGCGGTTTTGGCCCCGTGCGGGGTGGTGGCCGCCACCTGCCCGCCCGTCATGCCGTAGGTGAAATTGTTGATGCAGATCACGGTGAGATCCATGTTGCGTCTGGCCGCGTGAATGAAATGGTTTCCCCCGATGGCGCACAGGTCGCCGTCGCCGCTGAACACGAGCACGTTCAAGTCCGGCCGGGCCATCTTGATTCCCGTCGCGAACGGGATGGCCCTTCCGTGGGTGGTGTGGAACGAGTCGATGTTGATGTATCCGGCCCCGCGTCCCGAACAGCCGATGCCGGAGACCATGGTGAATTGGTTGTAGTCGATCCCGGTTCGCTTGATGGCGGTCAGGCACGAGGCGAACACGGAGCCGGCGCCGCATCCGGAACACCAGATGTGCGGAAGACGGTCCATGCGGATGATGTCTTCCAGCGGATGGGTTGGATTCGAATCAGCGGCCTTTTTCATCGGAAAGCCTCCTTCAGGGTTTTAATGACGTCGTCCGGGGGAATGATCGCTCCGCCCGGATGCCCGACTCCCACGGAGGGGGTCGATCCGGCGCATCGCTGCACTTCCCGGCAAATCTGGCCCATGTTGATCTCGACGGTCACGAAGCCTTTCGCTTTCTTGGCGAGTTCCCGCACGACCTTTTCCGGGAAGGGCCAGACCGTGATCAGGCGCAAGAGACCGGCCTTGATCCCCTCTTTCCGGGCGTCGTCCACCGCCGTGTAGCTCGTGCGCGCCGAAACGCCGTAGGAAACGATCACGTACTCGGCGTCATCGAGCATGTACCCGTCGGTCATAATGATGTCGTCCAGGTTGTTCCTGATTTTCCCCAGCAGCCGGGTGATCATTTCCTTCTGCGTGTCCACGGACATGACCGGGTATCCCCGCTCGTCGTGGGTGAGGCCGGTGACATGCACCTTGTAGCCGTCCCCGATGGCGGGCATGGGGCACACGCCGTTGGGTCCCGGCTTGAAGGGTTTGAAGCCGGCTTTCTTGCCGGTGGGTTTCTGGCGGGAAACGGTCTTGATTTTCTTGGCGTCGGGAATCACGACCTTCTCGCTCATGTGCCCGACGATCTCGTCCGACATGATCAGGACCGGCGTGCGGTAGGTTTCGCTAAGGTTGAACGCCGTGATGGTCAGGTCGAACATTTCCTGGGGCGAGGACGGCGCGATGGCGATGATTTCGTAGTCGCCGTGGGAGCCCCACCGGGCCTGCATCATGTCGGACTGGGAGCCTTGGGTGGGAAGTCCGGTGGAAGGACCCGCCCTTTGGACGTTCACCACCACGCAGGGGGTTTCCGTTACTACCGCCAGACCCATGGTTTCCATCATAAGGCTGAACCCGGGACCGGAGGTGGCCGTCATGGTCTTGGCCCCGGTCCACGCCGCTCCCAATATGGAAGTCATGGCCGCGATCTCGTCCTCCATCTGGATGTACGTTCCGCCGACATCGGGAAGCCTTTCCGAAATCCGCTCCGCCACTTCGGTCGCGGGCGTGATGGGATACCCGCCGAAAAATTTGCAGCCCGCCGCTATCGCGCCCTCGGCGCAGGCGAAATCCCCGTTCATGAAAAACTCGCCGGTGAGTACCTGTGGTTTCATTGTCCCTCTTCGGATATATATAAATAGGTATGGTGGTCGATCTTGGTTTTAATCGGAAGCCTCGACCGAGAAGATGGCGAATTCCGGACAGAGAAGCTCGCAATAGTGGCAGTTCAGACAGTCGTCGGACTTGACCACCGGGGGATGGTACCCCTTGGAATTGTATCCCTTGGAAAATTCCAGAACTTCCCTCGGACAATATTCGATGCAATATCCGCAACCCTTGCACCGCTCGGAAATGATATGAACCACCCCCCGAGCGACCTGAATTTCGTTCGAATCCAATGGAACCCGCCAGTATTTCATAGACCTTTCCTCGAAAATGGTTGTCTGCGCCGCAAGAAATTCGGCGATGAAAGAGTTTCTCTATTAAAAATTCGGAAAAAAATCAACAGAAATGATTGCACGATCCGAAAATCGGCGGGACACCCCGCCTTTTTGGCGAGGGGTTTCATATCGACAGGAATTCGGATTATCGATTTGTCGTCTGATCGCTCAATATATAATGAAATATTATAATCCAAATTATTAACCATTATCGGAGGAAAGGAGAATTCTGAAGGTGGATCAATACGATTTTATAAGGGCAAGTTTTCGGGTTTACGGCAAAAAGGTCAAACAGATCGCCAGGGAAACGGGTCATTCAAAAAACACAATCAAAAAGATCCTCGGAGGTGAATACGAAGTATACAAAAAAAGGGACAACCAGCCTTTCCCCGTTCTCGAGCCCTATCTCGGCATCATCGAAAAACGGCTCGAAGGCGACCGGGAAAGCCCGAGGAAGCAGCGGCATACGGCGGTCAGAATTTACAACCGTCTCGGGACGGAACACGGTTTCAAGGGCGCCGAGAGCACCGTGCGCCGATACGTGCGCCAAGCCAAGATGCGATTGGGTCTGGACGGCCGACGGGCCTTCGTTCCCTGCGATCCGGAAGCCGGAATCGAAGCCGAATCCGACTGGGGGAGTTGCCTGGCGATCGTCGGCGGACAAACGAAACGGTTGAAGTTTTTTTGCATGCGCTCGAAATTCTCGGGCAAGCATTTCGTCCGTCGCTATCCCTGCGAGCGCCAGCAGACCTTGTTCGACGGACACATCAGGGCGTTTTCCTTCTTCGGGGGAGGTCTTCCCCGCGCTGGTCTACGACAATCTGTCGACGGCGGTGCAAAAGATATTCAGGGGAAAAAAGCGGGAGCTTCGGGAATCCTACGACAAGTTCCGGGCCTACTACAATTTCAGACCCGTGTTCCGCGACGCCGGGCAGGGCCACGAGAAAGGCGGCGTGGAAGGTCTGGTGGGCTACGCCAGGCGCAACTACATGGTCCCCGTCCCGGAAGCGGACAGCCTGGAACAAATCAACGAGCGGCTTCTGGCGTCGTGCACGGCCTACGGGGAGCGTCGGATCGCCGGAAGGGAGCGGACGGTAAACGAGCTGTACGAGCAAGAAAAAAGCCGTTTGATTTCGTTGCCGAATCCGCCGTTCGGCAATCTCCGGACGGCGACCGGCAAGATCGACAAGTACTCTACGATCATTGTCGACAAGAACAGGTACTCGGCGCCGACGCGATACGCGCACTGCAAGGCCAGCGTGGTCCTGCGCGTGGATCGGGTGGAGATTTTCCACGAAAACAAGAAGATCGCCTCCCACAGTCGGCTTTTCGGCAACAATCAGTGGAGTCTCGATCCGGACCATTACCTGGAACTGATCCGGCAACGGCCCCAGTCCTTTTACTCGGCGCGCCCCATCCGGCAATGGCGCGGCAGCTGGCCCGATTGCCTGGAGCGGCTGTTGGAGCTGTTCGTAAAAAAGCAGGGGGAAACGAAAGGGATAAAGGAATTCGTCTCCGTATTGATGCTGTACAAGGATCACGACGCCAAAGACATCGAATCGGCCGCGGAAAAGGCTCTCGAGGCAAACGCCGGCTCCGGCGACGCGGTCAGGCATATTTTGACAAGCGCAAGAGGCCAAGCGGCCGATTTCGGTTCCCTGGAAAACTGGCGGACGCTTCCGCCTCCGGACGTCTCCGTCTACAGCCAGATCGGAGGCGCGCCATGAACGCCGGAATGAACGCCTTGCTGGCGGAGAACCCGAAGACCCTGAAGCTGTCGGCCATGAAGCGGGATTTGGAAGGCCATATTCGCCTGGCCGCGCAGGACAAACTGGGATACGACGAATTTCTGCTCAACTTGACGGAAACCGAGGTCCTGGCCCGCCAGGAGAACGGATATAAAAGGAGACTTGCCGAGGCCAGATTTCCATTGGTCAAACCCCTCGAGACGTTCGATTTCGGAGCGGCTCCGGACCTGGACGCGCGGTTGATAAAAGAGCTGTCCGGATGCGACTACGCGAAGAAATCCCGCAACGTGATTTTCATGGGCAAAAGCGGCACCGGGAATTATGTAAAGCTTTTGATTATGTAAAGTTGCCGGAACATCGCGTGTGGTTGCA
>CAZNTU010000149.1:0-3870 GCA_964575975.1 uncultured Desulfobacteraceae bacterium
AACCAATAACCAATAACCAATCAACCAATAACCAATAACCAATCAACCAATAACGAATAACCAATCAACCAATAACGAATAACCAATTATGGCATCCGGATATGCAATTTCTCGCAAATCCTTTCCGCCGTGCTTGTCCAGCCGGCGGCGGCCTTGTCGCCCTTTCGCGCTTTTCGTCCGTATTCGGCGAACTTTCGTCGGGTGACGTCGTAGAAAATATTTTGGAGAGTCCGCAGGTTCACGTCGAAGGGCAAGCGATAGACCAGGTCTATGCTGTCGTCGATTCGTTTCATGAATTCGAGGTCCTCCGGGCGTTTGTCGAACCAGAGCGCCTTGGACTCGAGGTTTTTCCGAAGGGTGTACTCCAGCGAATCGGCGTCCAAGGGTATCCCGGCAAGGTCGGCCTCGTTGAGCAACCCTTGAATGTTGTCGTGGTCCAGGATCTCGCGGCCGAACTCGGCTTTCAGGCTTCCGTTCAAAGCCAGTTTTCCCGCGTAGTGCAGCGCCGGGGGACAAGGAGCGGACGAGCCGTTCAGAAATCTCATCAAGGGTACGTTCTGCCGATATAGTTGGTTGTAGACCCGCAAAGCGTCGTCCACTTTGCTCTGCAAAATCGAATTGATGATTTTGCGTTTACCGTCCCGAAGAAGCGAATTGAGCGAATAGATGGAATTCTCGAAGAAGCGGTCCAGTTTGCGAAGGATTTCCGTGAACTCGGCCCGGTCGAACCGGTCGGACAGGAATTGGCCCAGTTCGTCGAAATCCCGGTCGGGGCGTTTCTCCCCGACGCCGCAACTGAGATTGTGATCTCCCACGTACAGGACGGCAAACCGAAGGTCCGCCGATTCCAGGGTAATTCCCGAAGTAATTTCCAATCGTCCCGCGCTCAGCCTGGCCGTGCCGGCTTCGGCCGAGATTCGGTCGTCCCCGCGAATATGGTAGCTGTAAAGCTTGGTTTCGTCCGCGTAATCTTCGAAAAGCGAGCTGATCGCGTAATGGGCGGCAATGCCCTTCAAATCCACCACCGCCGGCTTGACCATGCTTTCGTAAATGCGCTTTCCGTCCCCGAGCGCCGGAATGTTGCTCTTCGCCTCCTCCATTTTTTGCAGAAATGCCTTTTCGAAATCCTTGTCGAACATCTCGGAGCAAAGTTGAAGAATTCTCCCGGCGTACTGGACGACCTGCACCGTTTCGATCCGGGAGAGTTCGTTGAAAAACCATCCGCAGCTGGTGTACATGAGCATGGCATGGCGTTGAATCTCGAGAAGCTTCAATATCCGGACCTCGTCGATCGGGCCGATCGATTTTTTGGCGCGACTTTTCAGGAAGGTGCCGACGTTTTCCAGCGAGCGGTCCCGGACAATCTCGATATAGTCGTTTCGAACTTTCCAAGGGTCCGCGAAATAGGACCTCATCTGCTTTTCGAAAAACGGGGCCACATTGTCCCGCAGGAGATCCAGGGCCTCCCGGAGCGGTTTGCGCCACTGCTGGTTCTGTCCCGGCTCGCTGCCGCAGCCGCAATCGCCGCGCCATCGCTCGACGCCGTGAAAACAGCTCCAGGACGTATTTTCGAAAATTTCCACTTCGATTTCCGGAGGGTGTTTTTCCAGGTATTCCCCGTAGTTGGTCAGAATGGCCAGTTTTTCGTCTTCGATGAACTTCATGGCGTACGCGAGGGCCATGTCCCCGAAGCGGCTGTGATGTCCGTAGCTTTCGCCGTCGGTGGCGATATGCACCAGCTGGTCTTGGTCCCGGTCCACGAAACCGTCGGCCAAACGCCTGGCGAAGCCCTCCCCGTTTTTCAGCAAGTCCTCGAAGGCCACGGCCCGGGATATGGGGCCGTCGTAGAAAAAGATCGCGATTTCCCTGCCTCCGGGAAGCTTTTGAACGTAGGTTTTCTTCGGGTCGATCTCCCCTCCCCTGACGTCCCGCCACTCTTTTTCCCCGATTTTCCTGATCCTGGCGGCCTGGTAGGGGGTCAGGACCGTGAAGTCGATTCCCAGCTCAGCCATGATCTCCAGGCATTCGACATCCACGGCGGTTTCCGGGAGCCACATGCCTTCGGGGTCGCGGTCGTATCGGCTTTCGAAATCGCGGATGCCCCAGAGTACCTGGGTGTACTTGTCCCGGCTGTTGGCCAAAGGGAGGATCATATGGTTGTAGGCCTGGGCCATGGCCGACCCGTGTCCCGAGAATCTCTTCATGCTGTTGCGGTCCGCCTCCAGGATCGCCTGGTAGACGTCGGGAGTGTGATACTCCATCCAGGAAAGAAGCGTGGGGCCGAAATTGAAGCTCATTTTCTCGTAATTGTTGACAATGGCGGTGATTTTTCCCTGATCGTCCTGGATGCGGGAATACGCGTTCGCGGCGTAGCATTCGGCGGTCACGCGCTGGTTCCAGTCATGGTAGGGATGCGCGGAATCCTGGACCTCCACGGCCTCAAGCCAGGCGTTTTCCCTGGGAGGCTGATAGAAATGCCCGTGAATGCAGATGTATCTATCCGCCATGGCGCATTTCCTTTCTTGTTTCGAAAGGGGGTCTTCGCCTGAAAAACAAAGCCAGGCCGTCGGGCGGAAGGTCGAAAACGGCTTTGGAATCGGAGGCCAATTTTTCCGGAAATACGCTTCCGGGTCCTTCCCATTTTTTTTCCCACGAATCCATGATTTTTTCCCACCGGCCCTCCGGGACCGACAATCTCGCCTCCCCTGAATCGGCGCCGAACCTGAAGACGCCAAACGCCTCGTCGATATTGCTCCAGCGATGGACGAGCAAGATCCGTTCTTTCTCGTAGACTTCCACGTTCATGTTTTTCTTGCTTAATTGCGAAAGGCTGTCGATGCTTTTTCGCAGTTCCATGAGTTTCCTGTGAAAATCGAGAAGTATTTTATGGCTGCCGTTTTTTTTCAGTTCGTGTCGCAGCTTGCAAAGAAGAAACGTTTTCTCGTCTTGGGGGTCGGGGGGCTCGCCCGCCCATTTGAAGGATTCGAATTCCTTGGCTCTTCCTTTGCGGACGGACTCCACCAGGTCCGGGTCGGTATGGCTGACGAAGTATTGGAAAGGCGCGGTTTCGCCGTATTCGTCGCCCATGAACAACAAGGGGACGAAGGGGGACAGGAGCACGAGTCCCGCAGCCAGTTTCAGCTGTTCGAACGAGACCAGGGCGCCGAGTCTTTCCCCTAGCATTCGGTTGCCTATTTGGTCGTGGTTCTGGCCGAACACCACCAATTGCTCCGCCGGAATGTTCCGGGAGGAATTGCCGTGCTTGCGGCCGCGAAATTCGGAATACTGGCCGGAATAGACGTATCCTTCCCTCCAGGCCTTCGCGAAATCGTGCAGTCCTTCGAAATCGACGTAATATCCCGAACTTTCGTTCGTGAGCATGACATGGAGGCAGTGATGGAAATCGTCGTTCCATTGGCCGTCCAGACCGAATCCCCCCAGCTCGCGGGGGCGTATCACGCGGGTGTCGTTGAGGGAGCTTTCCGCTATGCAATGGATGATGCGATTCGATTTTTCCGCTACGCGATGGACCGCCATGCCCAAGTCCTCCAGAAAAGGAACGGCCGAAAAGTCCAGAATGGCGTGTATCGCGTCCAGCCGGAGGGCGTCGATCCGGAATTCGGAAACCCAGTGAAGAGCGTTTTCGATGAAAAACCGGCGGACATGGTCGCTTCCGGGACCGTCGAAATTGACGGACTCCCCCCACGGGGTTTTGTAGAAATCGGTGAAATAGGGACCGAATTTTTTGCAATAGTTGCCCTCGGGTCCCAAGTGGTTGTAAACGACGTCGAGCACGACCGCCAAGCCTTCCGCGTGGCATGCGTCCACGAGACGCTTCAACCCCTCGATTCCGCCGTAGGTGGTTTGGAC
>CAZNTU010000149.1:3970-13578 GCA_964575975.1 uncultured Desulfobacteraceae bacterium
TTCCCCGACGAATAAGACTTTATGATTGAAGGCTCGGAACGGTATCGTCGATTCGGGCGAACCCGATCCCTTGAATTGGGACACGGACGGGGACGATATAAAGGCTCGTTTCTACGCCTCGACTTCGATTTTAAGGGCCATCCGAGGGTACAGACTCGATGTCTCCAACTTACCTTCTCCGTCGAAAAAGCGCAGGTTGCCGTCCTCGTCGCAGAGCCAGTATTCCATCGCCCCCTTCGCTATATACAGGTCTCTCTTTTCCATCATTTCCGCTTCGCGGTTGGACGGGGACATGATCTCCACGCAGATTTCCGGCGCCTCCCGGTACGGGGTGTCGCCCCTGTTTCTTCCCAAAAAGGAGGCGGAAGCCCACGCGACGTCGGCGACTTTCACCCCTTTCGGCGTATCGACCGAGCATTCGGTCAGAACCGTCCCGTTTTTCATCATCGTCATCAGAAAATATGCGATCTTCGTCTGGATGTTGCCATGTCGATTGGACGCCGGGCTCATCACGATGTTCCCCCATTCGTTCATTTCGATTTTGTAGGGCAGGTCGCGTAAAGTCTTGTCCTGGCATATTTGGTTCCATTCCATTTGTTTCACCTTGAGCCGATATTCCGGAAAATTTGTTTTTTCGAACATTGCCACTATTTCGAATCGCAATGCATTGCCGGAATATTATCAAAAACCAGCGACGAGCGAAAGCCGGAAATCGCGTTTCCCTCGATTCGGCGGCAATCCGTTTGCCGTATTTTCGGGCGAACACCTGGGTGAATTCCGCCCCGAAAAAGCCGATGGAGGCCGAGCAGTAGACCCAGATCGGGAGGACCGCGAACGAGTCATTTCATGGTAGAAAAACATCGGTTGCCTGCGCGGAACGCTGTCGGCATTTATTCACGAATTACCCAACGGTCTTCTCGGGTGAACGAGTCGTGGGTCGGGCAGGTCGGACTTGTCCGACGAGGCGAAGCTCTTTTCAATTCCCCGGCTTGGGGACTTCCAACGTTACGACGCATCCTTTCCCAGGCTCGCTTTGTATCTCGAAGCGACCGCCCATGAACCCGATTCGCTCCTCGATGTTGAAAAGCCCGAATCCGGCAATGCTTCCGTCCCTCGACTGGAACTGCGCCGGGTCGCACCCTTGGCCTTTGTCTTCGACGCGGATACGGATGCTTTCGCCTTGGTTGCACGCGTCCACGACGGCGGAGTCGGTCCCCGAATGCTTTACGGCATTGAACAGCAGTTCCCTGACCGCGCGATACAGCAAGGATGCGAGTGCCGGGGAGTCCGGTTCCGACTCGCCGCGGGTTTTGAACTCCACTTTGAATCCGTGTTTCGCCTCCATGTCCTTGGTCAGCCAGTCCAGCGCGGCGAACAGGCCGCTTTGGTGCAGCACGGGCGGGCTCAGTTCGTGGGACAGGGAACGGCACTTGTTCAGGCATTCGTCGATCAACCGATCGCACGAGCGAACCTTTCCTCGTAGAAAAGCGTTGTGTTCGACTTCCTCCATCAGCATTTGGAGATGAAACCGAATGGCCGCGAGATGTTGCTGCAAATCGTCGTGCAAAATCAAGGCGATCTTTTTTCTTTCCCGGTCTTCGGTTTCGGAAAGCTCCAGCGCGAGCCGCCGGAGTTGCGATGCGCGCTTTTCGACCGTGGCGGTGCGTTCGGCCACCTTCTCTTCCAGCATTGCGTTGTAATTTAAAAGCGCTTCCTCGGCGCGTCGTTTTTCTGTAACGTCGTGAAAAACCAGCACCGCCCCGACGACGCTCCCGGCCGCGTCGAGAATGGGCGCCGCGCTGTCCTCCACGGGCACGAGGCGGCCGTCCCTTGAGACAAGCGCGGCGTGGTTGGCCAACGGCACGATACGCTTCTCGCGAAGGACGACTTCCACCGGGTCGCCCAAATCCCGGCCGTCTTTTTCGTTCACGATTCGAAAAACTTCGGGTACCGGCCGTCCGATGGACTCCTCTGCCTTCCAGCCGGTCAGCGATTCGGCCACGGGATTCATGAAATCGACGCGACCGTCGGCACCGGCGGCGATCACGGCATCGCCGATGCTGGTAAGAGTCACGCGAAGCCACTCCCGTTGCTCTCGTATTTGCCGGTCCGTTTTATGCTTGTACAGTGCCAGCTCGATCTGCGTGACAAGTTCCCGTTCCTCGAACGGTTTCAATATATATCCGAAAGGCCCGGTCAGCTTCGCTCGATTCAGGGTGGCGGTGTCCGAATGGGCTGTCAGGTAGACGATAGGTACGTCTTGACGGCATTGGATATCCCGCGCGGCTTCGATGCCGTCCATTTTGCCCTCCAGCCGAATGTCCATCAGCACAAGATTCGGACAAAAATCGCGGGCCATCCTGACCGCCTTCTCGCCGTCCGCCGCGATTCCGGCTACGGCGTATCCCAACCGTTGAAGTTTGCTCGCGAGGTCCTCCGCTACGATAGCCTCGTCTTCGACGATCAGAATCTTGCTTTTATTCATTTGTTCGCTCCATTGAACGTGATTGTGAATTCCGTTCCTTTTTTGCCCGAGATTTCCACACGGGCGTGAAGTTGTCGCGCCAGCATGCGCACAAGGCGAAGCCCCAGGGAACGAGCCTGCATCCAATCGAACCCCGGCGGCAGGCCCGAGCCGTCGTCGCGCACCCGCATGCGCACGTCGCCTTGCTCGCTTTTGCGAATAAACACGGCCACTTCCCCGTCGGACCGGTCTCGGAAAGCGTGTTTCAACGCATTGCCGACCAACTCGTTGAGGATCAGTCCGCACGGCGCCGCCGTTCCGACAGGCAATGGCGTCGGTTCCATTTCCAGGACCAGCCGAATGTTGGAAGCCTTGGTCCCGTGCGCCTGCCAGAGATATTCCAGCAAGCTTTGCGCGTACTCGGAAAAATCCACCCGAGCCAAGTCCGCCGATTGATAGAGTTTCTCGTGGACCATGGCCATGGATCTCACCCGGTGAATCAAATCGTCCAGTACCGCCCGCATGGTGCCATCCCGCAATTCATCGGCCTGCAACGAGATCAGGCTGGAAATCACCTGCATGTTGTTTTTAACGCGGTGATGGATTTCCTTCAAGAGCACTTCCTTTTCCTCGAGCGACGCTCCGAGCCGTTCCTTGCTTTTGCGCAACGCGTCTTCGGCTTGCTTTCGTTCGGTGATGTCCAAGACGAAAGCCACGACCCGGCGTCCCGTGTCGTCCAGGTGGGCGCCGCCGACGATTACCGGCACGCGAACCCCGTCGGGACGGAAGTACTCCTCTTCGAACGGCTTGAAAGAGTCGCCGATGCGGTACTTTTTCACGAGTTCTTCTTCCCGCTCGAGAACTTTCGGAGGTGTTATCGCCTTGAAATTGAGAAGTCCATCGTCCAGGTCGCGCCGGTCGCGTCCGACGATCCGGAGATACTCCTCGTTGGCGTCCCAAATCGAACCGGTGACCGGATCGGCGAACAGGACCCCGATCATGTTGGAATCGACCACCGACCGGAACCGCCGTTCGCTTTCCTTCAACTGATTCTCGAGACGGATTTTTTCCGAAATGTCGGCCATGTTAACGACCCCGCCGATCGAGCGACCGGAATCGTCGAACAGCGTGGCGGCCCCGAGCAGCAAATATTTGGAGACGCCCCCTTGTCGGATCAATGCTTCCCGGGAACGAAACGTTTCTCCCTTAATCACGCGATCGATGGAGAAACGTTCGAAATTCGAGTCTTCTCCGAGCAGTTCCCCGCCCCCGTCCTTGAAAAAAATCGGAAAGGCGTCGTCGAACGGCTCGTGCAGGCAGTTGCGGCCGATCAGATCGAAGGCGACGCGGCTGGCCCGGGTCACGATGCCATTTTCGTTGCATACGACGACTGCGTCGGCCGCCTGCTCGATTATGGAACGGCTCAACCGCTCTTCGGCCAAGAGGCGTTCGTGTCTCTTCTGGGCGGACAAATCCGCGACGGCGAGGCAATAGACGGGAACGTCATCGAGCGCCACGCGGGCGGCGGAAACGAAAACGGGAACAAGCGCCCCCGTGCCGGCGACCAGCTTCATTTCCCCCGCCCCATGCCCTTGGCCGCACTGCTTCAAAACGGCTTGAAACACCGGCAGGTCTGGCGAATGGACGAACTTTTCCATCGGGCCGCCGACGAATTTTTCGAAAGGCGTATTCAGCATTCTTTCCACGTACCGGTTCGCGAACAGAATGCTGCCGTCTTCGGCCAAAGTGACCGCGCCCGCAGACATTTCTTCTATCAGAACACGGTAGCTGTGGTCGGCGCCCTTCAGGGCGAAGATCTGTTCTCCGTGGGGGCTCTCGACCACCAGAGCGTCCACTTCGCCGCCGCGTATTGCTCTCAGGGTCTCCTCGGCTTCCCTCAGGCGAATCCGCAATTCCTCGTTTTCCCGTTTCAGCCGGTAGATTTCGCTCTGGAATTCGTTCATGTCTCGTCGCTTTGTTCGTTTTCGACCAAATCCAGTCCGACAAGGACTTTCTCATTGTCGGACAAGTCGCCGATGACGCGCCGGAGGGGAGGCGGCAATTCCTTTATAAGGGTCGGCATGGCGACGACTTGGTCCTGTTTGGCCATCCACGGTTTCTGGAAGGCGTCGATCACCTCCAGTTCGTATCGTCCCTTCAATTTCGCCTCGCAGATTTTCTTGATGTTGGAAATGGCCTTCGCCGATTTCGGCGTGGCGCCGCTCACGTACAGTCGCAGCAAGTATTTTTTTTCGCCCTCGCGCGCCAGTGCCCTCTCGAAATCCTCGGATACGTTCTTGGGTTCATTCTCCATTGTATTGCCTCTTGTCATGCGGCCGATTGTTTTCTAAGATCCAGCCCCACCAGAACCCTGTCGGTGTCCTTCAAAGAACCGATGATTTTCTTGACCGGCGGGGGGAGCTTTCGAACCAGGGTCGGAATGGCCACGATTTGGTCCCCCTTGGCCAACTCGGGGTTTTCGAGCAGATCGATCACTTCTATCGTATACCGTCCTTTCAGTTCCTCTTCGCAAATCCTTTTCAGGTTGGCGAAGGCCTTTACGCAATTGGGGGTCTGGCCGGCAACGTACAGGCGCAACTGCCAGACCTCCTCGTTTGGCGAACCGTTCGGTTCGTTTTCTTCCGATGTTCGGCTCTTTGTCATTCCCTCTCTCCTTTTGGGCTTGCCGGAAAGGCGCCTTTCTCGACATTGCGGGCAAGCCCGTTGTCTTCAATCCCGGCCTCTCATGCGGGCCAGCGTGTCTCTTTCGTTCTCGAGAAGCCGTTCGCGGCCTTCGGCTTCCGCGATGGTCTGCTCGATTTCCTCCTTTTCCGCCTCGAACAGGTCCGACAGTTCCTTTATGCGGTTTTCCAAGGCGTCCTTCTTGCGCTTCAGGTCGCGCCGCATTTTTTCGACGCGCTGCCTGCGCGCAATGGCGTCCGCGGTATCGTCCGCCTCCTGGTTGACCCGGGCCGTCCCGGCGAGAACGCCTCTCGGACCGACGTACACGTCCTTAAGTTGAATGCCGTCGTTTGTGATCAGAAACTCGCGAATCTGATTGGAGTGGGCCATTCCCCTGGATTTCAAAACGTAGATTCCACGGTTGCGCTCCCCGTTCGATTCCATATCGCGCAGCAGAATCCAGGTGTCCATCAAAGACGAAATCTCGACTTCGGTGGCCTCCCTCGGGTTTCCCGAACTGCTCAGGTCGGTCAGTACGACCGTGGTGCCCTTCGTTTTCAGAAAATCGATAAGCCGAGTGAGCATTTCCTTGACGTCCCTGGTATCCGCCACGCCGATTAAGTTCGATATGGGATCGATGACGACCACGGACGGATCGGTTTCGTCGACGAGCTTCATGATTCTCGACAAGTGCGTCTCCAGGCCGAAGGAGGTGGAGCGAACCGAATAGAATGTCAGGAGTCCGCTTTTAGCGTGGGACTCCAGATCGAATCCGATGTTCCGCATGTTTCGAATTATCTGTCTCGGAGCTTCCTCGAAGGCGAAATATATGGCGCGCTCCCCCCGCTTGCACGCGGCATCGATGAAACAAGAGGCGAGGCTGCTTTTGCCCGTGCCGGCCGTTCCGGAAACCAGGATGCTGGACCCGCGATAAAGCCCTTGCCCCCCGAGCATGTTGTCCAAGCGCTCGATTCCGGTCGAAATTCTCTCGTTCGACACGGAATGGTCCAAATCGAGAGCCGTGATAGGATGGACCGAAAATCCGCTTTCCGTGATCAAAAAGGGGTATTCGTTCGTTTCGTGGACCGTTCCCCGGTATTTCACGACCCGGACGCGGCGGGTGGCGACCTGCTCGATCATGCGATGGTCCAGGAAGACCACGCAGTCGGAAACGTATTCCTCCAGGCCGCTTCGGGTGAATGTGCGCTCCCCCTTTTCGCCGGTGACGATCGCGGTCAGGCCCCTGTCCTTCAGCCACCGGAAGAGCCGACGAATTTCCGCCCGCAAAATGGATTCGTTGGTGAAACCGGAGAAAAGCGACTCGATGGTGTCGATGGCGATCCGGTTGGCGCCCACGGCGCGCACGGCGCTTTCGATCCGTATGAAAAGCCCGTCCAGGTTGAACTCCCCGGTCTCTTCGATTTCGCTTCTCTCGACGAACACATGGTCCAGGAAGATTTTTTTCCGCTCGACCAGACCGGGCAGGTCCCAGCCGAGGGAGGCCACGTTTTGGACCAGCTCGGTCTCGCTTTCCTCGAAGGCGATGAACACGCCCGGCTCGTCGAACCGGGTGGCCCCGTTGACCAGAAACTGCATGGCGAAAAGGGTCTTCCCGCTGCCCGCGCTTCCGCAAACAAGAGAAGTCCTTCCTTCGGGCAACCCGCCGCCCGTGATTTCGTCGAAGCCGCCAATGCCGGTCGGGCATTTTCTCATGACCGCCGATCTTGCTTTTCCGCTATCTTCCCCCATGTTTCCCTCCATTAATGTGTTCTTCCCCGTCCGTCCTCTTGTAGTTGCGGCTTCAGGCGTTTGCGCACGGAACGGCCGAAGCCGCAACTACAAGAGGACGGCTCATGTGTTTCCAATCTTGAACGCGATCGCGAATTCGGTCCCTCTGTCGCCGGAGACTTCCACCGACGCGTGAAGCTGCCGAGCGAGCATGCCGACCAGACGAAGCCCCAGGGAGCGGGATTGGGTCCAGTCGAACCCCTCCGGCAGGCCTTTGCCGTTGTCGCGCACGATCAACCGCGCTTGGCCCCCCTCCGTTCGATGAAACGAAACGAAAACCTTCCCGCCCGCGCCGTCCGGAAAGGCGTGTTTCAAGGCGTTTCCGGCAAGCTCGTTCAGAACGAGGCCGCACGGCGCGGCCGCAGTCGCGGACAACGGAACGGGCTCCGTTTCCAAAACCAGCCTTATCCCGGCCGCCGTCGCTCCGTGGGCGCGCCAAAGGTAATCGAGCAGGCTTCGGGCGTATTCGGCGAAATCCACTCTGGCCAAATCGGACGACTGGTACAACTTCTCGTGGACGAGAGCCATCGAGCGCACCCGATGGGTCACGTCCTTCAGGACGTCCCGCATGGCTTCGTCCTCCAATTCCTCGGCCTGCAGCGAAACCAGGCTGGAAATCACTTGCATGTTGTTCTTAACACGGTGGTGAATTTCCTTCAACAAAACTTCCTTCTCGGCGAGAGATTTCCCGAGGCGATCCTTGCTGTCCCGCAAAGCCTCCTCGGCCAGTGTGCGCTCGGTGATGTCGTTGAAAAGGATTGCGATTCTATTGTTTTGCACCTTGCCGACGCGGAATGCGTACACGTCGTACCATTTGCCAGAGACCGTCGTTTGGTCTTCGAAGCGCATCGATTCCCCTGTGTCGGCTATCCGGGCATATCTGTCGAACCACTCGTCTTCGAGGTCGGGCAGGAACTCTCCGATTCTTCTGCCGACCGGGTCCTTCCATCCCGTAAGCCTACAGAATGCGGGATTTGTTTCCAGGTAAACCCAGTCCACGACGCGGCCATTGTCGTCGTATATCAACTCGAAAACACAGAAGCCTTCCTCGATCGAGTCGAACAAGGCGCGGTACCGCTGCTCGCTTTGCCTCAGCTGTTCCATCGTCGCCTCCAAAACCCGCCCTTTCCGCTCGGCCTCGCCCAACGAATCGAGGAGACTCTCTTGCGCTCGCATGACGATTCTGCCGGAGAAGATGGAAATGGCGGCATTGATGACGATGAGCGCGAGAATCAAAATAAATATCAGGATGCCGGCCTGTCGCTGGGCGTCATGGATTTGGGTCTGGCTGAATTCCATCAGCCGGAGCGTGTCGTCCGAAATAAATTGAATCTTCATCGCAAGCTGGGAAACAAGAACGTCGAGCCGTTCGGCCCGCATTTCGCCCGGCTCGCCGGAGCTTGAAACCAACTTTTCAAGGGAATATGCAAGTTCGTTCGCATTGGTTCTGATCTGCCGGAGAAGCGATTCTTCGCGGACGTCGAACGCTTTCAGCGTTCCCAGGAGATTTTCCATAGAATCGCGCACCGACTCGATCTGTCGTATGATGCTTGGGTCGGACCGACTCGCAAGCTTGGCTATCGATAAATTCAAAGCCTCGGTCTTGTCCTGGACCGAGGCGTAAGCCCGAACGCGTTCGGCTTCATTGTCTATTTCCAGGAGGATGACGAAGACAAAAAAAAGGATCAGCACGGAAATTGTGAAAGACGCCGCGATGCTCAGCAGGATTCTCGTTTTGGTTTTCATATGATCCTACCTGAAAATTTTGACCAAATGGGGAGCCACCTCGTCCAGTACGTCGGTATGCAGATAGTTCAAGACTTCGAGCGGGGCTGCGGCCGTCCCTGTCCTTCCCGCCTGCCATCTGGTGTAATTTTGCAAGGAAGCAACCACGGACTGACCGAATGAAACGTTCAGTCTGGTTTTCGGCCAGGACTGCCGCAGGAATTCGGGCTCGAACCCCCACATTCGCGAAACAATGCTTTTTGTCTCCTCCTCGTGCGCACGGGCAAAATCTTCGGCTTTTATAAGGGCCTCGAGGAGCCGCTCGAGCGGCTCGGGATTTTCCGCGGCGCCTTCTTCGACCGCCAGGAGCCAGTGATGGGCAACGTTGTTCTGAACATCCCAGTAGACGGCGTTTTCCCCCAAGCGTTCTTTCGCCTCGAACGCGTGAAGTTCGAAAGCGGAGACCGCGTCCACTTCGCCGTTTACCAAGGCCTCGACTTGCCGGGCCGCAGGTATGTCCACGAATATAATATCTTCCCGCGGAATGTTTTCGATCACGAGGAAGGCGTAAAGAAAGTAGTCGCTTGTGGTATTGGCGCTGAAGCCGACCTTCTTTCCCTTGAGGTCGGCTGGATTTTGGATGTTTCTGTCCCTCCTGGCCACAATCTGGCTCCCTACGTTTGTGCCTATCGAAGCCAAAACACGGACGGACGTATCTTCAAGGGCCTTCGCCGCGAAAGCGATATCCGACACCGTGGCCACCAGGGCTTCCCCGCGGCATACCGCCTCCAACGCCTTTCTGCCGGAAGGATAATAACTCAGGGACACCTTTAGGCCGGCTTCTTTGAAATAGCCCTTTTCGACGGCTATGGCGACGAGTCCGGAGTTTGGGGCCTGCTGCATGGCCAGAGACAATCCGAGCGGAGGACCCTCGACCAAGCCTTGGTCG
>CAZNTU010000150.1:0-11769 GCA_964575975.1 uncultured Desulfobacteraceae bacterium
AGGTGGAAAAGTATTTGGCGAAGAGCGCGATGCGTCGTTCGGGTTCCGGCTCGGTTCATTCGGTTGACAACAAATGGTCACAATACTATAATTACGTCGATTGGCCGTGAGGCGAGCGAATTCGACGAAGAAAAAATCGTTTGGACGAGTCAGCCGGACGGTTTCGCATTATTAATCTAAAAGCAGACAGAAAGGATTGAGATAATGTCTGAAGGTATTCTGGAAGTCGGTGACGGTAGCTTTGAGGCCGAAGTTTTAAAGTCGGACAAGCCCGTGCTCGTGGATTTTTGGGCGCCATGGTGCGGGCCTTGCCGAGCGATCGCCCCCGTGATCGAGGAATTGGTGAAAGATTACGGCGAAACGGTCAAGTTCGCCAAATGCAACGTGGACGACAACCCTGTTACGCCCGGGCAGTACGGTATCAAGGCTATTCCCACCCTTATATTTTTCAGCAAGGGAAAAGTCGTGGACCAGATTACTGGAATGGTCGCCAAATCCAAACTGGTCGAAAGCCTGAAAAAAATCGTATAAGGTTCGATCCCGCACCCGATGCAACGAATCGTTCCGTACAACGCGCTTGTCAGGCGCGCAAAATTGTTTGTAACGCAAGAAGGCTTCGCGCCGTAAATGGTTTTCCCGATGCGATCTAAAACCCTGTTCGTTTTTTTGTCCGTTATCCTTTTTCTTTCCGGCTGCGCTTGGTTCCAGGAAAAGGATTTGAAGTCGTCCCAGGAACTGGCGAGGGACGGCATGGAGGAGTTCAAGAAAGGCAACTTCAACGCGGCGATCGAGAATTTCGAAAAGCTCAAGGACTGGTATCCTTTCGACAAGTACGCCATTTTAGCGGAACTTAAAATCGCCGACTCGCATTACGAGCTTCAACATTATGACGAGGCGGTGGTGGCGTACCAGGAGTTCGAAAATCTTCATCCTTTGAACGAAGCGATTCCCTACGTGATTTATCGCATCGGAATGTGCTACTACAACCGGGTGGATACCGTGGACAGGGATCAATCCACGGCCAGAAAGGCGCTAGAGAATTTCGAACGCCTTCAGAAGCAGTTTCCCGAAGACCAGTACTCCAAACGCGCGGGGGAACATATCCACAATTGCATCAAAAATCTTGCCGGCCACGAATTATACGTGGGGATGTATTATTATAAAACCAAGCACTACAAGGCCGCCCTGCACAGGTTCAAGTCTGTCCTCTACGATTTTCCCGACGTTGGCATCCATAGGCAGGCGATGGATTACATCGCCCAATGCGAGCACGTCATGGGAACCGAAACCGTTGGCAAACCATGATCGATCAGCTCGACCCGGCGCCGTTTTCTACGACCGAAAACCCCCTTCCGTTCGAAAGGGGGTTTTTTTCGTTTAAAAGTTTTTCATAAAAAGCGCTTTACAGATACAATACTTTAATTTATAAATTCAAGTTTGCGTTTTTTGGAATTTTTTGTAGATTTGTAGAATTGATTAATTTTTAAAAATAACAACCAGGAGAAATCGAACCATGTCGAGCAGTTGCGAAATTTGCGGAAAAACGCCGAGAGTGGGCTGCAACGTAAGCCATGCCCATAACGTGACCAAAAGACGTTTCAAGCCCAACCTTCAAAGGGTCAATATCGTTCATAACGGAACAAGGAAAAGAATGATGGTCTGCACCAATTGCATCAAGTCCGGACGTATCGTTAAAGCTCCCAGATTCCACAAGGGAGAAAAATCTACTGCGAATTAACGGTCGATCCTCTTCACTTCGTGGACCGATCTGATTTTCTTTATCGACGAGAGCAGGAGTTCGAGATGAGCGGTGTTCTCCACCGCCAACTCGAATACGTTCTCGACTCTCTCGTTCGTGCGACCGGTGGTGTTGACGCTTAGAATATTGGCTTTGTTTTTGCTGATGTTGGCCGCGATGTCGGCCAGAAGCCCCACGCGGTCCATCGATCTCACCCGAATTTTAACGGGATAGTGATTGGGGGCCTCATCATTCCAGGAAACTTCGATTTGCCGGTCGGGGTTGGTCTTCAAGGCGTTGACGCAATTGGTGCGATGAACGGTCACGCCATGGCCCCGGGTGATATATCCGAGGATCGAATCGCCCGGCACCGGTTGGCAGCATTTCGCGAACCGAACCAGGATATCGTCCGCCCCCTTCACCATCACTCCGCCCTTGTTCTTTTTCTTTCGTACTTTCCCGATCAACTTGCCGATCACCGATTCGTGCTCGTCTTCCTCCTCTGGCTTGGGCATGAACCGCCTGGCAACCTGCAAGGGCGTAATCTTGCCGTAGCCTACGCTGGCCACCAGCTCGTCCTCGCTCTTGAACCCGAAATTCGAGGCGACCGTTCGCATTTCCTCCGATTTCGACAGTGCGTTGAAGTTCAGGCGCATTTTTCGGAAAGCCTTGTCGAGCATTTCCCGCCCTAAACTTATGGAACGTTCCTTCTCCTGCTGCTTAATCCACTGGCGAATGCGGGAACGAGCCTTGACCGTTTTGACGAAATTCAGCCAATCCTTGCTGGGAGTATGATTCTTGGTGGTGACGATCTCGACCCGGTCTCCCGTTTTCAATGCGGTGTTCAACGGAACCATGCGGTGGTTCACCTTGGCCCCCGTGCATTGGTTCCCCACCTCCGAGTGAATCGTGTACGCGAAATCCACGGGCGTGGACCCTCTGGGAAGCGCGTGGATTTCGCCGTTGGGCGTGAAGACGTAGACCTCGTCCGGGAACAGATCGATTCGGACGCTCTCCAGAAACTCGTCGGGGTCCTTTATGTTTTCCTGGTTCTCCACCAGGTTTCGGAGCCACGCGTAGGTCTTGCTCACGTTGTCGTCGATGCTCTTGCCTTCCTTGTAGCTCCAATGGGCGGCGATTCCGGAGTTGGCGACCCTGTCCATCTCCCAGGTGCGAATCTGGATCTCGATCCGTTCCCCCATGACGTTGCCGACCGTGGTATGCAGCGACTGGTACATGTTGGGCTTGGGAAAACCAATATAGTCCTTGAACTTCTTGGCGATGGGCTTCCACATGGAATGGATGTGCCCTAAGACTTCGTAGCATTGCGGGACCGTATCCACGATGATTCGGAAAGCAACCAGGTCGTGGACGTCCTCGAAGGTCAAATTTTGGTTCTGCATCTTGCTGTAGATGCTCCAAAACTGCTTGTAGCGCCCCTGGACTTCGCACCTGATACCCGCCTGGGCCATCTTGTCCAAGATGTTTTTTATTGTCTCCTCGACGTACCTTTCCCGCTCCTCCCGGTTTTTGTTCACTAGCGTCTTGATAATTTCGTACTCGTCCGGAAGAATGTACATGAACGAGGTCTCCTCCAACTCCTTCTTGATCCAGTAGATCCCCAAACGGGCGGCCAGGGGCGCGTAAATGTCCAAGGTTTCCTGGGCGATCCAGCGCTTTCTTTCCTGGGTCTTGTGATATTGGAGGGTGCGCATGTTGTGGAGACGGTCGGCCAGCTTGATGAAAATGACGCGAATATCGTCGGCCATGGCCAAGATCATTTTCCTGAAGTTTTCCGCCTGGCGTTCCTTGGTGCTTTTGAACGCCATCTTGGAAAGCTTGGTGACGCCGTCCACGATGTGCGCCACGTGCTTGCCGAACATATCCTCGATTTCCTCCCTGGTGGCGTGGGTGTCCTCGATGACGTCGTGAAGCAGGGCAGCCGCCACGCTGACCGGGTCGAGTTTCATGTCGGCCAGTATTCCGGCCACTTCCAGGGGATGGGAAAGGTAGGGCTCTCCGGAGAGGCGGACTTGACCGTCGTGGACCCTCGCGGAATAGATGTACGCGCGATCCACGAGATCCAGTTCCGCGTCGGGATTGTGTTCCAGAATCTTGTCGATGATATCGGTGATTCGAATCATATGGTATAGGTCAGTATGCCTTGGCAAAGACAACGCGTTGCTTGCTCTTTTCCCCGCAACAGATGCAACGCCCCTCGTCTCCGTGCCTGTCCTCGAGGGGTATGCATCGAATCGTAACGCTCAGATCCTCCTTGATCTTGTTTTCGCACTCGCCCGAACCGCACCAGTGGCTGTAGGAAAAACCGCCGTGAATCTCGGGCTGCTCCGCGTTCTTCGGAGTGAAATATTCGTAGAATTCCTTTCGGTCGTCCAAGGCGACGGAATTGTCCTCCATGTATGTTTTCGCCCTTGTGAAAAGGCTGTTCTGGATGTCGTCCAGAATCCGGTCGATTTCCGAGACGAACCGGTCGCGGGGCATGGATTCCTTGTCTCGGACTCCCCGGTCCCGTCGAGCCATGAACACGGCGTTGTCGGCGATGTCCCTCGGGCCGATTTCCACCCGCACCGGGATTCCCTTCTTGACCCATTCCCAGTTTCTCGCCCCTCCGATGTCCCGCGTATCGATCTCCACGCGGACTTTTCCGTTGGTATAAGTCCGGGCGGCCAGTTCCTTGGCCAGGCTTTCGACGAACTCCATGACGGCGGTCTTCTCCTCGGGCTTTCGGAAAATCGGCATCAGGACCACATGGGACGAAGCGATCTTCGGGGGAAGAATTATCCCGTCGTCGTCGCCGTGATTCATGATCACCCCGCCAATGAGCCTCGTGGACGATCCCCACGACGTGGTCCACGCGAACTCCTCCTTTTCGTCGGCGTTCTGGAACTTGATTCCGGAGGCCTTGGAGAAGTTCTGTCCCAGAAAATGGGAGGTTCCCGCCTGGAGAGCTTTCCTGTCCTGCATCATGGCCTCGATGCAAAGGGTGTCGACGGCTCCCGGAAATCTTTCCGCCGGAGTCTTTCTTCCCTGGATCACCGGCATGGCGAGATATTCCTCTGCCATGCGGGTATACACGTCGAGCATCATTTTCGTCCGTTCGACCGCCTCCTCGCCGGTCGCGTGCGCGGTATGGCCCTCCTGCCACAGAAACTCGCTGGTTCTCAGAAATATGCGGGTGCGCATTTCCCAGCGAACCACGTTGGCCCACTGGTTGATGAGAACCGGAAGGTCGCGGTAGCTGCTTACCCATTTGGCGAACGAATCCCCGATGATAGTTTCCGAGGTGGGGCGGACGATCAAGGGTTCGCTCAGCTTTCCCACCGGCACCAGTCCGCCGTCGGGACCGGCCTCCAGTCTGTGGTGGGTGACCACCGCGCATTCCTTGGCGAATCCCTCCACGTGCTCGGCTTCCTTCTCCAGAAAGGACAACGGAATGAAAAGCGGAAAATAGGCGTTTTTCACGCCCGTATCCTTGAACATGTCGTCCATGGCGCGCATAATATTTTCCCAAAGAGCGTACCCCCAGGGCTTAATCACCATGCAACCCCTAACGGGGGACCGCTCCGCCAAGTCCGACTCCTTGACGACCTGCTGGTACCACTCGGGATAGTCCTGCTCCCTTGTCGGAGTTATCGCGGTTTTCGCTGCCTTTGCCATGCTTTATTCCCTTCTCCTTTCCGGTTCCAGTTTTTCGACTTCGTTTAATAACAATTCCACAAGCTTTTCCTGCGGAAATTTTTCGACCACTTTTCCGTGTTTGAACAGTATGCCAACGCCGGTGCCGCCGGCGACGCCTATATCCGCCTCCCGGGCCTCACCGGGACCGTTGACCACGCAACCCATGATCGCGATTTTCGCGGTGGAACGGCTGCCGGCCAAGGCCTTTTCCACCTGCTCTACGATGCCGAACAGATCGATGTTGCACCGTCCGCAAGTGGGGCAGGATATAATTTCCGGACCTCGCTTTCGGAGTCCCAAGGCCTTGAGGATTTCATAGCCCACGCGGACTTCCTCGACCGGGTCTCGCGTGAGGGACACCCGTATCGTGTCTCCGATTCCCTCGGCCAGGAGCGTGCCGATGCCGAGCGACGATTTCACGATGCCTGAAAACAGTCCGCCGGCTTCGGTGACGCCCACGTGAAGAGGGAAATCCGTCTCCTCCGAGAGCATGCGGTAGGCCTCCACGGTCCTAGGGACGTCCGAGGCCTTGATCGAAAGCTTCAACTGGTCGAACCCGCCGGAGGTCACCATGTCGATATGCCTCAGCGCGCTTTCCACCATGGCCTGGGCGTCGGCCTTGCCGTATTTCTTCAAAAGATCCTTTTCCAGTGAGCCCGAATTGACCCCGACTCGAATG
Source organism: uncultured Desulfobacteraceae bacterium (assembly GCA_964575975.1). Taxonomy (GTDB): domain Bacteria; phylum Desulfobacterota; class Desulfobacteria; order Desulfobacterales; family SKZT01. The sequence goes on from CAZNTU010000150.1 coordinate 6,117, forward strand.
GCGATGCCCAAATCCTTCGCGCATTCGACCACGGCGCGAACCTTCTTGGGACTTCCAATGTTTCCTGGATTGATCCGGAGGGCGTCGGCCCCGGCCTTGGCGGCCGCGATGGCCAGACGGTGATCGAAGTGAATGTCGGCGATTAGGGGGATCGATATTCGCCGTTTGATCTCGGCGACCGCGTCGGCCCCCTTCTCGTCGGGAACCGCCACGCGAACGATTTCGCAACCGGCCGTCGCAAGCCTCTCTATCTGGAAAACGGTCGCTTCCACGTCATGGGTGTACGTGTTGGTCATGGATTGCACCGAAACCGGCGCGCCGCCTCCCACCGAAACCGATCCCACCCGTATCTCGCGCGTTTCCTTTCTCTTTCTAACAAATGCCGTCATAATGATCGTTCCAACCCGAAATTCGATTTCAAAGAATGATTTTTTTTAACAGACCTCCAATATGTATTCAAGAAAAATGAGTACGATAACCTTTGAATTCGTCGTCGTATGCTTATAAGATACGACACGATCCGACGAATTTAAAACAACGAAAGGCAGTGGTGAACATGAGAGACAAAAAGACCAAATTTTCCGACAAATACGGCCCCGACGCGAAGCCGGACCCCAAGATCCAAGATCGAATCGTAAAAACAACAAAAGACGAGGAACTTCCATGCGCCGTCGCTTTCGACATAGTCGGCGCGCTTGAGATTTCTCCCGCCGAGGTGGGGAAAACGGCGGACCTTATGGAATACCGCCTGGTCAAATGCCAGTTGGGACTGTTCGGATACAGGCCGGAAAAAGCCATTGTCAAGCCGTCGCTGCCGAAGAACGAAGCCATTGTGGACGCAATCAAGGCTCGGATGGAAAACGGCCGGCTTCCGTGCAGGACCGCGTGGGAAATCGCGGCCGAGTTCGGGGTTCGCAAAATGACGGTAAGCTCCGCGTGCGAAGCTCTGGGGGTCAGGATCAAGCCTTGCCAATTGGGGGCGTTTTAAAACATGTATGCAAGACTGATCGAGCCGAAAAACTGATTCTTGTCCTGCTCGTCGAATTCCTTTGTTCGGAATACGTGGGTGTAGGTAAGCCGGAATTGTTCGAAACCGAGACTCGCCCCGACCATGATGTCGGCAACGAACGTTTTTTTATCGACCTCGTGGCTGTCGGTGAAAGTGTTGCCGTCCAGAAAGATGTTTTGCAGCACCGCGCGGCCGTCGATTCCGGCGAAGACATGAAATCCGAACCTCCCGTTTTTGGCTCCCGGCGTGAAAGTGTTCAAGCTTATGGCGGGACGAACCAGGCCGGTACCGAAATCGGCGGGCAAATTGCATCCGAAACGTATTTCGGCTCCGCAGTTCAAATACGTGTACACATTGCCCAAAGCGGCCCCCACACTGGGTATGACATCGACTTCGGACCAGCCTCCAAAACGGGTTTGCCAAGGACGGTATTTTATCTCGTACGCCAAGACCAGGGTGGGTTCGTTTTTCAATTGATTGCTCCACCCCTTGGGTTCGTCTGTATTCACCCACTCGTGGACCGTCTCCTGAATGTTCCTCGCGTAGGATTCGGGACCGATCAGGCCGATGTTCAGCTCGAAGGAATCCAACCGTTTGCCGGTCCTGCCGATCACCCCTATTCCGAAAAAGGTGTAGCCGGCGTAAGGACGGTCGTCCTCGACAAGATCCTCTTTCTCGATATCGTCCGGAGTGTATATCTTCTGTCCGAGCGACAGCGCGAAATTCTTGACGCTGTCTTCCGTTTCATGGACGGGAACGGCATCTATGGCATTTACAAACCACGAAGTCGAGCCATTCGCGGGGCCGTCTTTTTCTATCTCTCCCGATATGTAGACCAGCTTGGCCCCGTTGGTATAATACCGGTCGGCCCGGGCGAAAATATCGTTCTCCCAATAGACGACAAACGTCCGGTCGCCATCCGAAATTCCGGTTTCGCCGGAATGGGCCGAAGGTGTTGCGGCAACCAGAACAAGCAACAGAAACGACAGCCTCTTGCTCATTGTCTCCTCCAGACCTTAAAGTGGCTCTTCGGAATTTCTTGGCCAGTGCACGAGGCTTAGTTCCCGGACGGCGGTCCGCCTCTTTCCTCGATTTGGTAGTCCACGCTCACCGACGCGTTCACCTCTATCCGTCCGGGTTCCACCGGCGTGGATTCGGCGGCCGAAGCCGCCATCCCTTGGATTCGGAACCGAGGTTCGACGATGCCCACGTTTTCCTCCGATACATAAAGGACTCGAACGAGACGGAGGTTCAACGCTTCGGCGATCTCCACGGCTTTTTTCCGGGCTCTCAAAACCGCTTGCCAAAGCGCCTTTTCACGCAGGGCCGTCTCGTCTTTCAGCTGGAAGGAGATGTTTCCCAACCTGTTCGCACCGGCGCCGATAGCGGCGTCGATCACATTGCCGATCTTATTCATCTCTTCGATTTCGACCCGCAGCAGGTTGGTCGCCAAATAGCCGACGGTGCGCGGAGGACTCTCCCGGTCTCCTGTCTTGGGATCCGGTTGCTCGTATATCGGCGCGAGGGTCAGCTCGGCCGTGGAAATTTTGTTCTTGGTAATCCCCGCCGCCTGAATCGCCTCGATTATAGAGGCCGCGATTCGACTCGCCTCGTTTTGAGCATCGGCCGCCTTCTCGTTTCGAGCGACAGCGCCGAACTGGACCACCGCCTGGTCCGGCGTCGCCGAAACTTGACCGCTTCCCGTAACCGTCAACGTCGGCGTGGGCGGAGTTTTTTCACGCACCAAATAGGACTGTGCAAACGCGCAAGTGTGGATGCATAGCAACAAAAGTATAGCAAACGGTAGAATGTAAAGCCTTTTCATGTCTTCTCCTTTCCCTGTGTGAAACCTGTCATCTCGAAGTGATACTCCTGGAAACAGATGAGTGTTTTTTCAATATCTTGGCGCTGAAAATTCTACGGCTTCCGCCAAGACGAATCAATAGGGTTTTATCCGTATTTCGCCGTTCCGGAAAAGTGGAACGAAAGAGCGATCGCGGCAACGGACACATCTATGAAATAAGGTTCCTCCCTATGGCAAATACGCATTCCCCTCTATTTTATCTCATTCATGGAACGTATAACATCGATTCAGCTCGACTGGATTGTCTCGGGGCGAAGAGTTGTCGCTCCGTGGACATTCGACTATCGCCCATTCCAACCCGAAACGTCCGAAAAAGGTAAAAAAATGCCCAAAAAAGATATCGATCTCGAATATAAAATCCAATACGTTTCCATCCTGGACCAGGACGGGGAACTGGATTCGGAGATAGAGCCGGACATTCCCGACGACCTTCTGGTCGAGATGCACCGGAAAATGCTTTTGACCCGCCGATTCGACGAGCGCATGCTGAATTTGCAGCGGCAGGGGAAGATGGGGACTTTCGCTCCTGTCAAAGGGCAGGAGGCGACCCAGATCGGCGCGGCGGCGGTCCTCGAAAAGGACGACTGGCTCGTGCCCTCGTTTCGGGAAATGGCTGCGGAGGTCTGGCGGGGAAAGGGCATGATCGACGTTTTGCTGGTCTACGCCGGGTTCAACGAAGGGGGGCTTGTGCCCGAGGAAAGCCATACCCTCCCGGTCTGCATTCCCGTGGCAACGCAGTTGCCGCACGCGGTAGGGCTTGCCTACGCCTCGAAGTACAAGCGGACAAAAAACATCGTTATGGCTTTTCACGGAGACGGGGCCACCTCCGAGGGGGATTTCCACGAAAGCCTCAATTTCGCGGCCGTATTCCAGCTCCCGACCGTGTTCGTTTGCCAGAACAATCATTGGGCCATTTCCATTCCCCGTTCGAAGCAAACCCGTTCCAGAACCATTGCACAGAAGGCGCTTGCCTACGGAATGCCGGGAGTCCAGGTGGACGGCAACGACGTACTCGCGGTCTATTCGGCGGCCAAGGACGCGGCGGACCGGGCACGGGCGGGCGAAGGCCCCACGCTGATCGAATGCGTCACATACCGGTTGTCTGTGCATACGACGGCGGACGATCCCACCAAGTACAGGGCCAAGGAAGAGGTCGAAAGATGGGAGGCCCGCGATCCTCTCAAGCGATTTCAAAAATATTTGAAAGACAAGGATCTGCTCTCCGACGACGACATCGGGAATTTGGAAGAGAAGATCAAGTCGGAAATCAGGGAAACGGTCAAGGCTTGGGAGAAAAAATCCAAGGAACTCGGCGACCCCGTCAAAATGTTCGATTTCCAATACGCCGAAATGCCTCCCCACTTGCTATCCCAGAAGGAAGAATTCGAAAGCCTGATTTCCGAATAACAAACACCCAATACCTAATAACAAATTATCCAACAACCAATAACCAATCGAAAGCCTGATATCCGAGGAACAAACCGGCCGTCGCGAGACGGCCATCGATAGCGAGGCGCACCATGGGTAAATTGACGATGGTCCAGGCGATCAATCTGGCCCTCAAGCAGGAAATGGAGAAGGACGAGGACGTGATCGTGCTCGGGGAGGATGTCGGCGTGGACGGCGGCGTGTTCCGCGTCACCGAGGGGCTTCTGGACGCGTACGGCGAGGAGCGGGTGATCGATACTCCCCTCGCGGAATCCGTGATCGCGGGAGCCTCCATCGGCATGGCCATCCACGGGTTGAAACCGGTTTGCGAGATCCAGTTTTCCGGGTTCAGCTACATCGCGTTCCACCAGCTGGAGGCCCACGCGGCACGTTTCAGAGCCCGGTCCCAGGGACGGTTCCAAATCCAGATGGTCATGCGTTGCCCTTACGGCGGAGGCGTGCGCGCGCTCGAGCACCATTCCGAAAGCCGGGAGGCCTACTACGCCCATACGCCGGGGCTCAAGACAGTAATACCGTCGGGCCCCCGCAAGGCCCGGGCGCTCCTTGTCAGCGCCATTCGCGACCCCGACCCGGTGGTCTTCTACGAACCCAAAGCCACGTACCGATCCTTTCGCGAGGAAGTCCCCGAGGAGGAAGAAACGTTTCCCATCGGCCAGTCGGAAATCGTCCGGGAAGGCGACGATCTGACGATCATCACTTACGGCGCCATGCTCAAGCCCGTTCTGGACGCGGCCGATATCCTGCGTGAGGAGGACGGCGTCGAGGCGGAGGTGATCGATATTCTGACCGTATCTCCCTTGGACGACAAGAAATTCACGGAATCGGCACGGAAAACCGGACGCGTAGTGATCGTCCACGAAGCCCACCGGAGCTTCGGACCGGGCGCGGAGATGGTCTCCCGGCTGGTGGAAAAGTCGTTTCTCTATCTGGAGGCCCCGGTTAAACGGATCGCGGGCTACGACGTGGTCATCCCGCTCTACCAGAGGGAAAGGGACTTTATTCCCAACGTGAAGCGTATCCTGCGGGGGGCCCGGGAAACCCTCGAATTTTAAACCGTATCGCCAGGAGAGAGGACGAAAGGAATATGGAAAGGGAATTTAAGCTGGCCGATCCCGGAGAAGGCATTCACGAGGCGGAGATCGTGGACATTCTGGTATCCGAGGGAGACCGGGTGGAGGAGGAACAGTCGATTCTCGTGATCGAGACCGACAAGGCCTCCACCGAGATACCTTCGCCATTTGCAGGCGTCGTCAAGGAGGTCAAGGTGGCCAAAGGCGATACGGTGAAAGTGGGCGACGTGCTCATGGTCTTCGAGGTGGAAGCCGAGGAGG
>CAZNTU010000150.1:11869-13505 GCA_964575975.1 uncultured Desulfobacteraceae bacterium
GAGGAAGCCGAAACTCGGAAGCCTGAAAAAAGGGAGGAGCCTCGGGAAGCGGAAGAGAAAGAGGAAAAGGAAAAGACGGGGAAGAAGCCGGACAGGGGAAGGCCGGTACCGGCCGTTCCATCCACCCGCCGCATAGCCAGAGAACTCGGTGTCGATCTTTACGAGGTGGAACCAAGCGGTCCCGGCGGGCGCGTCACCGCCGAGGATGTGAAAGCCCACGCCGAAAAGGCCAAGAAAAAGACCGAGGAAAAGCCGGAGAGGAAACCGCCCGAAGAAAAGAAGAAAGAAGAGCCGCCCGAGGAGGAGGAAAGGAGAGAGCCCGCCGAGGAAGAGGCCGAGGAGATCGTCGAAACTCCCGCGTTTCCCGAGTTCGGGCAGCGGGGCGATGTGGAGCGCGTTCCCCTCCGGTCGGTCAGGCGAACCATCGCAAGGAACATGCGAATCTCCTGGTCCCGCATCCCTCACGTCACCCATCAGGACGTGGCGGACATCACCGAACTGGAGGCCTTTCGCCGAAAGTACAAAGCGGAAATCGAAAAAGAGGGCGGGGCTTTGACGATCACCGTATTCGCGATCAAGGCGGCGGTGGCCGCCCTGAAAGCCTTTCCGAAGTTCAATGCCAGCCTCGACATGGACAAGGAGGAAATCGTCCTCAAGCGTTACTACCATATCGGGGTGGCTGTGGATACGGATCGGGGACTCCTCGTGCCGGTGATCCGAAACGCCGACCGCAAAAGCATCGCCGACTTGGCATTGGAGTTTCCGGTCCTTGCCGACAAGACCCGCAAGGGGGAGGCCGACCGCGACGAAATGACCGGCGGCTCCTTCACCATTACGAATGTCGGCTCCCTGGGCGGAACGGGCTTTACGCCGATCATCAACTATCCGCAGTCGGCGATACTAGGATTGGCAAAGGCGAGGCTCCAACCGGTGGTGACGGGCGACGTGGAAAACTACCGCGTGAAACCCAGGCTCATGCTTCCCCTTTCCCTGGGGTTCGACCACCGGATCGCCGACGGCGCCGACGCGGCTAGATTCATGGGGAAAATCGTGTCGGCGCTCGAAAATCCCGAAAAACTCATGATGCTCGCATAGGAGGAACGCAAAATGGTAATGGGAGAATTCACGGAGAGGGCGGACCTGCTGATTATAGGAGGAGGACCGGGAGGATACGCCGCCGCCTTTCGCGCCGCCGATTTGGGACTGAACGTGACCATGGTGGAAATGGAGAAGCGTCTGGGCGGAGTTTGCCTGCTTAGAGGCTGCATTCCTTCCAAGTCCCTCCTGTACGTGGCGGAGTTGCTTCACGACGCGAGAAACGCAGACCAGATGGGGATTTCCTTCGAACAGCCGAAAATCGATCTGAATAAAATGCGGGACTGGAAAAACAAGGTCGTGGAAAAGCTGACGCGCGGCCTTGCGAGCCTTTGCGAAAAGCGCCAGGTGAACCTGATCCGGGGAAGGGCCCGCTTCGAGGATTCCGCGGCCGTCCGGCTTTTGGACAGCGACGCCGACGTCTCCCACATCCAATTCAAGCACGCGATCGTAGCAGCGGGTTCCTATCCGGTACCGCTTCCGGGAACCGAGTTCAAGGAAGGCGGACGGATCATGAGTTCCACCGGCGCGCTCGATCTGG
>CAZNTU010000151.1:0-13487 GCA_964575975.1 uncultured Desulfobacteraceae bacterium
CGACATCTCCTTCTCTTCCATCCACGTGTGTAGCATGGGCGGCCTGATGGCGATCAAAAGTGGAGTCTGCCACTTGGCGGGTTCCCATCTTCTTGACGTAAACGACGGCTCCTACAACGTATCCTATATCCGTCGATACCTGCCCGACACTCCGGTCAAACTGGTAAACCTGGTCATGAGGGATCAGGGGCTGATCGTGCTCCCGAACAATCCGAAAAACATCCGGGGAATCGAGGACCTTGCGCGCGAGGACGTGACTTTCGTGAACCGGCAGGGCGGTTCGGGCACGCGCATCCTGCTGGACTACCGGCTTGGGCGGCTGGGCATCGACCCCGGAAGCATCAAGGGCTACGGCGACGACGAGTTCACGCACATGTCGGTCGCCGCTGCGGTGCTAAGCGGAAGGGCCGACGTCGGCCTGGGCATCTACGCTGCCGCCAAGGCCCTGCGGCTGGATTTTATCCCCGTGGTCACCGAACAGTACGATCTCGTGATTCCCGAAGGCTATTTCGAGACGAAAAATATCCAACTCCTTTTGGAGACCATAAACACCCCGGAATTTAAAAAGCGCGTGGAGGCGCTGGGCGGCTACTCGACCGAGAAAACGGGAATGTTCTTATAACCCGTATCTTTCGATCTCGCGGTGTAGGATTGCGGCGGGAATTCCGGGGATAGACCGGATTTCGCGGGCAATAGTATTATGATATCAAGCGGACCGAGGACTTCACGCAATATGGTCAAGGGCATGAAGAAACTGGAAAGATCGCCGCACGACGGCCTGTTCAAGAGCATCTTCAAGAACGCGAGGAACGCGAGGGACTTTCAAGTCCCTGCATTCCCCCGAAATGAAGGAAATTCTGCCGAGCCTGGTAGAGGCGAAGAGAGGGGTAGGGGTTTCCAATACAAATAGAGATATCGTGGGAACGAGACGCAAGGTTTGGTTGGCCGCCAAAGCGGCGGCCGATTTTTTTAAAGTGGAACGACGCGACGCCGAACCCCCGATCAGTTTTCGAGGTGCTTCGACCGGGCCGCTCTATCGTTTCCTTTCAAAGCCTAACGACTGACGCCTGCCTTTCCCGATCCGTCCAAAGCGATTTTCCCGCCTTTGATGTCCCCGCAAAAAATCTCCATCCCTTTTTTCATTGCGCAGAAGTCACCGCACATGGTGCATGTATTTTGCTCTTTGGGAGTCCTTTCGTTCCTGACCCGGCGAGCGATTTCCGGGAAAAGGAGGCGTTTTTCCAGCTCCTGCCAGCGCATGTCGCGCCGGGCCATGGACGCCAGCATTTCGCCATTTCGTCGTTCCGGGTATTTGCACAGGTCGCCGACCCGCACGGCGAGCCTGGTGGTCCTGACTCCTTCCCGGACGTCTTGTTCGTTCGGTAGAGCCAAGTGCTCGGCGGGGGTGATGTAGCAGATCAGGTCGGCGCCGAACCTTGCGGAGCTGGCGGCCCCGATGGCGGCCACAACATGGTCGTATCCGGCTCCCGTGTCGCAGGGGATCGGGCCCAGGACGTAATATGGAGCGTTACCGCTCATGCGTTTTTCCAGGATGATATTCGCCTCGATCTCGTCAAGGGGCACATGCCCGGGTCCTTCCACCATGGTTTGGCAACCCATTTCCCGCCCCATTTCGGCAAGCTCGCAGTTGATCACCATCTCGGCCATCTGCGCTCTGTCGTGGCTGTCGTGGATTGCGCCCGCGCGGATTCCGTTTCCTAAAGAGAGGACCGCGTCGTGTTTCTTCATGATTTCGCAGACCCTGTCGAATTGCTCGTACAAAGGATTTTCCCTGTCGTTGGCTTCCATCCAGGCGGCCAAAAAAGTGCCGCCCTTGCTGGCGAGACCGCCGTAGCGAAATCCCTGCTTTCGCAGACGTTCCAGCGAAAACCGGTTGATTCCGCAATGGATGGCCATGAAGGAGACCCCGTCGTCGAGTTGCCTTTCGATCAGGTCGAACAGGTATTCCGGATCGAGCTTCGCGGGGTTTCTATGTTTCCTGGCGGTTTCCTTGAACGCCTGGTAGAGGGGAACGTTTCCCACCGGGAGGTTGACGGCCGCGAGCACTTCGCGCCTGACCCCGTCCAGGTCGCCGCCCGCGGAAAGCTCCATCAGGGTGTCGGCGCCTTCCTCCTCGGCCGCTTTCGCCTTTTTCACTTCCTCGTCGATGTCGCATATGTCCGACGAAGTCCCGATGGATGCGTTGACTTTAGTTCTTAGGCCTCGTCCGATGCCAACGGCCCTTTGATTTTTTCTCGACGGATGCGACAGTATGACGATTTCGCCTTTGGCCGTCCGTTCCCGGATAACTTCGACCGGGAGATTTTCTTCTTTCGCGACCTGTTTCATTTGGGGCGTGACAATGCCCTCGAGGGCAGATTCCAGCTGGGTTTTCATAATAATCCTCCATTCCGATAAAGTCGATTAAGAAAAACACAATACCAGAGTGGATGTCCGATCGGCTTGCGGCCCAATAAAAAGGGTTCCGACAAGGCCGTTTTTCGGACCCGCCGGAACCCTTTGCCATCGGATTCCCAGCTGTAGCTTTCCGGTTCGTCTTCTGACTCGCCCGACCCGCAGACCGCCTTCCCATCCGTATGACGCCTTCGACTACGAACATTGTCGAATGACCTCGGGAACGATTCCCGCGAACGGACAGTGGCATACAAGTCTGCGGTCTTTTCGCGAAAAACGCGAAAATCCGGGTTTACAGCGCCGGGTGCGTCACGGATTTTCACCGTGTTCCGTTAACCGGAAGGCGCTCCACGAAATTGCAGGAAGGGTAAAGAAAAGTTTGGTTCTAGTCAAGGGAAAAACGAATCGCCGGAAATCAAATCAGCCATTCAACTCTGTTTCTTCCCTTGTTTTTGGCGTTGTACAGCTGGCGGTCGGCCAGATCCAGAAGGTTTGCAAGCTCCATGTGCTGGGCGGGAATGATGGTCGCGCCGCCGATGCTGACGGTGACTCTCGTCGAAACGCCCGAGAAACCGTGGGCGATATTGAGAGCTTCGATGGCGGTCCGAATGCTTTCGCAAAAGGTGGCTGCCTTTTCCGCCTCGGTATTGGGAAGGACGATGCCGAACTCCTCGCCCCCGACGCGTGCAGCCAAATCGTATGGCCGTTTCAGGTTTATCCTCAGTTCCCGCGCCAGCGCGCGCAAAACGCGGTCTCCGCTGGCATGGCCGTAATTGTCGTTGTACTGCTTGAAATAATCCACGTCGCCCAGCGCGACGGACAATGGGCTGTTGTATCTCATTGAGCGTTGCCATTCCCGCAGAAGGGCCTGGTCGAAATAGCGCCGGTTGGGAATCTCCGTGAGCCCGTCGATGTGAGCCAGCGTCTCCAGCAGCTTTCGCTGGCGCACCATAGTCATTATGTTTCCGACTCGCGCTTCGACGATCGACGGCATGAACGGTTTGGTAATGTAATCGACCGCGCCAAGCCTGAGTCCTTCCTCCTCGTTCCTGATGGAGTTCAGCGCCGTGATGAAGACGACCGGGATCGTCTGCGTGAGGCTGTCTTCCTTGAGTCGCCGGATGAGCTGGAAACCGCTCATCTCGGGCATCATGATGTCCAAGAGGACAAGGTCCGGCTGTTCCTGCTCGATTCTTTCCAGAGCTTCCTGGCCGCTTCCGGCCATGATGGTTGTGTACTCGCCGCCAAGAAGGTCTGACAACAGCCTTCGGCTGATTTTGTCGTCATCCACGATCAGGACGCGGGCCTTGTCAGACAAAACTTTGCTGACGTCTATCGGAAGTTGGTCCATTTTTTCGCAAATTTCATGGGTGCAATCTTCTGTAATCATTCTTGATTCCTTTGAAGCAAGGCTTGCCGTCCTCTCGGTTCCCAAGTTAGATTAGCACGGTCGTTTCGATTTGTCATGTTTCTTTTGGCGCCTCCGATGCCCTGCGTCGCCGATGCGCGGAGTCCTCGCGTTCCGGCGGAGCCCCGTTTTTTTAACGCAGGGCGCCGGATTCGAAAGGAATGAGCCGGCCGTGAATTGAAAAAACGATCGGTTCTAAAGGTTGCGTCTGAAAACCACAAGCGTTCTTTCCTGTTCGAGTACGGGAAGCTCGTGGCTACGGGTTTCGATAGTCCATTCCTCCGACGGACCCGCAAATGAATCGATATGCTTTCGAGTCTCTTCGATTTCGCTTTCGACGGACTTCGCCTTGTAGGCCAGAATAAAACCGCCCCGTGAAACCAACGGGGCCGCCATTTTGAAGAAAGTTTTCAATTCCGTCAGGGCGCGACACGCGACCACGCCGAACGTTTCCCTGTATCTTGCATCTTTTGCCAGATCCTCGGCCCGAACATGCATTGCCGAAATGTCTTCCAATTTCAGAGTTCTGACGACATGTCGCAAAAAGCTCGTCTTTTTCCGGGAGGCTTCGACGAGAAGGCACGAGAGGGAAGGTTTCGCGACCTTCAGCGGTATGCCGGGAAAGCCTCCGCCAGAGCCGATATCCAAAAGGGTCGCGCCTTCGGGAATCAGCGGGGCGCCCGCTATGGAGTCTAAAAAGTGTTTGACCGCCATTTCGGTCGGGTCCGTGACGGCCGTAAGGTTCGTCTTCCGGTTCCAGGTCAAAAGCTCTAACGCGTGGGTTTCAAAGATTCGCGCCTGCCGATCGTCGATCAGTAGCCCCAGCCGCAATGCGCCTTCCGCTACGATCTCCCCCAGATTTCTCACATCAATTTTTCCCACGAGCATTCGTTCCTTTTTTTCGGTCCGGGGTTGTCACCGTCGAAATCGACGACAATTTGCACCTCGTTTTCGTTTTCGTTCCTCAGGTCGGCGTGGGGATAACGGTTGACGAAAACCTTTCGCATAGCCCCGTTCTCCTTCAAGACCGTGGCGGAAAAGCCTTGATAGGCGTTTTCCTTCGCGGCCTTCTCGAGGATTCTCAGCAGATGCGACGCAATCCCCAAATTCTGGTAGTCCTCCCGGACCACGAACGCGGCGTCGGCCCGGCCGGCGTTTCCGGGCGCGTAGCTTCCGATGGCGACGATCTCCTTTCCCCCTCGTTTTTGCACCTTGCCGATGATGGAAAGGCTCTTCTTGTAGTCCATGGCAGCCCAATGCTTCTGTACCACTTCGTGGGGGAAAAGTCGAATCCTGTGGAAAAAACGGGAATAGATCGTCTTTTCCTTGAGGGAATAGAAAAAGTTTCTGTACTCGAATTCGTCGGATGGAAACAGGGGCGCGAATTCCATTGTTTGTCCGTTCGGCAGTTTCTTTTCGTCCTTGTATCTCTCCACGAAAAGAAGATCGATCTGCGGGGGAGGAAGCTGGTCCGCGAAAATATAGCGATGCTTTTTCGCTTCGTCGATCAATTTGCTCCTGAACTTCGGATGGGCGATTTGGGCAAGTTCGATGACCCGCTGGTAAATGCTTTTTCCCTGGAGTTCCGCGATGCCGTACTCGGTCACCACGAAATCGACGTCTCCCCGCACGGCGGCGGCTCCCGCGCCCTCGCTCAAATGGGAGACAATACGGGACACTTGGCCGTCCCGAGCCGTGGATGGCAGGGCGATGACCGAAAATCCGCCCTTCGACATGGCGCTTCCCCGAATGAAATCCACCTGGTCACCGATGCCGCTGTAGAACAGGTAGCCCACGGAATCCGTGCAAACCTGGCCGGTAAGGTCCACCTCCAAGGCGCTGGAGATGGAAACCAAGTTGTCGTTCTTGGCGATGACTGTGGGGTCGTTCACGAAATCGGACGCGCGGAAATAGAATCCGGGGTTGTCGTCCACGTACCGGTACAGCTTCTCCGATCCCATGCAAAGCGAGGCGACGGTTCTTCCTCGAAGATAATTCTTCCGGCGGTTGGTGATCGTCTTGTTCTCGAAAAGCGGCAGGAAGGCGTCCGTTATAACCTGCGTGTGGAGTCCTAGATCCTTTTTGCCGTTCAGATATTTCAAAATCGCGTAAGGAAGATGCCCGAAACCGATCTGGAGCGTGGCGCCGTCGTCCACCAACCGTGAAACGTACATGCCGATTCTCTTGGCGATTTCTTCGTCCTTTTTCGCCGGAATGCTTTCCACAAGGGGTTCCTCGTGAAATACGAAGTAATCGATGTCGTCGATATGGACGAAGCTCGCCCCGCTGGTCCGAGGCATTCGCGGATTGATCTGGGCGATCACCAGTTGGGCGCTTTCCATGCCCGCCCGCGTGATATCGACCGAGACGCCCAGACTGCAATAACCGAATCGGTCGGGAGGACTCACTTGGATCAAAGCGGCGTCAAGGCCGATTCGTCCGTTCGAGAAAAGCCCCGGAATCTGGGAAAGGTACGAGGGGATATAGTCGATCTTTCCCTCGAACGCGGCCTTGCGGATTCCCCTGGAAATGAAGAAAAGCTTCAGAAGAAAACGTTCGTGGAAAGCAGGGTCGTCGACGTACTTCGCCAACGTGAAGGAGAGCATCTGGTAGATCATGACGTCCCGCAGTTCCGGGTCCTTTACCATCGCCTTGATCAAATACTGGGGCTCCCCGCATCCGGTGCCGATGAAAACCCGGCTTCCCTTTCCGATATTCGAAACGGCTTCCGCAGCCGATACGACTTTGCCACTGCAAGTTGAAGAGATATTCGATTTGTCGTCCGCCATTCGTATCCTTGTTGAAAAAAATGTGTCGATGCGTAGAAAACACGGGCGCATTTTAAAACATATTCGCATATTTCACAACCGGTCTTTTCTCGCGAGTCGGCGCGGCAGGCTGAAACAGTCATGAAAATCGAGCGGGAACCAGGGCTTGGCGGCGGCCCGGGTTCCCGCGAGGCATTTGAATGTTACCGGCGATCCCACCGATGTTTGATCGTGTTCTTGTACCTGTCCCAAGTGCCCGGATGGCGGCGTTCCCAGTCCCGGCGCAAATCGGCTTCGACATCGTGCCAACCTTTGCCGGAGTATCTGGCATCCCCGAAGAGTTCGCCTCCGTAATCGTAGGCGTCGCGGTAAATGGCGTAGTCGCCCTTTTCCTTCTCTTTAAGGGAATTATAATACCGATCGAACTCCTCGTTTTCCACCTCGACATCCGTCCTGCGGACCTTGTCTCTGATCGTTTCCGTACGTTCGGAAGCCTCTTTTCCGATCACCACTTCCTCCTTCACCCGAGCCTCTTTCGATACGACCGGCTCTTCCCTCGATTCCCGGATTTCGAAGGATTGCTCCCGAAACGCCTCTTTTTCACGCCCGGTGGCCGGCCGATCCACGGATCTTCGCTCCACCTTGGCATGCTCTTCCCGCAGACGCACCTTTTCTTCGACCGGCGTTTCGGTCACATGGCTGTACACGCGAACTTTTCCTGTCCCGACCTTACGCTTTCCGACATGAAGCTCCTCTTCGGTTACCGGCAGAACTTTCTTTTCCCGCTCCACTTCCTCGGAGGTATAAGGTCGCGATGTTTCATCGTAGCCGCTCCATCCGGATTTTTTCCATTCCTCCGCCCTTTCTTCGATATCCACGGCGCCATGCCGGCTCATGATGTCGGCGGCGAGATCCGCATCCTCTTCATGGGTGAGAACGGAAACGACGGTTCCTCCCCTTCTCACGCCTTCGGCGTAATAGCCTCTTACTTCTTCCGAATCCTCCCTGCCGAAAACCCTTCTAAGCGACTGGAGGAAGCCGCCCTCTTCTTCTCTAGACTCTTCCCTTACGCTTCTGCCTTCGCTTTCGACGATATCGATATTTTCCCGCTTGAAACCGCTATTCGACAGATCCGTTGCCAAATCGACGGCATCCTGATAATTATCCATGAAACCAACTACTTGTTTCATATTTGTCTCCTTTTTGTGTTCAAACCGATTCGAATCAATCGGGTTCGTTTTTTTTCTTGAAGTTTTCCACCAAGGCTTCTTCGCTTCGAAGAATCACTCTCCGGGGCTCCCGGACCGTTTTCTTTCTTTTCGTGATCCGAAGTTCTTCTTTGAGCAGCAATCTTTTTTCGACCACAAGAACCTCTTCCATCAAAGGCACGATGGTTACCCCGTCCTCCTGGCGAACGGGAACTGGACTTTCGACGTATCGATTTACCGTGACTCGTTCCACATGGATCGCCTCTTTCGTCAGCGGTTCGTCTACAACTTCTTCCCGCTCGCGAACGGTTTTTGTCACCCGCGCAACACCCGTCTCCACCTTTTTTTTTCCGACTTTCAGCTCTTCCCGAAGAACGGGAATTCTTGTTTCATTTTCTTTTTTTTTCAATTTCTTTTCGCTCCTCTCGGCCTTGGCGTTTAGGCACGAATTAAATCGTAACCACGATGGCCTGGAAACAAATGGGTTGAATGTTGTATTTTCCCTGATGCATGGCTTGCCATCCAGAAGATCGCCGAACCGACGCCGATGGGCCACGAATCGGGTCGGCTATCATACATCCCGCCGGAAGGTGGAATTGATCGCATGGAGAGAAGCTGAAAGAATCCCGAATTTGTCTCGAGGCGGTGTCCCGGTTTCGAAAATGGCTGGAGCGACTCGGTTTTTCGCTCGACAGCCGATTCGCCGGCGGCGCCGTTTCCGAAGTGCTCGAACGGCATTTCCGATCCAGAAAGAGCTTGCACCGGATACTTGAAATCGCCCAAGACGAATTCGACGAAAGCCTCGAAACTTTGAACGAGCTGGCCTCCCGAATCGATTCGAGGAAATCCTGGATGGAAATCTATTAATGGGCTCCCGGTCGTTGCCATGCCGGCGCTTCCCGTTGTATGATGGCGGCGACCTGTTTCCACGGGGGTCACGCAATTTTTCGGAATTTTCGATCGAACTGGTAAACAAAAAAAGGATTGCCATATGCGCTTGCTCATTGTGGAAGACGACCTGGAGATCGCCTCGTTCGTCGCGAAGGGGATGAAGCAGGAAGGTTTCGCTGTGGATCATGCCGCAAATGGCGAGGACGGGCTTCATCTGGCCTTGAACGAACCCTACGACGCGGCTATTATCGATATCATGCTGCCGAAGCTGGACGGGCTGGGCATGATCGAGACGCTCAGGCGCCGGCGCGTGGATCTGCCGGTCCTGATCCTGAGCGCCAAGCGTTCCGTTGACGACCGTGTCCGGGGCATTCAGAAAGGCGGGGACGATTATCTCGTCAAACCGTTCGCCTTTTCGGAATTGCTGGTCAGGGTCCAGGCCTTGATCCGCCGGTCCAGCAAGACCCTCGAATCGTCGAACCTGATGGTCGGAGATCTGTCTCTCGATTTGCTGAAGAGGGAGGCGTACCGGTCCGGAATGAAAATCGAGTTGCAGCCCCGCGAGTTCGCCTTGCTGGAATACCTGATGCGCAATGCGGACCGGGTACTCTCGAAAACCATGATTTTGGAGCACGTCTGGGATTTTCATTTCGATCCGCAGACCAATGTCGTGGATGTTCTGGTGTGCCGCCTCAGAAACAAGATCGACAAGAATTTTCCCCGGAAAACGATTCACACCATTCGCGGTGTCGGCTATGTTCTTAAAACGCCTTCCTAATCCGGCCAAAACCATCAGCGTAAAAGTAGGTTTGTGGTACACGGGCATTTACATAGCGGGTTCGATTCTGCTTTTCGTTTTCGTTTATTGTTTAATTTCCGCGACATTGGAAAAGGCGGATCGCGAAAAAATTCGACTGGAACTAGGGGCTGTGTTCGCCCTGTATCAAATCGGAGGAATAGAGGGCGTCGAGAATTTCATTGCGGAGAAAAAACGGGCTTATAAAACCTATCCGTTCCTCGTCAGGGTCGCCGACAACGCGAACAAGACCCTCTGCATTTTTTGGCCGGAGCAGTGGTCGGGTTTCGATCCGTCGAGATTGGAGAAAGCGGTTCCCGGCCCGGAGCAGTTGTGGATGAGGTTCGCCGGGACGGAAAACGGCTACGATCTGGATATCGCTTCGGCGCGGTTGTCCCCGGACTACCTGGTCCAAGTGGGGGCGGACGCCGAAGGACGGGAAAGGGTGCTTCTCCATTTTCGCGACGGTTTCATGATCTTGGTTGTTCCGCTGTTCGTTCTTGGCTTGGCCGGAGGCGTCTTTCTTTCCCGCCAGACCCTGCGGCCCATTCGCAACCTGATTCGGAGCGTTCGTTCGATCGACATCGGGAAAAAGACGGCGAAAGTGCCCCGCTCCATGGCCGAGGACGAACTGGACGAATTGGCCGGGCTTTTCAACGAAATGCTCGACAACATCTACCGGCTGATCGACGGCATGCGGCATTCCCTGGACAATGTGGCGCACGATCTGCGCACTCCCATGACCCGTTTCCGAAACGTCGCGGAAATCGCATTGCAGACCGGCGGCGACGCGGATCTTTGCAGGGAGGCCCTTGAAAAGTGCGTCGAGGAGTCCGAGCGCATCCAGGTCATGCTGGAAACCCTCATGGACATCTCCGAAGCCGAAATCGGGGTCATGAATATCGACCGGCAGGTCGTGGATGTCTCGGCCCTGATAGAAAAGGTGGCCGACCTTTATCAATTTGTGGCCGAAGAGAAGGGGGTCGAATTTTCAGTTCGCACGCCCGAGCATCTTTTGGCGGCGGTGGATTCCACGCGCATCGGGCAGGCCGTGGCCAATGTGGTCGACAATGCCGTCAAGTTCACCCCCGAGGGTGGAAGCGTCGCGCTGGAGGCTTTCCGAATCGAAAAAAACGTCGTCGTGGAAATTCGGGATACGGGCATCGGCATTCGGAGGGAGGAGCTGTCCAAGATTTGGGAACGTCTGTATCGGGGGGAGCAAAGCAGGTCGGAAAAGGGGCTGGGGCTAGGACTGAGCCTGGTCAAGGGCATCGTCGATGCCCATGGGGGGCGAATCGAGGTTTTCAGCGAGCCGGGCGAAGGTTCGACGTTTGTTATCACCTTTCCGGCGTTGCCGGGGGATGAATGACATGTTCATTGAAGTGTTTTTTCGATTTTTCGAGTTTTCTTCTTTCCGTTCTAACTCGGTACATTCTTTCGGTGAAACCGCCTTCGGCTTCGAACGCGGCCGATTGGGCGGCGATTTGGCGGTCGAGCAGGCTGGTTGCAACGGCGATAAGAACCAGAGCGGCGTTGGCGGCGATTTCGGGATATGTGGACGGAGTAGACGAAGGGGACCGGGTGGACGGGGCAGCCATGCGACGACCGTGGTCTTTTAAAGGATAGCTGTTCAGGTTATGTTCTCTGTCATGGATTTCTTTGATCCAGGCGGCTATTTCATCGACGTTTTGGCATCGTCTGGCGATCAGGGCGTCCCGGCGCGGATCTTCTCGGGGCCAGATGCGAAGACCTCTTTGTCTCAAGAAGTCTTCGTAATCGAGCCCCAACTCTTCCAGACTGGACCGGGCGACATTGGTCAATTTCAGCTCGGTTTTTCTGGAGGTCCCCGAGGCTTGGCTGCCTTCGGCGATGTTTTGCACCCCGCTGCGCGTCGCTTGCTCCATCTGATCCTTGGTGTGGCTGCGCCGATCGATGTAGCGACGGCAAAATCGAACAGTTACGTCGTAAGCCAGTTGCGCGATCTGAAAACTCTTCAGTTTCCTGTAGCCGCCATGTTTCGGTATTAAAGGTTCCGGTTCCTTTTTTTCCATGGTTCATCGCCCCCGAAGACCGCAACGCTCTCTTGTCCACATAGTCCACCGTCCACCCGGTCCACATCGTCCACCTAGTCCACGGATATCATTCTCCAATATAGTTGCCAAGTTGTTTCTTTCTCTTCACAGGGCTTCTTGCCTCACCATCTCGATATCGCTCCTCGGCACCCAGCATTCCCGGGAGTCCGAAAGCCGAATGCGGCACCAGTCGGCCCTTGTTTCCACGAGCGCGAATTCCGTTCCGGCGTGGAGCGGCTCTTTGAAGCTAGGTTCGTAGGTCGCGCTGTTGCCTTTGCGCGCGATCGCTTCTTCGGCGATCACGACTCCGGGGCGGGTCTGCCGTCGATGTACTTGCTCGGCGAAAAGAGAGCCGCCGAACAATGTCGAAAAAAGAAGCGAAACGGCGATGCACCAAACCGTGAAGGGTCTTTTGAAAAAAATCCTGACAGAGGCGAAAAGCCACAGAAGCATGAAAAAGACGGAGAAGACATATACCCTAGTCCGGGTGGAAAGGTCGTAATGCCAGAAGAACAGGGTTTTCATGATCCTCGTTTCCTGTCTTTCTTCGATACGGTCGATGCGGTTGGCCCTGGCGAAATCCAGGTTTTGCCGCAAGTTGGGGTCGTTGGGGATGAACTGCTCGGCCCGGCGGTAGTTCAGGATGGCGCGGCCGATATCCTTTATTTTGAAGTAGGTGTTTCCGATGTTGTAGTACAGTTTGCCGTTGTGGATTCCTCCGTCCCGCACAATAGCTTCGAAACGCATGACGGCTTTTCTGTAGAGTATGCGGGCTGCGTCTGGGTCCGACGCGGCGAGGGCGTTGGCGTTTCGAAACGCCTCGACGGCTTCCGTGTAGAGAGCTTTGACCTCCGCTTTATCGGCATCCGCGGCAAAAAGGGGCGACGCCGCCCACCCGGCGATCAACCCAAGAGCGAGCAGAAGCAGGGCGGTTTTTTTCCTGGTGTCGTTGTACCGCTTTCGTATCATCGAAGTTTCTTCTCCAGCGATTTCGCGAGACTTTCGGATTGTTCGATCAGGGCCGACGGATCCGCTTCGTCGGACAAGCCGCCGGAGTAGCGTCCGGCTTCGCAACGGTGGAAGATGTCCTTCAAACGTTCGATCGAACCATCGTCCAGGTGTTTTTCCTCCAGCGACTTTTTGGCGTCGTTGAATGTCAGCGCGCCGCCGGGCAAGTCCAGTTTGTCCCCCAGGTACTGCCGGAAGGCGTCCAGGATTTTCTCGTAGCATCGGCCGTCGGACGCGGCAAGGCGACGCGCCTCTTTCAGACCGTCCTGCAGTCGTCCGTAGGCCCGTCTTGCCCGCAATGCCGCCGGGTCCGCATCCAAGCGCCGTTTCCAGAAAGAGACGGACAACAGGACGAAATAGACGGCGGGCGGAATCGCGACCATGCCGAACACGGCCGGAGATTTCAGCCACTGGGCGAGGCCCGAAGGTTGGTTTTCGACGACGCTCGGGTCCTCGTAGTTGAAGGCGATGCCTTTGGTCCAGGTTTCCACGTCGTTGGCGGAGGAGACCGGCGGGGACGCGCCTTCGGCATCCTGGGCCGTCACCACCTTGGCGGCTTTTACGGTTATGGGGATCGGTGCGGCTTTTGCGACCCGGTAGGCGCTGGTCCGGGTGATTTTGCGATCCGGTAGGCGCTGGTCCGGGTGTCGAAATAGGGCAGCTCGACGGGGGGAATTTCGGTTATGCCCTCCCTCAAGGGCCGGATTGTCTGCGTGAACGTTTTTGTTTTTCCCGAATTTTCCCCGGCCGCTTGCTCTTGGGGAATTTTGAAGTTTTCGTTCAACTCGGCCAGCCGATTCAAAGGCGGCAGACCGACATGCTCCAGGTACTCCGGTCCGTTCAGGGCGATCTTCAGAGTAATCGGATCGCCGACGCTGACATCCGTCGGAGACGCCTCTGTCTCGATGACGTATTCTCCCA
>CAZNTU010000152.1:0-13473 GCA_964575975.1 uncultured Desulfobacteraceae bacterium
CGGACCTCCGGACATCCAGAACCGCGCTCGTCCGCTGGCCAAGGGGGGCGAATCCTACGAAGCGGCGGCCGGGACAATCCGTTATTTCGGAAAGAAAGGCGCCCATTTCGGCATACGCGCCACGATTACCCGGTCGGTCGTCGAAAGGACGGTGGAAATCGTGGAACACCTCTGGGAGGAGTTCCGCCCCGAATACCTTCACTTGGAGCCCGCATGGCTTTGCGGCCGATGCCACACGACCGGCGAAAGGCCCCCCTCGGACCGGGATTTCATCGACCAATTTCTGGCCGCGTCGGAGCGCGCCGGGGAGTTGGGCTTGCTGCTGCACTACAGCGGCGCCCGCCTCGACGTCCTTACCTCCAAGTTCTGCGCCGCGCCCGGCGACGGCTTTTCCGTCCTTCCCGAAGGAGTCGCCACGTCGTGTTTCGAGGTCACGGAGCCGGACGACCCGCGCGCGGAACTGTTCCATTACGGCCGATACGACGAGGTCGAGAAGCGATTTGCATTCGACCGGGAAAAAATTGAAACCCTCAGGAAATACTCCGTGGACAACATCCCGTATTGCCGGGACTGCTTTTGCCGGTGGCACTGCGCGGGAGACTGCCTGGCGAAGGTCCTGGAAAAAAGCGGGTTGAAAGGACACCAGGGAAGCATTCGCTGCGAACTCAACCGGGCCTTGACCGCGAGATATTTGGACGACCTCGTCGGGGCCGCGGAGAAAGAGCGATTCGGAAATGACGCCGGCGGGCGGTAAAGGCCCGAAACAGAGAGCTGGAGAAACGACATGTCGGACAAACCCAAGGACAGGCCCGAACAAAAGGACCCCGAAACCGCAGTGGAACCTCCGCGGATTTTCCTGATCGTAGGCGAGAAGAAATTTCCCCGTCCAGGGCTGGAAACCTGTTTCGCCGAGGCCTCCGGAGAAGGCGCGGAGGACGACGATTCCGTGCCGGAGGTCTACTGCTCGTGCAACAAGGTGAGACGATGCTCCTGCGTGCCCGTCTGCACATGCCAGGCGGTGTGCGGATGCGTCGGAAATTGCTCGTGCGTGAGCCACCGGAGCTGCTCCTGCGTCGGGCATTCCTCGGGCGGAGGAGTGGCCGGATGCCGGTGCGCGCCGGTGCATTGATTTTTTGGACTCGATCCCGACGTCGGCCATACCGAAACCGCAATCTACGCCGATACCGATTTTCCATTCGAAAGACAAGAGGCGCAAACATGGAAGGAAACAAAAACATACCCCGGTTCGTTGGTTTTATTACGTTCGCCGTCTTGCTCCATGCTTTCTTGCTCGCCCCGGCCGTCGGTCTCGCCGACGTTGAAACGGAGAACGAGGAAGTCGAAGTTCCCGAATACGAATACGACGGGGGCGGCTTCGACGAACACGCTTTTTCCTCGGCGGAACAGATGATGGAAGTGGCCCCCGTTCAATCATCAAGTCCTCTCATGTTCGAATTGCTCAGAACCGTCGAAATGCATCAATTGAAAAGATCCATGGAGACCGGCAGGGACGCCTCCAGACCGGTCATGGACGACGATATCGTGTGGAGGGCTCTTGTGGACGCGAACCCGTTTCGAAGTCGGCAGGAGGTCCAGAGTTCGTTGAAGAACTGGGCCGTTATCGCCGCAAGCGTGATCGCCGGTCGAAGGGAGGCCGCACCGCCGGGAAAGTTCGAGGTGGCGAACGCTCTTTACAAAGGCGGACAGCTCGAAGAGGCTTCCGCTATGTACCGGGAGATTCTGGCCGAATATCCCGGGGACTGCGGAGCCCGCAACAATTTGGCACTCGTCCAAATGCATCGGGGAAACGACCTGCTCGCGCAGCTTCACTTGGAAATCTTGGCATCCGCCTACCCCGACTATGTTCCGGCGCTCGTCAACCTGACAACCGTTTATGTCAGGGAGGGGTTCGTACGCAAGGCGAGGAATCTGTCGAGAACTCTGGCGGGTTCGAATAAAATGGTCCCGATGGCGGCCTTCAACGAATCCTGGTTCCTGACCGGGGAAAACAAGTTCGACGCCGCCTCGGCCTTGATGCTTCCCTACGACATCGATTCCTTGCCCTCCCGGTATGGGGAATTCCGCAAGCAGATCGACGAGATGAAAGCGCTGCATGCGAAAAAGTCCGCCCCGAAAAGCCCGTCGGAGGGAAACGACCTTTCCGACGATGAAATCCCGGTCGAGCATGGACTGCTTGACCTTCCGAAAAGCCCGTCGGAGGGAAACGACCTTTCCGGCGGCGGGAACGAAAGCTTCTGGCATACAGGCCTGGCCGGAACGCTGGGAGTCAGATCGTCCGTATTCGGCCGGATTGTCGCCATAGTCGCTTTCTGTTTCCTCGCCTTTCTCGCCATGGGAATCTCGGCGGCCGTCGGTTCCGGGTCGGCGAATGCGGACGGCGCCGGATGCATAACGTTCGCGGTCGTGGGAACGTCGCTGTATATCCTGTCCTGGGGAATTCCCCGGGGCGGATGGGGGTGGACGATTTTCGCGGCGTTCCTCCTCGTTTGCGGTGCGCTGAGCGCCTCCGCGTCCAAGTAGGCAAGGCCGGAAAATTGCCTTCGATATCGAAATCGGGATCGCCCGCCAGGTGGGTATTCATTCGTCCCCGGAATCGCAGTCCGTATTACGATCCGGAAATTCAGGAGCCGCTGGGGCTCGAATACCTGGCCGCCCATAGACGGTCTGTCGGCGATTCGGTGCTGATCCTGGACGCGGCCCTCGACGGACTGGAGGACGAGCGACTGGCGAAGCGAGCGGTCGCGTTCCGCCCGGACGCGGTCGGCTTCTCCGTCATGACGGTCCAGGAACTGGAATCGGTGCGGGCCATTCACGCCCAAGCCCTTAAATCCTTGAACGGTCGCGAGATCGCGTGGATTGCCGGGGGCAATTTCGTTTCGACCGAGTCTCCGTCGGCCCTTCGACTTCTTCCGCCCGGAATAACGCTTGCCCGCTTCGAGGGAGAGCGCGCTTTGGGCGACTTCTCCGCCGACTTGGCCGGGGCGGGTCCTCGACCGAAGGAGATTTCCGGTAGTCCGGTCCGTCGCCTGGAGGACCTGCCCTTTCCGGAAAGGCCCTATGCGGACATGATTCTGGGAAACGACTGGGCGTTCAATATCCAGGGTTCCAGAGGATGCTGCGGAAACTGCGCCTATTGCAGTTCCCCCGGAATGGCGAAGGACGGAAAAAACGGTTGGCGGGGCAGGCCGGCGTGGCATGTGGCCGAGGAGATTTCCCATTTGAACCGGAGATACGGGGCCTTTTCCTTCAATTTCGTGGACGAGGATTTTCTGGGACCGCCCCGCCTTGCGCTCGAGCGCGCCCGCGATTTCGCCGACGAGCTTCGACGGCGGCGCCTGAAAATTTCGTTCGGAATCCAGGTGCGTCCCCACGCCATCACCGAAGAAATTTGCGACATTCTGGCCGACGCGGGCCTCGTCTACGTGTTCATGGGGATCGAGTCGGATTCCGCCGGCGATTGCCGCCGTTGGGGCAGACCCTGGGTGCTGGACCCATGGCGTTTTGTCGAGCGTCTCAAGAGCCGGGGCGTGGGGGTCAACGCGGGAGTATTGCTTTTTCATCCGCATTCCACGTTGGAGGGAGTCCGCCGTTTCGCCGACAGCCTCTACTCCTGCGGTCTGCTGGAGCACAGGGCCGCCACCAACCGTCTGGACGCCATGCCCGGCTCCCGGATGCATCGGGCGGGGGTGAAGGACGGCCTGATTCCAGAGGACGTTCCGGGTCCCCAACCTCTGCCTTTCGTTTTTCCGATCGTGGAATCTCTCCATCGGGACGTGCTGGACGCCGTCAATCCTCTCGGCCCCACCTGCATGCATACCTTGTGTCGCCTTCCGCCCGCTCTTGCCAGAAGATTTGCAAATCGGGGGCCTGCGGACGAAGTCGCCAGGCTCGAAACAATCGTGCGGTTTCACTCGGAGGCCGTTTATCTTTCCCTGGGAGCCTTGCTGGACGAGTACGAATCGACGGGAGCCCGTTCCCGAAGACTGGTTTCCGATCTTCGGCGACGCAACCTGGACCTGGCCTTCCAGGCGGCGAGGAAGCTTTTCGAACAAGGCTTCGCGACTTCCGAGGAGGCTCTTCGACACGCTATCTCACTGGACGGGGGGCCTTGAACCGGAATCGCTGCAAAATATCGGCTCCCGCCTCCGACTTGGAGCAGGCGGCGCGCCTTTTGGAAGCGGGCGCCGACGAACTGTATTGCGGGATCCTCCCGGACGACTGGATTCGCCGGTTTTCCGACGCGGACTTTCTTACGCGCAGACAGGGAACGCTCGCACATTTCTCCCGTTGGGAAAGCTTGAAGGAGGCGATCGACCTCGTCCACGAAGCCGGTCGAGAGATTTTTCTGACTCTCAACCAGCGCTATTCGCCGGTGCAGGAAAAATACGTTCTGGCGGCCCTTCGAAAATGGGAGTCGCTGGGTGGAGACGCCTTGATCGTCGCGGACCCGGGGCTTCTCCGCTTTCTGAACGGGGAAGAATTCCCGATGCGAATTCACCTTTCCCTCATGGTCGGGGTTTACAACTCGTCCTCCGCGAACTTTTTCCGAAAATGGAAAATCGACAGAATCGTGTTGCCGAGGGAACTCTCCGTGGAGGAAATCGGGGACATTGTCGCCAAGGCCGATTCGAGCCTTCAATTCGAGGCCCTGGTGCTTCATCAGAAATGCAGGTTCATCGACGGCGCTTGCGGTTTCTACCACGGGACCAGGCAGGTCGGGAAATCCCCCGCATCCTTGGACTCGATTCGCGAACCCGGAGAGGAGCTTTGCGTTTTCGCAATTCCGGACCCCCTGTACGAGGGCCACGGATGCCATATCGAGTGGACGGGACCCGACGGCCCCGTCCGGCCCTCCGGCCCGGAACCGAGTCCCTCGTGCGCCGCCTGCGCGCTTCCGCCGCTCTTCGATGCCGGCGTAAGGCATTTCAAACTGGCCGGAAGAGGATACCCGACCGAAATCCTCGTAGATTCGATACGTTTCATCGAATTCGCGATCGATGCGTGGGACTCGGGGACAAACCCGGACGACGCGCGCGAATCGATAAAAAGAGCTTATGCCTGGACATTTGGCCGGTCGTGCGACTCCGGCCGATGCTACTATTCGAAATAGGAGTACGGAACCGTGCAAATCGCCCGATGGATGGACTGGCGCTCCGGAAAATTTCCCGAACGGGAAGCCGACAGAATCTATTTGGGACACGAAACCTGCCAAGTGCTGCTTCCACCTCCGGAATTGGCGGTCAAGCACGCCGAAGCCGCGAAAAAGCGCGGGGCGCAAGTCACCCTCGTCACTCCCTTCCTGATCGACGTCCATCTGGAAAAGACGAAAAGACTGGCGCACGCCCTGCTTGGTTCGACCGGACCGCTGGAAGTGGTAACTGCCGACTGGGGGCTGATCGGCCGGTTGGCCGGCAACCCGGACTTTACACTGGTCCTTTCCCGTCTTTTGGCGGCGCAAGTTTTGGACGAACGGATAGAACGATTCTTTTGGGAACCCGAACGGTTTCCTCGAACGGAGGAGCAAAGCTCCTTCGGAAACGGGTGCGTTAAAAAGGTTCCTTTTGGCCGCGAACTGCTCGAGCACTGTCGCACGTGTTGGTTGGACCGGGAAATGTCCGCGGATTTCCTCCGGCGGTCCGGGGTCCGGGGCGCGGAAATCAACTTTCCCCCCCTGGGATTGAAAAGAAACAGAAAGGAAGAGGGAGAAGGAATAAGGCGAAACGACCTTCGCTTTCACCTTCACGCGTCCAACGTTCTAATCGCCGCCACGAGAACCTGCCCGGTCGAAGCCGACGATTTCTCCCGAAGAGAATGCGCACCTTCGGAGGATTGCGACAAGATCCGCCCCTGGAAGTCGAAGAGCTTCGACGCCGAGTTTTTTCGCCGAGGAAACGCCCTGTATTATCGTCTCCCCGATAGTACGCTTTCCAACATCCCCGATTTCGTGGATCGAATCGTGTTTGATGATCGTATGGGACGTACATGACCGTCAAGTCGGAGGACTATGTCGCTCACGGGGTCGAAGAATATTGGATCGTCGATCCCGAATATGAAAATGACGGGCTTGGTTTCAGAACTCTGATCGTATCGAACCGCACTTTCGGCCAATCAGCACCCTACGACATGAACGAGTACCCCCTCGAACCGGCAGGATTTCCGAAAAAGTTTGTTCTTCCAGGGAATTTTCTCGCGGCGGTCGAATACGACCAGCCAGCCTTCGTCGCATCCCAAAGTGTCCATGTATTCGGCGAGTTGCTTTTTTCCTTCTTCGCAGGTCTTGGCGGAACGCCGGAGTTTGATTTCGACGGGATATCGGTTTTTGTTATAGTGGACGCACATGTCCAGGCGGCCTCTTCCCGAGGCGAATTCGCGGCCGATGGTGCCCCCGGCGTTGATTACTCTTTGGAAAAACGCGGTAAGAATCAAGTGCGGCGCGGCTTCCTTGTACTGGTACCCCTCTACCCAAATTGCCGAGTGCTCTCTCCAGAATTCCTGGAAATCGGCGAACAGCCGATCCATGTCGAGACGGCCGTCCTTCGAAAGGTATGCGGGCGCGAGCGGGGAATAGTCCCGTTGGTCCATCGCCTTTTGCGAACGAAAGCTGAGCCCCCGCACGATGGTTTCGGCGTAAACCGGGTTGGCGGGTATCAACTAATTGTCTTTTTCCTCGATCAACCCCAGGTCCATGGCATACAGGTAGTCGTCGACGATTTCCGCCGCCACCGCGTTGACCAGCCAGGGTTGTCCTAGCGTATATCGCCAGATCCGCCGGACGACCTCCGGGGAAAACCGTTGGCCCGTCTGTCGCTCGTGCTGGCCGTAAAGCCTTTCGATTTCGTTGCGCGTGAAGTTGCGAAGAGAAAATGTTTCCGAAACGATATTGAAGGGGCTTCCGTTTCCGAGACTTTCCCGGTCTTCCCGTACGTTCGCCTTGTAGTCTCTGACATTGCGCATGCCGACCAACCCGATGGAATGGACGAAGGGAATTCTTTGCCGGTTGACGTAGCCGTCCCGCAATTGCCGCAGAAAGGAGATCAGGGTCCGATCCGCGAGGCAATCGGTTTCGTCGAAGAAAATCGCCAGGGGTTTGTCGAGCTTTTTGCATAAATCGGTCAAGGAATTGCGCAGAAGCACATTGAAGGCCCTGAAATCGGCTTTGTCGCCGAAGGAAAATTTATCCGACAGTTCGCCGTATCGAACTTCGGTCGCCAGAAGGTTGAATATCAAAGGAATTCCGGTTTCCGCGTCCGCAACGCCCTGGACGCTTTCGAGGGAGCAATAGAGCGCGTATAAGCGGCCGGAATCGTTCAATTGGCGGACCAAATCCAGCAGAAGGGTGGTCTTGCCGGTCTGCCGGGCCGCGTGGATGACGAAATACTGCTCTCGAACGATAAGTCTTTCCAAGGCGCCGCAACGTTCCCGGGGCGGAAGCATGTAATGTTTGTCGGGGCGGCACGGTCCGGCTACGTTGAAATACTTTTCCATTTACCGTCCCCCCTCGATCTTCCTCCCCGCCTTAATGGAAAGCCATTTCTCCACGAACTCCCTGTCCTTTCTAGCGCGGCCGTCGTCGGACGTTTTCGGAAAAGCCTTGCGCAGCATCCTGATATCCCGCGCCAGGGAAAATATTTTGACGAAATTCTCCGTGAAATCCGGGATTTCCGTTTTGTCGGTCCTATCCACCCTGTCCATCCAGCTTCTCCAGTTCTTCGATATCGACGATATCCTTGCGCCGGCCCGCGCTCTTTTTCATCTCGATCAAATCCTCTTTTCGAGCGACGAAAATCTTCAGGCCCGAGACAGTTCCTTGCTCTCTTTTATCCAAAAGATCCGAGAAATCGGCAGGAGGAATCAGGACGTCCAAGGTGAAAAAATCGTTCCCTCGCACTTTCACTCTGCGATATAGGACAAATCCATCGGAGAACTCCACCGGTACCGGGTTTGCGATATAATCTTCTTGCGCAAGCAGTTCGTCGAGCTTCGGCAGGTCCTCTTCCTTGATAACGATGTCGATATCCTCGGTGGCTCTGATGTAGCCATGGATGCCTACCGCGACTCCGCCCACGAATGCCCATTCGATGCCGGATTCGCTCAAAAGCCTGCTTAACGAGATCGCTTCCCTTAAAATATCCATCGCGTTTTAGATCGAGTCTTTACGGCGTACATCGTCTCAAGAGTCCCAAGCTCTTTTTACAACTATTTCCGGCATTGGATAATGTTTCGCGTTCAACGTATAAATCATTCCGCCGTTTTCGAGTACTTCGGCCGCGAGCAAAGCGTCGTTAACGTCCATATCGTATCGAGGGTTCCATCTTCGATAAAGCTCTCCCGCAGTATCGACAATTTTCCCGTCGATCGGGGCCGTTCGGATTTGAGACAAAAAAAGCATTGTATTCGCCTCTTCGGAGGGACGCATGAAAAAAACAACCTCGGCTCTTTGCACCGCGCCCGTCCAAAGTTCATAACCCTCTTGATCGCGAAGACTTTTCAACAGCTCGAACGCTCTTTTCTCGCCGCGCAAGTGCCATACGAGAACATCCGTATCTATATAGGCTTTCACTTCTTGAATCTTTCTTGCGACTTTCGCATTTCGCTTCTGACGATTCGAAAGGTTTCCTCGGCGGATTCCGGTCGGTTCCAGCAACCAAAGGTCATAGACAAGACATCCAATCCGGCTTCCGCCTCTATTTTTTCGGCGTAAAAACGCACTGCGTTTTCCAGCACGGCCTTTTTCGAAGTTCCCAGTATTTCGGCCAACATGCCAATGCGACGTATCACCGCTTCATCCATGCGTGTCGACATAATCTTGTCCATACGGTCTCCTTTTTTTGTAAGAAGAATAACGTAAGAACACGGCGTTGTCAATTTCCCCTGAGAGCCTGTTTGAAAATCCGTCCAAGATCCTCTGACCGGGGTGATCAGGCATGAAAATCCCGTTTTGTTTCGCTGGCCGGTCCCGCAGACGAAGCGACATCGAGGCCTTCCGGTAGCGCCGCCTTCAACGGCGGCGCGGCGCCCGTCGGATACCCCCGCCGGATTCGGTTCCCGGACGCCCGCGCCGCCGTGGAAGGCGGCGCTACCGGACATCGGAACGACCCTGCTGCGGGACGAAAAAGCGCAAGGCCGAAAATCCGAACCGTGTTCCGCCCTGTTGTCTGGCCTGATCCGGAGTTTTCAAACAGGCTCTAAGAGAGGCGTTCGGCAAGAAACTTATTTTCGCCCGACGTTCTCTTCGAAACCGGGAAGGATCACCTGGAAAAACGCGTTCCGAATCAAATTCACGACGATCTGCCACGTTCTCGCGTCGGGGTTTTCGATGGGACCGGAAATGTCCGCCTTCGTCGCCACCTTCTCGCTGGCCTCGTTCTTCAACAGTTCGAAAATGCCGTCGATCACCCCCTCGTACAGCTTTTGGAACAGGTTCTTTTCCTCGTCCTGCCGCGGGTCGTAGATGTCCAAATCCCTGAAGAAGGGCTTCACATACCCGGCGACCCTCCCGTCTCTCACGCGCATTTCCGTAAAGAGCGAAAAGCTGCCTTCCACCACGTCGAGTTTGGCGTAGGCCCTCAGAAGGTTGTTCATGGACTTCATTCGGGTCGCCAGGACTCGGATGTACAAATCGAAATCCGGACCGTCCTTTTCGGGACGAAACCTCGCCAGAACTCCCGTTTTTCCGCTTCCCATAAAATAGCCGTCGAGGCTGGCCTCGGCCTCTCCCTCCCTGAACTGGTTGGACAAGTTATTCAAGCGCAATTCGGCCCGCTGTAGGAAAACGCGATACGACGGAGACTGCGCCTCGTTCACGAACCCGAAATCCCCCGTGATTCGCATGTCGTCTACGCGCAGCAGGAGTCCGGGTTGGTTCGTGGCTTCCTTGGCGGCCTCTTTCGCCTTTTCGGCCTTGGCTTTCTCCGCTTCGGCCGTTGCGGCCGAATGGACGTAATCCATCTTCAGACCGTCGATACGGGCGCTTATCAAATGCGCCGTTTTGACGTTCGGCGCGTATTCGGTGCGGCCGCGAGCGGAGAGCAGACCTCCGGAAACGAAGAAATTGTGCCGGAGTAGAACGGGACGGAAATAGTCCATTTCGACATCCTGCAAGTTCAATTCCGCCTCCAGACCCGGATGCGGTTCGGCCAGAAAATTGGCGCTGCCGTCGATGGCGGCGCGCCCTTTTTCGAAAACCCTCGAGGTGAAACGAAAGGGCGACGGGTATACGCTTTCGGGCGAGAAAACGTTGCGGATGTTTTCCGCGCTCAGAAAAATTTCCCTAAGAATCAGCGGCCTTTCGGGATCTTCGTCGATGTAGGTGAAACTGCCGTCGCGGATCGTGAGCAAATTGACCTTCAACGGATATATCGCATTGACCGCGCCCTGCCACCCGCGTTCTTCCACAGGCACGTCTTCGGAGGCCTCCTTTCGAACCTGAATCAGATTGACGTGGATTTCGGGGCGGTCCAATTCGAAATCGGCTACCAGCCGGCCCTTCAGTAGTGCCCGCACATGCACGCTCGCCCGAAGTTTTTCGAAACGGCCCACCGGAGGATCAGGGTGCGCCTTTTGATACAAGACGAGATTTTCGAGAATTACCGAAAAGCCGATCGGATTGAAATCGAGGCCGGGCAGTTCGACCCGGTATCCTTCGAGCGAGCGGTTCATGTTCGCCTCCATCCGGCGGCGCAACGGTTCGTCTATGAAAAACGCCGCCGCGAACAACTGCGAAAACAGCACCACCAGGATGCATAGGGTCCAGATTGCGATTTTAGGCGCCGACCTCATGGAAACATTGCTCCTGATCGATTCGACAAATCCGTGCGATCAACCCGTTGTCATCCCAAGGTTACCCTGGCCTCGCGCGGCTTTCCGTCGTCCACGAGAGGAATTTCGCCCGGCTCGACCTCTCTTCCGTCAAGCATCGTCCGCTTCACTCCGGCATTGACGCCGTCGGGGTTTTCAACCTTGATATAGTAGGCGGTCCTGCCGTATCGGTAGGTTATATCGTAGCTCCGCCAGCTTCCGGGAATGCAGGGCGAAATCCGCAACAGACTTCCCTCCCGGCGCAATCCCAGAATCGCCTCCAGCCCCAACCGGTACATCCATCCGCTCGAGCCCGTATACCATGTCCACCCTCCTCTTCCGGTGAAGGGAGGCACGCCGTACACGTCGGCCGCCACCACGTAGGGCTCCACCCGATACCGCGCCGCCTTCTCCGCAGTGTCGGCATGGTAGACGGGATTCAGCAACCGAAAAAGTCTTTCGGCGAGGTCGCCGTTTCCCAGTTCGGCGAACGCCCACACGGTCCACAACGCCGCGTGAGTATATTGCCCCCCGTTTTCCCTGACTCCAGGCGGATAACCTTTGATATATCCCGGGTCTCGGGGCGACTTGTCGAACGGGGGCGCGAAAAGCTGTATCAGTCCGTCGTCGTTTTTCACCAGGCGCTTCTCCACCGCCTCCATGGCCTGCCTCCCCCGGATGTCGTCCCCTGCCCCGGAAAGAACCGCCCACGATTGGGCGATGGAATCGATCCGACACTCCATGTCCCTCGAGGAACCCAGCGTGGCTCCGCTGTCGTAGTAGCCGCGAAGGTACCACTGCCCGTCCCAGCCGTTTTCCTCCAGCGTCCGCCGAAGTTCCTCCGCCTGCTCCCGAAGCCGCGCCGCCTGGTCTTCTCCGCCCCCGTCGTCTCCGTCCATTTTCAGGCACATGGGCGCGAACGACGTCAGCGCCGCGTACAGAAACCAGCCCAGCCAGACGCTCTCGCCTTTCCCTTGGATACCCACTCGGTTCATGCCGTCGTTCCAGTCTCCCGTTCCGATGAGGGGCAGTCCGTGCGGCCCTCGGGTCGTTCCTTTCCTTATCGCCCGCATGCAATGCTCGTAAATCGCGAAGGTCTCCGAAGTGGACTCGTACAACCCGTATCTTTCCTCCTCCTCCGGCGCCAGGGAATCGCCTTTCAGGAACGGGACCGTTTCCCGCAGAACGGATTCGTCCCCGGTGCTGGTCACGTAATGGGCCGTCACGAACGGAAGCCACAGCAGGTCGTCGGACATGCGGGTGCGCACCCCCCGCCCGCTGGGAGGATGAAACCAGTGCAGGACGTCCCCTTCCTCGAACTGGTGCCGGGCCGTCCGCAAAATGTGCTCCCGAGCCAGTTCCGGCGCGGCGTGCGACAAGGACATGACGTCCTGCAACTGGTCTCGAAAACCGAACGCCCCGCTGGACTGGTAAAAAGCCGTGCGCCCCCACAATCGGCAGACGAGGTTCTGATAGGGGAGCCACCTGTTCAAAACCAGGTTCATCGCTTGATCGGGCGTATTCACCTGCACCGTTCCCAGAAAACCGTCCCAGAAGCCGGTCGCCTTTTCCCAGGCCTCCTCTACCCTGTCGTCGTTTTGAAAACGCTCCAGCGCCGCGAGCGCCTCCTCCCGGTTCTCCCCTTGGCCGACCAGAAAATACACTTCCTGCGCCTCTCCCGGGGCCAAATCGAGATGGAGCTGAATCGCCGCGCAAGGATCGACCCCCGCCCGGACAGTCCCGGAAAACCCGATTCGTCCGAGTCCTGCGGGCTTTTTCAGGCTTCCCGCGCGCCCCAGGAACTCCGCCCGGTCCGTGGTCAGACTGTGCGGTTCCTTGTTGGACGCCAGAAACGCCACATGCTCCCCGAATTCCACGTTGTACGGATTGCGCGCGAGAAGAGCCCTTAGCTTGGCGTCGTACTCGGGGACCACGAACTGCCGCATGGTTTCCCGATCGTGCCCCAGAACCCATTCCGCGTAATAGGTGACCGTGATTCTCCGGACCTCCCTCCGCGCGTTCTCCAGCCGAACTTGGACGACTTTCAAGGGTGCGTCCGAAGCCGCGAAAACGCGCACCCTCTGCCTGAGTCCCCGGCTGTTGTGCTCGTACACGGAATACCCGGCCCCGTGCCTGATCGAATAGGGAGCGTTGGCCCCTGCCGGAAGAGGTGTTGGGGACCAGATTTCCGCCGTTTCCTCGTCCCGCAGATAGACCGCCTCGCCGGGGATGTCGCTTACGGGATCGTTGCTCCAGGGCGTCAACCGGTTCTCCCCGCTGTTGAAAGCCCACGTGGTTCCCAGTCCCGCTTCGGAAGCCAAGAAGCCGAAGCGCGAATTGGCGATCACGTTGATCCACGGGGCGGGGGGCCAATTCCCCGGTTCCAGGTAGATCGCGTATTCGCGCTCGTCGGGAGTAAAACCTCCCCACCCGTTGTCGTACAACAGGTCTTTTGGACGGCTGGGCGGTGGAATGTCCATGACCTGGGGCGCGGGTCCTTTCGCGGGGACGAACGCCGGAAGGTAGTCCGGTTGCCTGCGAATCCCCCTCAACTGCTTGCCGAGAGGACCCAGTTCCCCGTCCAGAACCACGCGGGCGGACGTTTCCAGCAGGACCCGCTCCTCCTCCGTCGTCTGGTCGGCCCGGATTATGAAA
>CAZNTU010000153.1:0-13344 GCA_964575975.1 uncultured Desulfobacteraceae bacterium
GAAATCGGTTTATCGCCTGCTGCTGAGAAGCGGAAAGGTCGCGAGGGAAAAGCTGATCTGGATATACCGGCAGCTCGGTCGAAAAGAGGAAGCGCTGCACAGACTTCCGAAAAAGGAGTTCGTTTCCGGCGAAGGATTTTATTATCGCGGGCGCAAATACCGTTTGAAGCTGATCGACGAGCCATGGGACGGAAAGAAGGAGGAACGCCTCGTTTTTCGGCAAGGGCGTTTCCGGATGCCCCGGGAACTCGCGGTCAAAGGCCGGGAAATCTTTGTGTGGTGGTACGGCAGGCAAGCCGGAGAGTGGATTTCGAAAAGACTTCGTCTGTTGCGGAACCGCGCGGGAGTCAAGCCCTCTTCCGTGGAAATCCGGGACTTGGGCTTCCGTTGGGGCTCCTGCACCCGGTCGGGCAAGCTGCTTTTCCACTGGCGCCTGATTCTACTTCCTCCCGAGCGAATCGACTATCTGATCGCGCACGAACTGGTCCATCTTCACGAACACAACCACAGCCCGGCGTTCTACGAACGCCTGGGACGCGCCGCGCCCGAGTGGGAACGCCAGGAGGATTGGTTGCGTCTGAACGGGGACCGATACGATCTGTAGGATTGGCGGACGAGAGCGAACTCCCAATCCAGGATCTGGTTTGTTCAAGAACCGGCCCGTCCATTCACGAGCCTTGTCGTTTTCCACCCGCATGAGGATCTTGTAATGCGACCATGTCAATTCGCTCCGCACTGCGGAGTATTTTACCAAGTTCCGGAAATACTCCTGCCACTCTTCCCTCGTCATCGCCGATTCTTCCTTGAGATGCCGGTTGAACGCTTCGAACCATACGAGATTCCGGTAGGAATCGGCCTCCTTGTAATGGCGCCATTCGAGGACGCCCCGCCTTTCGAGAAAAATGTCGCGGGCGGCAATGGCCAATCCCTCGGGCGCGAGGGTTTGCACTTTCGGCTTGATCAACCCCGTTGCCGTGCCGATGCTCGCGAGGCTTTCCACCTGCCTGTCGGCAAGGCCGGTATCCTCCTTCAACTCTTTGCGGTTGATTCGTTTGGATTCCCTTCGTTCCAGAAGGCAATTCAATACGCGGGCGAGCTGGTCGAATTCCGGAGGATAGCTGTTGCTGACTTGCAGCTTTCGCTGGACGGGTTTGGATATGGACGAATCTTTCGGCGCCGGGCTCTCTTCTTCGGACTCCATCCCGACCTCCGTTGCCGAGGCTTTGCCTTCAACGGGTTGCCGGTCGGGAAACGACGATTAGACGGGCTTCTCCGTTTCGTCCCGGGCCGAACCGGGGGAAAGCGGTTTCGGAACGGTTTCGAAGCGCGGCTCTTCGAAGAGCTTCAATTGGGGATCTTCCTCTTCCTTTTCTCCCGACGCCGGCGCATCCGAACCGTTCATTGAAGCGTCAGGAGACGGTCCAATTGTCGATAGTGTGCCGTTCGAGAGCTTTCTGCGATATGCCGGTCGCTTGTCTGTACCTTGTTTTGATTTTTCCGAATATTTCCGCCCCTTTTTCCGAAAGATTGATGATCTCGAAAATCTGCATCATTATTTTTTTCGTGTTTAAAAACTTTTCGGCGAGGTTCGATTCTACGCAGGAAACGGCATGTTGCAGTTCATAGATCGTCAGCATCGAAAGACAGACGCTCTTTTGGTTCCCGAGATTCGAAATATTCCTTGAAACAGCGGAATGAAAAGGCGAAAGATCGTCTGCAAAGTATGAAGCGATATTGGTGTCGAGGAGGTATTTATTCATCGGAATTTGTTTTTTCGAAAGGCGGCTTTCTGAACTTGAAGTTGTCTCTGAAGTCGCGGGACAGTTTTATCAAATCTTCGCTTGCCCCCCTGAGCGGCGCTTCTTTTGAAATACGCTCGACCGCCATGGCCCATTTCGATTTTTCAGGCTCTTTGCCCTTTCTTTCCGAATCCTCGGCAGCTTGAACATCGATAATCACCCGTATGATTGTTTCGGGAGAAATGTTAAGTTGCCTGATTTTATCGGGGAGATCTTTTACCTTGGTTTGAATCTCCATGTCCGAATCCCTTTCTTCGTTGCATCCACGAAGATGCGTTCATGCTTGATTGCCATCGTAAAGTCACATTTGCAATGTACGGTGTTTTTCCAATGAAAGCAAGCGAGAGAAATATCGCGAGGCGATTCGAATGCGACGACCTTGCCCGAGTCTGCGGCGACATCAAGTGTTTGAAAACCGTCAGGCTTGATTGCAGCTTCGGCCAGACCTTCAAGGTTTTGGGCGTCGACAAGCCTTTGGAACATGAAAAGTTGCGGGCGCTTCCAATCCCTAAGGACTTCTATCCTTTCCCCGTTTTGCGGGTCCTGGCGCACGACAAAGAGGAGCTGTCTGACATTTCCAGTTTGATCGGTGATACGGTCCCGCACATTGAAAAATGCCAAGTCGACTTCAATCCCGTTGATAAATGCCAAAGAAGCGCTACTGTTCCGGGCTTGATTCAAAGCCTGGTCGAAAGCCCGATGCCCGACTCCCATCACATTCACGGCCGCGTCTCTTCCACTGACGGAGCGGTTGAAAACGACTCCTTCGTACCGCCTTCTGACGCCTGGATCATGCAGCCACTCCTGCGGGGTTTTAAAGCTCAACCCGTCGTCGCTTCTGTAGACTCGCCGCTTGTTCAAGGAAAGCATCGCCTCGAAAAAGGGTTACAGGTCATCGAGGTCCTTCGACGGGATTTCTTTCAAATCCTGGAAGTCGAATCGTTCGCTGTGGCCGACGAGGTCCTTGACCGTTTGGATAGCCCCCTTGCCCCCGAACGTCTTGGTCTTTCCGTCGAACCAGCCGGACAAGGATTCTTTCGGCACTGCGGACCCTTCGCTGAAAAGTTCCTTGAAAAGCGATGGGGATTCCATTCCAAGGACCAGTTGCATAAGGTCCTCGGGCTCGTCCATGGCTTCTCCCAAAGCCTGCATGATCCTTTCGATCTTTTCGTTGAGGCGGTCCCATATCATGGCCTCTACAGTGTCCGGGTTTCGCAAAGCGAGGACCTCAACGGCATTTTTTTGACCGTATCGATTCAACCGCCCGACCCGCTGGTGCAATCGCATGGGATTCCATGGGAGATCGACATGAACCAGAGTCCGGCAATTTTCCTGAAGATCGATTCCTTCGCCTGCGGCTTCCGTCGAGACCAGAAACCGGACCTTTCCCGCGTTGAATCTTTCGGCCGCGTCGTACCGGTCCGCGGTCAACGCGATCGATTCGCCGTCGTGCCTGCGAACATCTTCGATGCGGTTTCGTCTTCCATGAGCTTGAGATTCGTCGCCAACTTCAAAATAGTCTCCTCGTGTTTTTGCATTTCGATCAATACCAATTTGACCGCCCGTCCTTCCTGGGCGGACAAGGACGATGCATAGGCCTTTCCGGTAACGATGAATTCGGTGGGAAGTTCGTAAAAACGCTTTTCCTTGTCCGTGTAAAGGTATGTTTCCGAGGATACCCGCACCGGTTTGAAAATTTTTTCGCCGCTCATATCGACGATATTTTGTTTGTTGTTGCGAATGAAGACTTCCCGGAGGTTTTGCAACTGGCTCGCGGCGGGTCTTGCGGGATCGAACAAATCGGGCCTCAGCAGTTTCAAAAGAGCCAAAAAGCCGTAGTCCTTGCCCCTGTGAGGCGTACCCGTGAAGAAAACGACGGACTTCACCTGATTCGTCTTTACCAGTTTTTCGGCATGGCCGTTTCGTCTTTCGTCATTTGGACGATCCCGGAGCCATGGCGCTCGTGATATACGGTTTTTCCGCTTTCTATAGGTTTCATTGCATGCCTTGCTTTTCATTTTTTATATGTTTTCAGCCCGTGGTTAACTTCTTCCACGATCTCCCTGCCCATGAGTTTCTGCTGCAAGTCGCGTCGCTCCATCCTCCTCGCAATCCGGTAGATCGCCGGGAATCTGTTCATCCACATTTCGTATTCGCTTGCATCTACTTGATGATCGATGTACTGGTCCAGAACCCGCATCCATTCGTCCGCCCTCTCTTCCGGCTTTTCGGCGGAGAACACTTCCCACCATCCCTTTTCTCGGCAAAGTTGCACGAATCCCTTGTGTTGGTTTCGTTTTCCTAAAAAAGTGTGGCAAGCGCCCAAAACAAAAAGAGTCAACCGGTCGCTCCGATTGATTTTACCTGTGTCGTCGCAACGGAAATCGGGCATTCTTTCGTCCGGATACGTCTGCCGATCGAAATTCCGAATTTCTTCTTGGCCGTTGCGGTTCTACCACTCGTAAATTAGTTCGAGCGCCTTTTCCGCATCTATTGGCTTGGGGGGAAAACCGAGTTTCGTTGCCCGATTTCCCGAAGCTCGGCAGTGGTTCGCAAGGTTCGGTAGAGAATTTCGTCGATATCGTTCTGGTGCCAACCCTGATAAAGTTGATCGTCGGAGCGAAGTCCTTCGAGCCAGGTTCCTTCGACGACCCAATTGGCCATGTCCTCGACAGGCGCTTCCATTTTGGAGAGGCACGCGGCGAAAAATCCCACGCCTTTGTGCTTGTAATCCTCCGAGAGAACCTGTTCCGGCTGAGCGAATTTCGCCCTTGATCTTTCTTCCTATATCGTTGGCAAGGTTGGTTCGGTGGGAATCCGATGGGGATCGCGATTATTCAAATCCGCCTTGTTCATCCCGGCACAAACCGACTCGAATTCCGGGTTTGGTTTTTCTCGAAATTTTAAATGCCGACTGGAAAAAAATGGCTGATCGTTTTATTTCATTGACAAAAAGGAGCCTCCTGACTAGACTGGTCAGTATTGATCGGAAAAGAGGAGGCGGGATGAAAACAACATGGAAATTGCAGGATGCCAAGGCGAAATTCAGCAAGCTCGTGGAAGAAGCGCTGAACGCGGGGCCGCAATACGTGACCCGAAGAGGCAAGGAAGCCGTGGTCGTCGTTTCCGTCGAAGAATATGAAAAATTGGTTTCCAACAAGCCTTCCTTCAAGGAGTTTTTGTTAGGTTGTCCAAAAATGGGAACCGACTTTTCGCTCGAACGGCAAAAAGATCCTCCGAGGAACATCGAGCTGTGAATTACCTGTTGGACACGTGCGTAATATCGGAACTCGTCAAGCCGTCGCCCCATGCCGGAGTGATTCAATGGTTGAAAGACACTCCGGACGAAAAATTGTTTTTGAGCGTCATAACGGTCGGCGAAATAAGAAAAGGCTTGACGAAACTTCCAGACTCCAAAAG
This sequence comes from uncultured Desulfobacteraceae bacterium, assembly GCA_964575975.1. Taxonomy (GTDB): domain Bacteria; phylum Desulfobacterota; class Desulfobacteria; order Desulfobacterales; family SKZT01. The sequence goes on from CAZNTU010000153.1 coordinate 5,220, forward strand.
AAAACAAATGCTGGCCGGTTGGCTGAAATCCTTGCTCGACGATTACCAAGGCCGCATCTACCCTATAAGCTTGGCTGTTGCGGAAAATTGGGGAACGATGCAAGGGACCGCCGAAACGGACGGCAAGCCAATGTCGTCGATAGACAGCCTCATTGCCGCTGTCGCCTACACGCACAATTTGATTGTCGTCACCAGAAACGAACGCGATTTCAAACCATGCGATCTTCCGATCGAAAACCCTTGGTCGATTTGATCGGAAGGACTATCGGATCTGAAATAACGGGTGTACGAGTTCTAAACATCCGAGTACGGTTCATGCCAAATCCGACCACTTGAGACCGAATCGAGACAGGCATTTTCGCAGGATGATTTTATTCTTGAATTGGCTTTTTCATCGTCCTCGGATTTTATTCGATGGCGCTGTGATAAATTGACCCGGTTTCGCTGTGATAAATTGATACTCAAGTTCCTGTGCAGCTATCTTCTCGGATGCCGTCTCGGCAGGGAAATAAAAGACGGCAATACGACGGACCGGTCGAAGCGAATATTGGTCCAGGAGCTGATCGCTTTCGGCTACGCGGACGGTGGATATTTCCATTTGGAAAAGGAGGCCGTAAGCCGGGTGGCCTCCATACTGGGTCTCGACCGAGGCACGGTGGAGCGCATCGAAGCGTGGGTCCGCCAAGGCGCGGACTGGTCGAGGAGGGGCTCCGGGCTGATCGTTGAAGGGCGCTGAGTTGCCCTGCTCCCTCCGCACTTTCAAAGAGAGGATTCCGAGCAAATTCATCCGGTCTCTTCATTGGACGAAGCCGAACCGGGGGGCGCGTCTGCGCCGGGGAACGACGCTTTAACGGGCGAAGGGAAAGCCGGAAAAAGATTTCCGAAAGGGAACGGCCGAAATCCTCTATTTATTTTTTTCCCACCGGCATGATGTACAAAGGATGTTCGTCTTTTTCCATCCGAAGGATTTCACCGATCCTGTCGTCTTCGAAAGCGCCTATCGCCACCGTTCCGAGTCCCAAGGGAACAGCTTGCAAGTAGATGTTTTGAGCCGCATGGCCCGCTTCCATATGCGCATACTTCACCCCTCTTTCGCCGTACTTTCGAGTCGTTCGCTCGTAAATCGCGGCGATCACTATATCGGCGGCGCTATCGCTCACCGAGGACTGTCCGAGAGCCGCACGGTCGAGTTCCTTTCTTCTGTCTCCCTCGGCAATTTTCTTCAGGGCATGTTCGCGAGGCTGGTACTTGTAGACGCCTTCAGGGAGGTTTTCAACGTTTCCGGCGACCAGATAAACTTCGAGAGGGTATAGAGCCCCCGCCGACGGGGCGGTTCGAAAGCCTCTTTCGTTCGTGATTCCCTGAGCCGCCCAAAGAAGCTGGGAAATGTCCGACAGAGAAATCGGGCCGTCCTTGTAATTCCTCGCGGATCTTCTTTGTTTAAGCGCCTCTTCGAGGGATGTTTCGCTCTCGAAGCGCGGCTCGGGAAGTTCGATCGAATCCGCCGCCGCTTCCGTTTCCGTTCCCCCCATGGAAAAAACGCTCCAGAACGCGATCCCAAGGATAACAACCGCCGACAAGTTTACTTGCATCGTTTCGTCTCCTTCCTTCTTCGATGGCATTCTCGCTTGATTGCGATGATAAAAATCATCTTCGATTCTCGACTTGTTGAAATTCCCAACGTGATTGTCACTGCGGAACTTGATTCGACGTTAATATGAAATTCAGTATTTCGCGATCACCCAGACGGCATGGACGATGCCGGGAACGTAGCCCAGAATCGTCAATAGAATGTTCAGCCAGAAATGCTTGCCGAACCCCACCTGAAGAAACACCCCGAGAGGAGGAAGCAGAATCGCGATGATTATTCTCAAAATATCCATGGCCTTTTCGTTCCTTTCGTAATTTTATTGGGAAAAAATCATCCCCGATTTTTTTGTCATGCCATTTTAACCAACTATTCGCAATCGAAAAGTCAGATTTTCCGGCCGCGATGCGGAATTAGCCGAAAAGCCCATTGTCTTTATCGTTTTCCTGGGGATTTATCTCGCGTTCGACCCCGACCTTTACATTCGGGGATTGCTTTGGCTGTTTCCCGAAAACAAGCGCGCCCGCGTCGAGGAAGTGCTTGAAAACACCGGGTTCATACTGCGCTCGCGATGTCATGGTACCGCGGCCGCAATCCGAACGCCTTCGATGATCGCGGCGACGACCAGCAAGGGGGCGATCAGGCGGTAGAGCACGAAGTAGCTTTTGAGGGCTCTCGAACGATAGGTTTCCTCCGGGTCGCTTCTGAAAATCCAAAGCCCCCGCCAAAGTCCCATTCCGCACGCAAGAAAGAACGCCGGAAGCTCGAATATTCCGTGAGGAAGAAGATCGATGAAACCCGCGATCGGAGCGCCCCGCAAGGCGAGTACCGCCCCCACCAAATATCCGTTCTGGACGGCGGCCGCGATTGGAACGATTCCGAGAAGAGTGCCAGTCCAAAGAACGATAAAGGAAGCCGTGAAATTCTTGAAAAACAAAAACAGAATAATCAGGAAAACGCTTTTGCCTTTCAAGAAGGCGGCCAATTCGGCGAGATATTGGACGGAACCGGGAGATTGATCGGGGACGAAGTACCCGATCATAACCGAAGCCGCAAACACGATTATCGACGCCAGAATGAAGTAGCGAGATTCCATTGCGGCCGGAAACGCCTTTCGAAAAAATCGCGGATTCATTTGACCGTTGCTATGGGAAAATCAATCCTGCCTCGATTCGTCCATCATATCGTCGAGAAAGGTCTGCTCCCCTCGCGTCTTCGGAAACGCAAGCCCGACAAGGAGGCCCATGGCCATGGCGGCTCCCGCGGCATAGAAGGGATTGTTCGTGACGAATTCCCAGGATTTTTCCCTGGTGCGCCGACCTCCTTCCCTGGCGCGTTCCTTGAGCATCTCCGCCCTTTCGGCTATTTCGTCCGTCCTGTCCTCGATGCGGGATTTGAACTCTTCGATTCGGGAAGAGGATTCCGGGTAAAAACCTCTTGCTTGTTCCGGTTCGTAATCGTATTCGGAACGGCGGCGCATAATGCTCGCCGCCAGCCAAGCGGCGCCGATTCCCGTGAGAATCGTGGGTAACAGATTTTCGCCGATCGATTCGTAGGCGGCGGCCCCGGCGTTCCTGGCCCTGTATCCGCCTTCCCTGGCCGCCTCCTTGCTTTGCTCGGCGGTTTCCGACCATTTTTCTGAAACCCTCTCCTTCTGTTCCGATGCGAATTCCCTCGTTTCCCGCAGTTCTTCCCGAGCTTCCTCGGGCATCCGCTCGGAAGCGGTCTCGTCCCTTTCCATACCTTGAGAGAAAGAATCGTACGGGCCTGCGGGTTTTTCTGTTTCGGCCATATGCGTGCCTCCCTTTTTCGGATTTGTTTTTTTTGAATCCAGGCCAATATCCGTGAAGAATCGCCGTAAAACGCAGCATAGCCCTGGGGAGCGTGTAGAGCGTACTCCATCCCAATGACCGTGCCGCAGTTCAGTAAAACGAATGGCTTCAAGCCCGTCTTGGCGAAGCCTTCATTATCCGGGCCAGCAAAACGCCGATCGAAAAGCTGGCGCCCAGAAAAAGAGCCGGTCGTTTCATCGAGCATTCGCGGGCATCTTCGATCATTCTTTCAAGCGGAGTGTCCTGAAGATAAGCGGAGAAATCCTCGACTCGGTTTGTCGCCTTGTACAAATATTCGCCGACAACGCGCTGCTCTTCCTCGTTGAAGCATTCGGCCGTTTTCTTCAACGCGTCCGCCGTTTTTCCGAGCTTCACGCCCGACAGGACGACCTGGTCCCTGAACCTCGACTTGACGTAATCGTTGACCCTGTCCCACATGTCGTCCCTGGATCGCTCGTAACCGCCTTCGCGCGGCCGAAATCCAATCGCGGGCTCTTCCTCGTACTCCTGTTCGAAACCGGTGTACTCCGCCATCGCCGCCCTCCTTTACTAAGGTTCTAAGGTTCGATTTTTAAAAATTTTGACTCTTCGATTTTAATGCTTTACAGATAGATGAATCAAACGAATCATACAGAAGGTCGTCAAACGGATAAATAAAGGGCTCGATGTATTTGGAAGCGAATTGAAATGTATATACCATACAACCTATGGTATTGCTGAAGTAGAAAGGTTACGCAAAATAGCCCGTTTCTAATTGGTCTCCTTTTTATTCTCCATCTTCAAACGTAACATTGCTTTATCGAGCAACCTCGAATTCTTTCAGTCGCGTGCATTCAATCAGGCAGTGCAAGGTTTTCAGCGTGAAGATCTTGCCTCTCGTCGCGAGAATCATCTTTTTCATGTCCTCCCTGCGAACGCCGAAGCCGCGGCCGCCGATGCAGGCGACGACTTCGAACTTCGGGGTATCTTGGCCGGCAAGGCTCAATTCGCCGAGATGCTGGATTCTCGTCACCTTGTCGCGGGCAGTGCCGTCGTCTTCCGTGATTTTCGCTTCGATTATCACCTGGGGATTGAATTCGCTGGGAACGATGAAATCGGGTGCCTGGTCGAAACCTTCGATTCGTTCCGCCCGTTTCGTTTTCCGGAAGCTAATTCCCGCGTTGGTGAGCACGTCCTCTATGGCCGCTTCCAAACTGTCCCCCTTCAGTTCGCTCACGGAATCACGATGCCCGGCGAATGGCCTTCCTAAAAACCGTTCGTACAAAAGCATGGCATACGGCGCTCCCATTCGCGACAGATTCTTTAGGCTGTCTACGCCGTGCTTGGTGTCGGCCTTGTTCAACCGATGCAGTCTGTCTTTTTGAACTTCTGGAGCACCGCACGACAGCAATTGGCATGCGGTTTCAATCATGGCTTTCAGCCGCCCGTTCATTGCCCCCTTTGCATTGAGTTTCGTTTCCGGGGCCATGCGTATTTTGCGGTCGATGGATCGTACCCATCCCTGAGACACCTCCACGCCAGTCCGCTGGGTTGAAACATAACCCCACTCGGGCGGCGTAAAGCCGAGAATGGAACGTAAAACCACTATCGAAATCGGCTCGGAAACCGCCACTTGAAATACAATGTCAGGGTCGAGATTGGAAAATTCGGCGGTTGCGGATTTCAAGGCTTCGTATCCGCGTTCGAAAACGGGATACTCAACAAATCCAACACCCTTCGGCATTACAAGAAACTCCGATTCCAGGCATGAAAACACGGCATCGACATAACCTTCGACGTCGAAGAGAATCTCGTCCGGGGCAACTTCAAAAGGAAATTTCGTCACGTTCGGCTCCATATTTCGATTTGTTTTCATTTACGGCAAACAACGGCATGTCTTTTGTCAAATCGTCTTTTACGGACTTCAAGCAATTTTCGACGTCGGCCCACGTACCGAATCCTTGGAGCCAGGTCGCCACTTTGGCGATGCGGGCATTGGTTGTTTCGGTTTTGTTCCAGTTTTTGCGAAGGGACCAGATCGCCAGCCTGACCAGATGTCCATAAACGATACAGCGGGTATCTCCGCGAGTCGTTTTGACATTACCGTCTTTGAGATCGCTTAAATCCCGCTCGACTATTCGCGCGAGTTCGCGGGGGGAATCCGCCATCCATTTCCGGCTCGTAACGCCGGTCGTTCGGCAGACGAAAACGGTGTCCACGATGGACGAGCCGGTTCCGTTGATGTGAATCGACGCGCCCATTTCCGCAGGGCAGGGGAAAGACGCCGAGCATGTCAAACCGGCGTCGAGGATGGCCACGGCCACCGGATAGTAGGCCTCGATTTGGTTGTGGTGATACGTGAAAGCCAACGGGCGTCCGGGCTTCAGCGCTTTCGCCATATTCTGAAAAACGGCGGACAAGCCGTTCGTAAAATGATCCAGCCCGCGCCCCATATCGACGTTGCCGGTCAACTCGCCGGGTGTGCGTGTAGACTCGGCCATAAACGCCTCGAAATCCTTTCCGACCAATTTTCTTAGCCAGACGTAGCAAAAATCCATGAGTTCCGCGTACTGCACATTGCCGTAATAAGGAGGATCGGTAAAAACCGCGTCAAGCAAGCCGGTTCCAAGCTCTGCGGAAGCGGAGTCCCCGCACGAAAGATCGACGATTCTTTCCGGTTTCGGACCGCTTCCTTTCCGCCTTTCGCCGATCCATTCGTCCTTTGCGTAAACAATTGTCTTGGTCCGACCCTGGTGTCTGACCTCAAAGGGCCTGTCGCAATAGGATTTCGCTTTTTTGAACTTTTCGATTATGTTCGCCCATCCTCCGCTCCCCACGCAAACATCCTTTTGCGGCTCCATTATTCCAAGAACGTTGGATTCGCATTGAATCAGGCCGACCGGAAAACCGTGAACCGAAAAGATGTCGAGGGATTTCAGAGCCCTTTTATCGTAGCGGCACAGCATGTTCTGGTAGCGAAGCAGGTCGGACAAATTTGTCGCGAGGGCGTTTCGAACCCGCTGGTTCCGCGTCCGGGAGACGATTTCGGCCGAGAGTTCCAAGGCCAGGAGCTGGCGCTCGTTGAACATTTCCCGATAGCGCGCGTATCCCCACCGATGAAGCCGGTTTGTTTCGTCGCCGCTCGGTATCTCGTCGTCCGGAACATGTTTCGGAATCGTCGCCGCCCATCTCGAAGAAACTTCGGAGAGCCTGCATAGATCCTGATCGTCCGGCTTTTTGAAAAACCTGCCCGAATGGGAGGGTTTGCATTTCGGACAGTGGTACTCTATCGCGAAAAGGCGATGGCCGGGGGGGCCGGAATCGCGCCGGGGAAAACGATTGATCGCTCCGCACGCCGGACATTCGCATCGGCTTCGCTTCGCGGGTCCTTCGATCGCAAGCGAACCGGAACAACGCCGGCATAGGCAGGGTTCGTTCCGGTCTTCGCTTTCGTTCAATTCCCCGCAGGCTCCGCACACGATCACGTTCTTGGGATGTCGGGAGTCCGCCGAGAGCAAATATCCGGGAAAAAGGTCGATTTCCTTTCCGCATTCGCGGCAGCCCTGCGTTTTTACCCAAAGAAAATATTTCGCATGGGCTTCGTCCGATCCGCAATAGCCGCACCGGGTTCTGTAAAACCGGCCGATTTCGGTTTCGAGTTCGGACCTGAGCGATTCCGCGGCTTGGGCATATTCGTCGAGGTCGAGACGCTCGATTTCCTGCTTCACGATCCAATAGGACATGGGGTTGATGTCGAAGCCGATCGCGTTGCACCCGAGGCGGTTCGCCTCGACGATCGGAGTCCCTCCGCCCATGAAAGGGTCGGCGACCCAGCGGCCTTGAAAATTGTGCGACTTGAAGAATCCCTCTCTAAGCGGCTTGTCGGAAAACTCGGAAAGCAACAGACCTCGAAACAAAGTTCCGGGCCTCCTGGCGAACCATTTATGCACCGCGATTATGGGCCGGTAATTCTGTTGGATCTGCTTCTCGCGAAGAGCAAGATCGGATATGAAAGGTATGTCGAAATTTTTTTCGATCATTGGATTCGATGCTTTTCCTTATTGAACAACCGGTAATGACATATTTTTGACCTTCTTCAATAACAAAACGGTTCTAAAAAAGCAACGATCCAATAGGACGCTTTCTTTGCTAGGGCGCTTTCCTTCGAGTTTACCTGTCCTTTTCGACCGAATTACCCTCTATAGCTTATATTACGCCCGTCTCCGCCGTGATACGGATATCGCATCCATGTTTTTGGTTTGTTCCGATTTTTATTTAACTCGGAAGGAAAAAATGCCCATGGGATTGAAGCAATACAGGGAAAAGCGCAGGTTCGACCGTACGGCCGAGCCGGAGGGCCGGGTGAAGTCCAGCGAGTCAGGGCGGATGTTCGTCGTGCAGAAACACGCCGCCGGGCGTCTTCACTACGACTTTCGTCTAGAGATGGACGGCGTTCTGAAAAGCTGGGCCGTGCCGAAAGGACCTAGTATGAACCCGTCCGACAAGCGCCTCGCCGTCCAAGTGGAGGACCATCCCCTGGAATACGGCGATTTCGAGGGGATCATTCCCGAAAACGAATACGGCGGCGGCACGGTGATGGTGTGGGACCGGGGCGAATGGGAACCCGAAGAGGATTTTAGGAAAGGATACCGCGAGGGGCGGCTCGAGTTTCGGCTGAAGGGCCAGAAGTTGCAAGGACGGTGGATTCTCGCGAAAATGTCGAAAA
>CAZNTU010000154.1:0-13223 GCA_964575975.1 uncultured Desulfobacteraceae bacterium
GCGAAGCGTCCAAGAGGCATTCCCACGTGAAACGTGGGAACGAGGCGGAACGGGGGAACGGGGGAACGGGGGAACGAGGCGGTCAAAATTAGAATTGCTGGTTGTTCGCGGATTGAATTTTTTTCCGCTATTGAATAAAGTACGGTTTGCGCACGACAAGGAGCGGAGTCGAGCTTCCGGTTCGTCCATGAACGAACGACGGCAGGGGATTGGAGGCGCGGCGCCGCCGTGGAAGGCGGCGCTGCCGTTGCCAAGAGGGAATCTAAAGACATGGCGTTTCGCGAACGACTTTGTCGGGAACGCCTTTGCAAAGGAGAACGAATGAACAAGAAGGACGCAAACGCGAAAAACAAGCCCAAAACCCGAAAAACGACGCCCGTTCAAATTTTCCAAGATTTGCCGCCGACTGAAAAGTCCCTAGTCGAGACCTTGGCCGTCGTCCACGAGCGCGTCTCCAAATCCAATTTCGCGACTTGCCTTCGGAAGCTCAAAGTCCGAACGCCGGATGGGAAATTTTTCTCCGCCAAAACTCTCGAGCCGTATCTGGAAAAACTGACCGACGCGGGGCTGGTCGCGTCGGAGGGAATCTACTTCAAATGCAGTCCGAAGATCTCGGAGGCCGTCGCCCGGCACATCGCGGAGCAGGGACGGTTCGAGGAATTCGCCGACGCGGTCCGTTCCATGTTTCCGTTGTACAACGACTGGTCCGGAAAACATTTCGCGAGAGACTATTCGCAACTGGTGAACGAAGTTCGGATGGCGATCTACGAAAAGGACTCCGCGCATACGTTCGAACTGCTGTCGGAGCATGAAGACAGATACCGCAGCGACATTCGGGCGAGACACCCCTACCTCGCGATTTTTCGAAACGACCCGGAGGTGGAATGGATTTCCGAAAATCTTCCGGAGGACTTGGCCGTCGAAATACTGCGCAAACTCATGGAAGACGCCGCGGAGGACCTTTCGCCCCACGCCCCGGAAATCTTCGGTTTTCTGGAAAGCCGGGCGGAGAAGATTCGCGACGCGGAAGCGTTTTCTTCGATTTCCCTGCAACTGGCCTGGTGGCAGATACTGGAGGGGAAGCTCGACGAGGCGCTGGAACGGATTTCGGGCCTGGAAGACCTGGACGCCCGGCTCCTGGGCGCGCTCGCGTCGTTTTTCAGAGACCGGAACGACGAGGCGATCGCCCGGTTCGACGACGCCTATCTTTCCCTGAAGAAAGCCACGCGGAAGAGAAAAATCTATTTCGCGCATCCTGCCGGCTTGTTTTTCGCGATCGCGCTGGTCAAAAGAGGCGAAGCCGAAGATTTGAACAGGGCTTCGGCTTTTTGCGCCATCGCAAGGAACGACGGCGACAATTTCTCCCCGAAAGCCTACGAGTTCCTGGAAAAACTGATCAAGGCCAGAAACGCCGATCCCGACGCGATCGAATTCATCTCCGGCGCGCAGGCCTTGCCGGATTTTTACGATGCGTTGACTGTTCTTTTGCAGGCGCTCTGCTCCTTTTGGACAAGCCCCAGAACGGGGCCGAAATTCCTCGACAAGCTTGGAAAACTCCACGCCAAGGCGCAGAAAAGCGGAGCGGCGTGGATTGCCGCCGAATGCGCGGAGCTGTACTCCCGCCTGGACACTGGGGCAAGGACCTTCGCCGAGCAGGCGGCGGCGTTTTGGAACCGAACCGGAATCGTCTCCCTGGTCGATATCGTCAAGCGGACGACCAAGTGGGAGAGAATCCTGAACGCCATGATCGATCTGAAAAAAGGTCCGGCCCCCGCTTCGGAAACCATGTTCGAGAAGACGTCCAGGCTGGTCTGGCTGTTCAGTCACAACGAAAAAAGCGGTTCCTGGAATCTTTCTCCCAGGGAGCAGACGCTGTCCGCGAACGGCGCTTGGAGCAAGGGACGGAAAATCGCGCTCAAGCGATTGTTCCGCGAGACGGACACTTTCGACTTCCTGACTTCCCAGGACGTCAAGATTTGCCTCGGCTTGCGCGAGGACACCTTTTACTGGCAGGGATATCCCGAAACCTCCTACCTTTTCGACCCCAAGACCCCCCTCTATCTCGCGGGACACCCCTTGGTCTTCTGGGAGGATTCGCCCCAGACCCAGGTGGAGATCGTCAAAGGCGACCCCGAGCTGGTCGTGGGAAAAACCCCGGAAGGAAAAATCGAGATTTCGTTTCCCCACGATCTGACGACCGAAAACAAAGTCAAGCTGATCAAGGAGGGTCCGAACCGAATCAAAGTCGTCGAAGTGAGCGACGAGCTTCTGAAAATCGCGAAACTGGTCGGCAAAGGCGTCAAGATCCCGGAAAGCGCCAAGGAGCGCGTCCTGCAAGCCATCGAGGGCGTGTCCTCCGTCGCGACCGTGCATTCGGAGCTGGAGGGAGCGAGCCAAGGCGTAGTCGAAGTCCAATCCGACCCCGCGCCGAACGTCCACCTTCTGCCGTTGAACCAAGGCTTGAAAGTCGAATTCTTCTGCCGCCCCTTTTCAAGCGCCGGCCCCTATTTCCGCCCGGGACAGGGAGGAGAAAGCGTAATTTCGGACATCGGCGGGCAGACCATGCGCGCCCGACGCGACCTGAAAAAGGAAAGACTCCTGGCCGAGGAGGCCTTGTCCGCCTGTCCCGCCCTGCTCTCTCGCCAGGATGGCTCCGAAGGCGATTGGAATTGGCGGCTTCCGGAACCCGAAGACTGCCTGGAAGTCTTGTCCGAACTGCGGGAACTGGGGGACAAGGCTATGGTCGCATGGCCCGAAGGAGAAAAGTTCCGAATCCGGGGCAAGGCGGACACGGATCGATTTTTCGTCGGCGTCGAAAAATCGCGCGACTGGTTTTCCGTGTCCGGCGAGCTGAAAGTGGACGACGATCTGGTACTGGATTTGAAACGGCTTCTGGAAATGCTGGAGGAGTCCCCCGGACGCTTCGTCCGCCTGGACGACGGCCAATTCCTGGCGCTGACGGAATCCTTCAGGAAACGGCTGGAGGAAATCAAGGCGTGGTCCGAACCCGCCGGCGATTCGAGACGGTTCCATCCGCTGGCGGCCCTGGCCTTGCGCGATTTGTCGAACGAGCTGGGCGGACTGAAGGGGGACAAGGGCTGGAAAGAACATATGAAAAAGTTCGAGGAGGCGAACAAGTCGGACCCGAAATTGCCCTCCACGTTCAAGGGGGAACTCCGGGAGTACCAGGCGGACGGTTTCAAGTGGCTCGCGCGGCTTTCCCGATGGGGCGCGGGGGCGTGTCTCGCGGACGACATGGGCCTGGGAAAGACGATCCAGGCGCTGGCCGCGATACTGAACAACGCGCCGAAAGGCCCGTCCATGGTGGTCGCGCCGACATCGGTTCTCATGAACTGGAAGGACGAGGCGGCCAGGTTCGCGCCCACCCTGAACGTGGTGGAATTCGGCGCGGGCGACCGCCAAGGCGTGATAGAAAATCTCGCCGCCTTCGACCTGCTCCTCGTCACCTACGGTCTGCTTCAACAGGAAAAGACCGCCGAGATGCTGTCGTCCGCGAAATTCGCGACCGTCGTGCTGGACGAGGCCCAGGCGATCAAGAATTTCGCTACAAAAAGATCCAAGGCGGCCATGAACCTGCAGGCCGACTTCAAACTGATCACCACCGGCACCCCGCTGGAAAACCACCTGGGAGAACTTTGGAACCTGTTTCGTTTCATCAACCCCGGCCTGCTGGGTTCGCTGAACCGATTCAACGAAAAGTTCGCGGCCCCGATCGAAAGGAACCGGGACAGGAACGCGCGGCAAAGGCTTCGAAAGCTGGTAATGCCGTTCATGCTTCGGAGAACCAAAAACCAAGTCCTGGAAGAGCTTCCGGCCCGCACCGACGTCGTGTTGCGAGTCGAGTCCAGTCCCGAGCAGATCGCGTTCTACGAGGCCCTCAGGCAAAAGGCCGTCGAGAAGCTGGAAGGCGTCGGCGCGGAAGACGCGGGCGGACCGAAGCATCTCCAAATCCTGGCCGAAATCATGAAACTGAGAAGGGCCTGCTGCCACCCGAAACTGGTGCATCCCGAGACGAACATCGGCAGCGCCAAGCTGGACGCGTTCGAAGAACTGGTGGAAGAGCTGCTGCAAAACGGCCACAAGGCTCTCGTCTTCAGCCAGTTCACGGGCCATCTCGGGATTCTCCGGGAGTATCTGGACGAGAGGGGCGTCTCGTACCAGTACCTCGACGGCTCCACGACGGCGGGAGAGCGCGAAAAGCGGGTCCGCGCGTTCCAGTCCGGCGAGGGGGACCTGTTCCTGATCAGCCTGAAGGCGGGCGGGACCGGTTTGAACCTGACGGCGGCCGACTTCGTGATTCACATGGACCCGTGGTGGAACCCGGCCGTGGAGGACCAGGCCTCCGACCGGGCCCACCGCATCGGCCAGACCCGCCCCGTGACGGTATACCGCCTCGTGGCCAAGGGTACCGTGGAGGAAAAGATCGTACGCCTGCACAGGGAAAAGCGCGACCTGGCCGAGAGCCTGTTGGAAGGGTCCGACATGAGCGGCAAAATGTCCGCGGACGACCTGCTCCGGTTGATCAGGGAACCTGCGGACTGACTTCGGCGTTCTCCATCGAGGAGGTCGCGGAACGGCGATGCGCCTTAGATTCCGGTTGACACGAAATTTCCTAACCGTTAAACTCGCGGCAGAAACGGTTTTTGGGCAAAAAAAGGAAAACGCGCATTCGAGGAACGAACGACTCATGATTACGTCCGGAAAGATATGGGGGGTACTGGATGGAAAGATGCCCTACGACGAATGGGTTCCGTTGCGGGAGATCTACGAATTGGTCGAAAGGCACGGCGAACTGGACGACGAGGACAACGCGGACCCTGCGGTTTGGAAGAAAAAAGTGAGGGCGGTCCTCCAGCACAGGAGGAGGATCGGCCAGATAGTGAGCGGCGGCAACGCCCACTACAAGCTGGTATAATCGAACGATTTCCGAGAAGCTCGAATGTCGCGATTTCCACCCGACCGTCCTCCCGATCCGGTGCTGTCGCCTTGGGCGCCATAGACGTCCCCATGACCGTCGGACCAACGATGGCTTTCAGTTTGCCTCTTTCTGCCACCACTGGGCCGCGACAAAGGCCGCTTCGGTTTCGTCGAGGAAAAATGCCTTTTGATCACGACGTTAGCCTTGTGAAGAATCATCCGACCGCAGTTGCAGGTTGCCATCCCGGCCGCATCCTGACCGAGATGCTGCAAAACGCTCCTGGCTTCGTACCACTCGGACGAGACAGGTTCCCTGCCTGCGATGCCGAGAAGGATTAATCAAACGCTTCCTCGACAGTTTCTTCGGCCTCCTTCCTATCCCTTGGTTCGGGATCATCCTGCTTTTGGGACGGATCCTTTCGCGGCGAAAAACTCAGAGCCGCATAGAACGGAAAATGATCCGATCCGATGTGCGGAAGTCGCCGCATATCGACGAGTTTGAAATGAGCGGAATGAAAAATATGGTCCAAAGGGAATCGGATGAAAAAAAAGTCCGCATGGTAGGTATTGTACATGCCTCTTCCGACCCGGGGGTCCAGCAAGCCGCTGATTTCTTGAAAGAGAGTGCTTGTGTGCGACCACGCCACGTCGTTCAGATCTCCGACAACCATAATGGGCAAGTTCGATCGTTTTGCGAATTTGCCCGCTATGATCAACTCGGCATCCCTTTCGACCGTATCCTCGCTTTCGGTCGGTCCGGGCGGTCGGGGATGCAGGCCGATCAAGCGGAACACATGGCCGCCCGGAAGTCGAACACCGCTGTGTATGGAAGGCACGTCGGGTTCGACGAGAAACCGAACGGAAGGTTCTATCAGAGGAAACCTGGAATGGAGAATCATGCCGTATGTATTTCCCTGCGGGCATTTCACCTGGTAGGGATAGGAAGAGTCGAGTGCATCGAGTCGGTCGGACCACCATTGATCGGCTTCGGTGGTCAGGACGATGTCCGGGTCGATATTTTTCAATACACGGAGATATTTTTCGGAATCCCTGTTGTACATCAGCACATTGGCCGTTACGAGTCGAACTACTGCGGCGTCCCGGTCTTCGGTGGCGCTCTCCACCTCCGCAACAGACAAGGAGGTGTAGGGGAATATTCGGTACGCCTGGTAGGCGGACGAAAACAGCAGCATTGAAATCAAAGTCGCCCGGATTCGGCTCGTTGGCATTCCCCTATGCAACTGCAAACCGACCAGGATCGTCCCGAGAACCAGAATCTGAAGTCGTGGGAAATCGACCACCCGGATCCACCACTCCTTCGACCGCACAAGGGGCAACGCGGTCAAGAAAACCACACCGACCGCGGCCGACGACCATGCAAGCTCGAAAAATTTTCGGACAACCCTCGCCCGGAGAGAAGTATGTGCCGACAACACGCTCATAGATGTCCCCTTACGACATTGTCGCTCTTGACCTCGAAATCGTCCTTGACGACCTCGACTTGATCCTGGTCGGTTCTCACGGTTTCCTTTCGAGTTAAAGCCCCCGATTGCTCTGCCTCTCCTAACTTTAATCCGTCCGCCCAAGTAATAAAATCGGGCAAACAAAGTAAAAACGCCGATTTGCGACCGTACTTCGCGACGAACGGTTCGCATGGGAGGAAGGAATTTCGGGTTTGGTTTTAACATCGGCCATTTCGAAGTCCGCGCGTTTGCAGTTGCGGCTTTAGCCGTCGGGGGCGCCGCACGGCTAAAGCCGCAACTGCAAACTCGCCGGCCGGAATTGAAACAAGCCTGAAATTTCAGTCTTCCCTTTCGATCGACCTTGCCGTGAAAGCTCCCGAATCGAGGCGTTCGAACAAGAGAACATGGGTCGTGCAGGCGGGGATTTCTTCGGGGTGGTGGGTGACGTACAGGAGTTGGGTGTCGGTTTGGCTTCCTATTCGGTCGATCAAATCGAGTACGGCCTGGCGGTTTCTCGTGTCGAGGCCCTGGCAGGGTTCGTCGAGGACGAGAATTTCCGGGGACTTGACCATGGAGCGGGCCAATAGAACCATTCTTTGTTCCCCGTGGGAGAGGCGGTCGAACGGACGGTCTTCGAGGCCGTTTAATCCGAAGTTTTCGGCCCATCGCACGGCCTTTTTCCTCTGCTCGGCGTTTGCCAGGCGATAGAGCCCCACCGAATCGAAAAAGCCTGAAAGAATTGTCTCGAAGGCGGTGATCGTCTTTCTGTACCGGATTTGAAATTCGTTCGACACGACGCCGATTCGCTGCTTTATCTCCCAAATGCTTTCGCCGGAGCCCCGGGGTTTTCCGAAAACGACGAGTTCGTTGGCGTAGGCCTGCGGGTTGTCGGCCGAAACCATGTTCAACAGCGTGCTTTTTCCCGCTCCGTTCGGACCGGTTATCGCCCAGTTTTCCCCTTTGCGGACGGTCCAGTCCAGATTTTCGAAAACCACGACCTCGCCATACCGCACCTTTCCGCCTTTCAGGGAAAAGACGACCTCGTCGCCGCATTCCGCGCGCCTTTTCCCGCCGATAACGGCGGAGGGTCTCCCCGCAGGCTTCTCGTAAAGACGAATCAAATTGTCGTTGGTCAAAACCGCGTCCTTTTCCCCCTGGACCGAGACAACGCCGTCCTTGAGCAAAATCGCGTGGGTCAGCCTTGTTGGAAGCTCGTCGGGGCGATGGCCGACGAACACGACGGGGAAACGGCCGTCCATGATGTTTTCGAGGGCGTTCAGAAGCATCCGCCGGCTCTCGATGTCCAAGCCGTCGAAAGGTTCGTCCAGGATCAGCAGCTTCGGGCGTTTTACCAAGGCGCGGGCGATCAGGAGCTTTCGCATCTGGCCGGTGGATAGCATGCCTATTCCCCGGTCCACAAAGTCGTCGAGACCCAGCAGCGAAACGACCTCCCGAAATTCCTCCGGAATCTCGGAATTTTCTTCGTCGGATTGTCTCCCGAGATCAAGTTCCGGGTTTTTGGAAAAAAGAATGCGCCGTGCGGAGGACTTCTCGTCGGGGTTTCCGCTGAAATGTCTTGCGAACTGGAGATTTTCCTCGGCTGCCGCCAAGTCCCTGTGGAATTCGAACGAGACGAACCCGACTCGGTCGGGCGAAAGGTTGCGCTCCGCCGAGCCTCGAACGACGGGCACGTCGCCGGCGAGCGCGCGGACCAGCGTCGATTTTCCGGCTCCGTTGGGCCCGAGCACGGCCCAGTTCTGATTCGGGAAAATTTCCCACGACGTTCCGGGAAGAATTACCCTGTCCCTGATTCTGAAGGCGGCGTTCCGAAACGAAACGACGGGGTGCGGATGGTTGTTTTCCATATTCGAACACTCCAAGGATGTCTTTCCGGTTCTTAGAATCGCGTTACTTAACAGAAGCCCGTCTTTTTCGTCAAGGGCCGACAGAATTAATGTTGATGATACGTTCCTATTCCTCTATTATGACCGTTTGTTGCATAACCCCGGATGAAGAAGGAACCGCGGAGCTTCGATTTTCGAAAGCCGGTTTCGTTCCTTTTCATCGCGCGTATTCGTATCAAGAAAGGAATTGAGCATTGGAAACCGATTGCGAAAAATGGCTCGTCGAGAAAAAAGCGGAAGCCTGCGCCAAGAATCTTAAAAAACGGCAGTTCGACGCCCATTTCGCCGATACGACGGAAGCGGCGCGCGAGCTGATTCTGAAAATGGCGGAAGGCTTCGAGAGTTTCGGATTCGGAGGCTCTGCCACGGTCAGGGAGCTGGGGATTGTCGAAGCGCTCCGGGACGCGGGAAAAACTGTCCGCGACCACTGGCAAACGGGTCTTTCCCGGGAGGAGGACATGGAAATTCGACTCGCGCAGGGACGCTGCGACATGTTTTTATGCAGCGCCAACGCCATCGCGATCACGGGACATATCGTCAACGTGGACGGAATCGGAAACCGTACTTCCGCCATGGCGTTCGGGCCGAAGAAGGTAGTGATTGTCGCCGGAACGAACAAGCTGGCCTCGGATCTCGAATCGGCCCTGAAAAGAGTGCGGGAGGTCGCCGCTCCCCTTCGCGCCAAAAGCCTCGGCATGGACACCCCCTGCGCTGCGACGGGTTTCTGCTCGGACTGCCTGAGCCCGCAGCGCATATGCCGAATAACGACCGTTCTGCACTTCAAGCCAATGTTGACAGAGGTGTCGGTGGTCCTTATCAATCGAAACTTGGGTTTCTGACGCTTGCGGATTGTTGCGACAAAGAAGGCGCCAATAAGGATTCGGACAGGGTGATTTGCATGAAAATAAAACGGTCGCGGATGAATCGATGAATACGGCTTGTCCTGAAACTTCCCGAAAATTCAAGGACTTCGTCGATTTTTCGACCTTGTTCGCGCTTCTCAAGTTCTTGGCGCTGACCGGCTTGTTCATTTGGATTCTCGCGATGGGGACCCGGGAGTTGGGATACAACTGGCAGTGGTATAGGGTTCCCCGGTTCGTTTTCACCTTTGCCGACGGCCGGTTTTATCCGGGGCCGCTCTTGAAGGGCTTGTTCGTCACTTTCCAAATCACCGGGATCAGTCTTGTTCTGTTTTTGGCGTTCGGATTCGCTGCGGCTCTCATGAGGCGCTCCCGGTTTTTCACGCTGCGGTCCCTTGCGCGGTGCTACCTGGAACTGATTCGGAACACGCCGCTTTTGATACAGCTGTTTTTCATCTATTTCGCGCTTTCGCCTTTTTTAGGATTGAGCGCGTTCGCGTCGGCGGTGCTGGCCTTGAGTCTTTTCGAGGGAGCATACGCCTCGGAAATAATCCGGGCGGGGATCGACTCCATACACAAAGAACAGTGGGAGGCGGCGCACAGTCTCGGGTTGTCGCCTTTCCAAACGTACAGGCACGTCGTTCTGCCCCAGGCGATACGGTTCATCCTGCCGCCATTGACCAGCCAGTCCATCTCCCTCGTGAAGGACTCGGCGCTCGTGAGCACCATCGCCATCTACGATCTGACCATGCAGGGACAGGCGATCGTGGCGGAAACTTTTTTGAGCTTCGAGATTTGGTTCACGGTGGCCGCCATTTACCTTTCGATCACCTTGACCTTGTCTTTTCTCGTGCGCCTGATGGAAAACAGGCTGCGGTTGGGTTGAAAAGGGAGTTGCAGCCATGACCTGCGGACGAGAGAAAACAAGCTCGGAACAGACCGTGTCGGAGCCTATAATAAAGGTGGACGGGATCGGGAAATGCTTTGCCAACGGCGTCAGGGCGCTCGAGGATTTTTCCATCGACATCTACAGGCAGGAGGTGGTAGTGGTCATCGGCCCCTCGGGGTCGGGAAAATCGACCTTTTTGCGATGCTTGAACGGACTGGAGGAGATCGACGAAGGTTCCATCGCGATAGACGGAATTCCGCTGGACCGAAGCAGGAAAAACCGGTTCGAGATCCGAAAGGAAGTCGGCATGGTTTTCCAGTCGTTCAACCTGTTTCCCCACATGAACGTGCTTGACAACATCAATCTGGCGCAGAAGGTGGTGCGCAAGAAAAAATCGGAGGAAGCGAACGCCCTCACCATGTCTTTGCTCGAGAAGGTGGGGATATCGGACAAGGCGAACAGCTATCCCCATCAATTGAGCGGCGGGCAGCAGCAGCGAGTGGCGATCGCGCGCGCTTTGGCCATGAAGCCTAAGGTCATGCTTTTCGACGAAGCCACCAGCGCGCTGGACCCCGAAATGATCGGAGAGGTTTTGGAGGTCATGAAAAAACTCGCCAAGGAGGGCATGACAATGGTCGTGGTCACCCACGAGATGGGGTTCGCGAGAGAAGTCGGGGACCGTATCGTTTTCATGGAGAACGGCAGGATTGTCGAGGAAGGAGACGTAGATACCTTTTTCATAGCGCCGGAAAAGGAAAGGACAAAGGAATTTCTGAGTCAGATCCTGAAGGTGTTCTAAGTCATGTCAATACGAAAGCACATTGAAAGGAGGAAGGAATGAGAAAATTCGGGTTCTTAGGTCTGTTGACGGCTCTTCTGGCGACGGGGGTTTTCGCGGCCGACTTTGCGGCGGCGGACGAGGTGCGGCGCCAACTGGCGGAGGAGAGTACGTTGGAGCAAATCATGAAAAGGGGAGTCCTCAGAGTCGGCATGTCCACGTTCGTTCCCTGGGCCATGCAAGACAAGAACGGAAACCTTATCGGGTTCGAAATCGACGTCGCGACGCGTCTGGCCCAGGACATGGGAGTCAAGGTCGAGTTCATCCCCACCAAATGGTCCGGGATCGTCCCGGCGCTTCTGACGGGCAAGTTCGACGTCGTCATCGGCGGCATGGGAATTCGTCCGGACCGAAACCTGAAGGTCAACTTTTCCATACCCTACGACTATTCCGGTCAGGCGATCATGGCGCACAAGGAACTGGCGAAGGGCTTCGACGAGCTGGCCGATTTCGACAAGCCCGAAGTTTCCGTCGCGGCTAGGATCGGGACCACTGCGGCGGCGGCGGCCAAAAAGTACATGCCCAAGGCGAACCTGAAACTTTTCGACGACGAATCCCAGGCGGTCCAGGAGCTTTTGAACGGACGGGTCCACGCCATGGTGGCCTCCGCGCCGCTGCCCGCCGAAATGGCCATAAAGAATCCGGACAAGCTGTTTCTTCCGGTCGAGGGCACTTTCACCAAGGAGCCCAACGGATTCGCGATTCGCAAATCCGACGTGGACACGCTGAACTATTTCGACAACTGGATCAGGTTCGTGGAGTCCGAGGGTTGGTTGCAGGAGCGAAAGGACTACTGGTTCGGAACCCGCGACTGGGAAAGCCGGATCAACTGATAAAGCGAGCCGATCGGAGAATTGGATGGCGCGGAACAGGAGAAATTCGCGCGTAGCGCTTCCGGACGCGGCCTTGACGTTGTCTTTCGTCTGCGTCGCGGTGTATTTCGCGGTCCATGTTTCCACTAGCATGGAATACAGGTGGAACTGGTCCGTGATACCGCAATATCTGTTCCGCTATGACGAGCAAAGCGGGAGCTGGGTCCCCAACCTGCTCATGCAAGGCTTTTTCACCACCGTCAGACTCGGTTTCTGGGCGACGATACTGGCGGTGGTCTTCGGTCTGGCCGCAGGCTTGCTCGCGACCAGCAAGAGCCTGTTCAAGAGGATGGTCGGTCGCACCTACGTGGAGCTGATCCGAAACACTCCTCCGCTGGTGCTGGTTTTTATTTTCTATTATTTCGTAAGCGACCAGATCATGACAGCCCTGGAGGTGGATTCTTTCGTCAGGTCCCTTTCGGACGGATCCCAAAGGGTGCTGTCCTTTCTGTTCGCTCCTCCCGCCAGGTTTTCGGGGTTTTTGTCCGCCCTGGTCACCCTGGCCCTTTACGAGGGCGCGTATGTAGCCGAAATTGTCCGGGCGGGGTTGCAGTCCGTCGCAAAAGGACAATGGGAGGCGTCGTACGCGCTCGGTTTTTCGTGGTTCCAGCAAATGCGCCACGTCATCCTGCCCCAGGCGTTCCGGCGCATTTTGCCCCCACTGGCCGGCCAGCTCGTATCGACCATCAAGGACTCGGCCATCGTAAGCGTAATCTCGATTCAGGAACTGACATTCCAAGGCATGGAGCTGATGGCCGCCACCTATCTGACTTTCGAAATTTGGATCACCATAACGGCCCTGTATTTCGTTCTAACGTTCGCCTGCTCGCTGGCCGCGGGAAAACTCGAAACCTATTTGCGAAAAAAAGAGGTTTAGATTTTCAAATGATTCAAATCGACGAAAACATCGCCATTGACGAAAAGTTCATCGAGACCGATTTCGTGCGGTCCTCCGGTCCGGGAGGGCAGCATGTCAACAAAACCTCGACGGCGGTCCAACTCAGATTCGACGTCCGTAATTGCGACACCTTGCCCGAAGAGATCAAGCGCCGTTTGGAGCACTTGGCGGGAAAGAGGATGACCGTCTCCGGGGAACTGGTCATCGACGCCAGGCGCTTTCGAAGCCAGGAACAAAACCGCAAGGACGCCCTGGAGCGACTCGTTCGGTTGATCGCCAAAGCCGCTCAGCCGGTGAAGGTCAGGAGAAAAAAGAAGCCGTCGGCCGCCTCCCGGAAAAAACGCCTCGAGGAAAAGCGGCGACGGGGAGAATTGAAGAAGTCGAGGGGAAACGTTCCGGCCGAATAGCGAAGTTCGAAAAAGAGTCTTGCAATTATTCCGAAAAATCGAATAATTAAACTTAAAGAGAGAGGGAGTTTCGCCCCTTGCTCGTTTTTCCTGTTTCCGAGTCCGGCAAGTCGTTTGCGAACCCATTCAATGTTGCACGTTGTCCTATGATTCT
>CAZNTU010000155.1:0-13195 GCA_964575975.1 uncultured Desulfobacteraceae bacterium
CGAAAACCATCCCGACGCGCCGATATATCTTAGCGCTCTGGGCAAATGCCTATATCGTTTGTATATGCTCGATGGAAATCCTTCCGACCTCGAGAACGGACTCTCCGCATGCGAGAAGGCTGTTGCGTCTACGCCGGAAGGCTCGCCTGATTTGCCTTTTTACCTAAGCGATCTGAGCATTCTGGCAATGGAAATGTTCGGTCTTACGGGTGATCGCGAATACATGGAAAAAGGAGTCGACCTTTCGGAAAAAGCGGTGATCCTGAGTCCGGAAACCTCGTCGGAACTTCCGTCCCGATGGAACAATTTGGCGATAGCCTTGAGGGAACGATTTTTCACGACCGGCGATCCGGAAGACATGGGAAGGGCTGTCGCGCTTTGCGAAAAAGCCGTTGGCGTAACCTCCCGCGAGTCTCCGAATCTTCACTCCTATCTGAACAATCTGGGGCTTTGCCTCAAGAATCGCTACATGATTTCCGGTAAAAAAGAGGATTTGGAAAAACGGATTGAAGTCTATGAAACTGCGGTCTCGCTTGCTCCCGAAAATCCGGCCGGTTTGTCCGCGTACATGAACAATCTAAGCGACAGTTACGCGGATTTTTATTACTGTACGGGGGAAATCGAATACCTGGAAAAAGCAATCCGCGCGGGTGAACAGGCGGTGAATACGACGCCGGAAAACTCGCCGGAAATGCCGGAAAACCTGAACAATCTCGGATTCCTTCTCACTGATCGATATTTGCGTTCGGGGAGCAAGGATGACCTGGATAACGGAATCCGCGCTCACTTAAAATCCGTGGAATTGACGTACGAGAATTCCCCGAGTTTGCCGGATCGGCTGAATGGCCTCGGAATCAGTCTCCGGGAGCGATATTATCTGACCCATAATCTTGAAGACCTGGAAAAGGGGATAGAAGTCAATAAGAAAATGGTTGCGCTCGCCTCCGAGGACTCTCCGTATATGCCATCGTACCTCAACAGCTACGGCAACGGTTTGCTTGACCGCTTCGAAGAAATCGGCGACTTGGAAGATTTGTCGTCCGCCATCGCGGCATTCGAAAAGGCGGTCGAACTGTCCTCGAATAATTCCCCGAATCTCCCCACCTATTTGAACAGCCTAGGAAACGGATTGTCCGAGTTGTATGATCTCACAGACGATTCGAAATATTTGGAAAGGGGAATCGAGGCCTTTCGCCAAGCTGCCAGGAAAAGCATTCGCGTTATCCCCGAACATGGACTGATCGCTTCAAGAAACTGGATGCTGTGGTTGTTTGCCAACAGGTTATGGGAAAAGGTCGGGGACGCTTGGTTTCATGTTAAAGATATCATGGATCAACTGTTAAGGCTGAACGCGGCTCGATATCACAAGGAAGCCTGGCTCAGGGAAGGCCAGGATCTCGCGCCTCGCGCCGCCTACGCGATCGCCAAAAGCGGCGACGCGGAAAAGGCGGCTGTTGTTTTGGAAAACGGTTTGGCGCGCCTCCTCTCCGAAGCCCTGTCCATTGAGCGTGCAAGACTGGAGCGGCTGGAAAGCGCCGGACATGACCAATTGGTCGCCAACTATCGAAATGCAGCCGGACGATGGAGGTTTTTATCCCAAAAAAACGATTTGTCCGATCAGGATATGAAACAACTGAAAACTTTTCGGGAAGAAATGGATCAGGCCATCCAAGACATCCGTCGAATAAAGGGATTTGAGAACTTTCTGGCGTCCTCCGACATCGCCGATATCAACAATAGCGCTCGGCTATCCGTCCTGGTTTATATCGTCGCAACCGAAGCCGGCGGACTGGCGCTTGTCGTGAAGGAGGATGTCAGGACAATTTGGCTGAACGATCTGACGATACAGGCGATATCCGAAAGGCTGGAAGATTATTTTGACGCTTATTCCAACCGCGAGACCGACCGTCGAAACTGGTTGAAAAGATTGATTATTTCAGAAATCTTGAAAAAAATAGGATAATATCGCGTGGTACGCTGAAAAAAGTTTGCCAGGTGATTGGCTTTTCGGATCCGGACGGGCGGGATTTTGGACATCCGTATTATTGGGGCGGGTTTCAATATGCGGGATTCTGAGCGAATGAACGAAATCGCAAATAAAACTGGAATGAAATGGATGAACAATGCGCGAAATAATCGAACGACACTGTTTGGCTAAAGATAGCGAGGGACTTCTCCTTCTGAGCATGCCGACAGGTTTTGGCAAGACCCATAACGTTCTTGATTTCATTTATAAGCATTTCCGAACTTTTGCCGCCAGTGGACGCAGGATTCTGTTCGTGACCAATCTCAAGAAGAACCTTCCGCATGGCGAACTTCGCAAACGTTTCGAAGCGGACGGGGTCGAAGACGATTATCACAGGCATGTGCTTTTTATCGATTCGAATTCGGACTCTGCGATCAAGCATCTCCCCTCTGTCGATGCGCAAATACCCGCGAGCTTCAGGACGGAAAGTTATTCCCGGCTGAAATCCTATATCGAAACGCTCAAGGACGGCAACAAGTTGCCTCAGGCGGTCAAGGAAACATTGAAGGCCAAAATTCGAAAGGAACTCGAACCGGGTTTTCGTCGTTTCGTAACCGAATATCTTCTTCGGAAATTCAAAACGAAAAGAGAGCGCCTGGCGACCGTCAGGAACAATCCGGACCATCAATGGATCGGAAGACTTTACCCTTCCGTCTTTACGGACGAGAAAACAGTTCTTTTCCTAAGCATGGACAAATTCGCACGAAAGAATTCGACACTGGTGGAACCCTCGTATTATTTTCATGAACGCCTTGTCGAAAACGCCGTTGTATTTATCGACGAGTTTGACTCGACGAAGGACACCATACTGAAAAACATTATCGAATCCGGAATGCGCCATCGGGTAAAGCTTCTGGATCTTTTTCTCAATATCCACAACCATCTGATGCAAAACGAATGTCCGATGGGACTGCTACGGGAATCGCAACGTCGGACAGATCTTCGCAAGGCAAAGGGTTTTAAATGGCCCGCTTTGAGCGAGATGGTCGATTCATTCCGCGAGAAAGCCGACAGGATATTCAAGGCGTACAATTTAAGGCATGCTTGCAAATCCCATGAAGAATTCTCCACGAATCGCAACTTCCTGTTCTACGATTTCCGCTTTCATCATGTGCTGGATGCCAAGGACAAGCGGATTGAAATCATCGGAGACGAAGAGAATCGGGCCAATTGGATCAAGGCGGTTGCGGCCGGAACGAAAGGCCCCGGCATAAATGTCCGTTCCCTTTTAAGCGAGACAACCGGATTTCTGACCTATTTCCAGCGCGGCATCGGCTATCTTGCAGACAATTATCGATGGCTCAAGCATGAGGATAACAAAGCGCCGGAAGAATTTCCTCTCGAATCGGCCGTGAGGACGGTCCTGAATCATTTCCGCCTTGACACCGGCGACGTCGAATTTTTCACCAAAAGCATCATGGAAGGAGAAATGCCGTATGGTACATATTCCCAAACACGGTCCTTTCATCGGCAAGGCTTTTACGATTCCGGATTTCGGTACTACGACATCGTGGATAGCGACGAACACGACACCCTTTCGAAAATTCATATGTATAATTTCCAACGGACGCCGGAATCGTTTCTCGCCGGGATATGCTCCCGGGCGATGGTAGTCGGCATATCCGCCACAGCGGGGTTGTACACGAATATCGGCAACTACGATCTCGAATATATGCGTTCTCGTTTGGGCGAGCGGCTTATCCGATTGACGGGACGGAGTCTTGAAAAGCTGAAGGCGGATTACTCGGAATCCGTTCGCGGGTACGAACGAATTTCCATAAAAACCGGCTTTGTAGGCACGGATACTCAAGAAGAAACAATGGATTCCCTCAGGGGGCTTCTGGACGACCGGGAGGCTGCCTTGGCTCTGTTAAACGCGGTCCGAAGCGTCAATCCTAACTCGGATGAATCGGAAGTGTGTTTTATCTTCGCTCGATATGTCCGGGCGCTGACAGTCTGGCGATATTTTTGCGAGCATCCCGGAATATTGGCGTTTCTCTGTCTGTTCACCAAACTACCCAAATCCGGGGACTCGAAGTTCGATTTGGATGTTTTTCGGCGCTATACGCGGATGATGCAAGAAGGTAAAAACAATTCGTCGGACGGTGCGGAGAATTGTATCATTGTTTTGTCGGGCGACAATTTCATCGAAGCCATGGCCGAATTGCGAACCGATCTGGGCGAGGGAAAGCGACGATTCATACTTTCGTCGTACCAGACAATGGGCGTCGGTCAAAATCCCGAATTTCCGATACCCTCGGCAGTGACTCCGATACATGTGAACGAATTCGAGGCTCGCAAGGAAATGGATATCGACGCCATTTACCTGGATCGGCCCACAAACCTGCTTGTGAACATCCACGGCAAAAAAATAGCCGACGAGGATTTTATCAAGTGTC
Organism: uncultured Desulfobacteraceae bacterium; assembly: GCA_964575975.1. Lineage (GTDB taxonomy): Bacteria > Desulfobacterota > Desulfobacteria > Desulfobacterales > SKZT01. Next base: position 4,426 of record CAZNTU010000155.1, read on the forward strand.
TCTTTCAACTGGAATTTCTCGCGGAAAACGGCGCGATATCGCCAAGGACGTTTAAAAGCAAACTTGACGAGGCGTTCCATAGATATATCGACAGGATCAGGCCGAAGAGAAAAGCCGAGGATTTTATCAGTCTTTATCAAACGGAGGCATACACCCGATTCCTGAACAAAGTGCTCGTCCAGGCCGTGGGCCGGATCTGCAGGACCAATATGAAATCGCCCGAAATTCATGTTCTTGCGGACGCGTTTGTCCGCAAACATCTTGTACGGTTCTCCCTTCCCGACGATGTGATTCCGGTTTGCGAATATACCGCTTTGCGCGTAGCCGCCGGAGATGCAACGCTCCCGTCGACCGCCATTCAGGAAGCCCAAAACCGGGCGTCGTTCAAAAGCGACAGGACGGCCGCCTATATTCGTCGCCAACTGAAGACGCCCTGGACCGAACATGGAGTGAATACGTGGAGGGCGCTACGCAAACGGACGCTCGAACATCCTGCGATTCAAAAAAAGGAGATGTGCGAAAAAGACTGGATTCCCTGCTATGTCGAACTCCCTGTTCCAAGCCTTTCGTACCGGTACACTCAAAAATGGGACTATCGGGAGACGGAGATCTTCTTTTCCCGGGACGAGGGAATGAACGAAGTCAGCGAAAGATCGGCAAGGCTGACGGAGTTGATGGCGATCGAACCGTTCCGCCGCCTTTTTGAAAAGCGCGGATGGGCCACCGGTTTTCAGCAGGCTGAACTTATGCTTGCGCCCCCCATATTCAACAACATATACAAGGGCGCATTGGGAGAGGTCTGCGGCGAGTTCGTCTTGAAGGAAGTCCTTACAATCGATCTTCATGAAATGCCCTTGCCGCAACACGAAATATTTGACTTCAAATATCGGGAAAATATATTTGTCGATTTCAAGCTGTGGAACGACCGAATTGCGATTCCGGCCGAGGATCAGATAGCCAAAATTCGATCCAAAATGGAATCGTGCAATGCGGAACGCGTTTTTATCATAAACATTCTCGGATCGTCGGACGCGAAGTTTCGTCCGATACTGTCATCCGACCAACGTATTGTCGAGGTTCCATATCTGTGCCGCAACAATCGATTCGACAAGACGGCCATGGCCTTTGTCAGAAAGGAGTTCTGCAAATGAGTATTCGCACAAACCGACTGAAAATCGAGTTTGATATCGATGCCATCGCGCGCGACTTCGCATTTATAAAATTCGACAGGGAGCATAATGGAAAGTGGTACGGGGCGCCGCAACTGGATCGCCTGATCGGCGACGATTACAAGGCATCGGCCTCCATGTACCAGTATGGCAGATATGCTTTTGCCATGTTCAGGCGTCCAATCGATACCTATAAACTGCTGACGAAAATCCGAAACGACAAGCTTTTCGGTCGCGAAAAGGCGGTCGAAGTCCCGCCCAAGGCGAATTGGGATAGCGAGGGCGACTGCATTTGCGAGGCTTGGCTCGCCCAGACCCTGATCAACACGCTCTCGTCTTCCCGTTCCCGTTTCAAGGAATTTCACTTCTGCAATCTGACAGGGGCTTTGATCCTGCTGCCCCTTCAAAAAAACGGATTAAAAAACACTTTTGTTGCGGCGAAAATATCGCTGTCCAAAGATTATTTACTGAAAGTTAACGCGCAACGGCATCGGAACCTGGTGTCCATTTATGCCGAACTCAAGGTGGCCGATGGCAAACGAAAAAAGACAATTCAATCTTATCTTAAAAAACCCCGGTTTGTCTTGCATGAAGGAACGGGAGCTTTGCGCAAGTTATTGCCGAGAGACGGCGAGGCGGACGCGAAGGAAACATATGTTGCTTGCGGGATCGACGGGAAAAAAGCCACGATCCCATTTCTCGAGTTTGGCGGACCAACGTATTACAAACGCAGCAAAATCGGTATAATCCATCAGGTTTTGGACAGCATTGACGAACATCTTTCGAAGTACATGTCGGTTCGATTGTCCTCCCTGGAGACGACCCGCTTCGTCGAATTGAAAGATACGGTCCTGAAAAAGCCGAAGCAGATTCAATCCAAATTGCAGGGCCAACCGATTCGAATCGCGGACAGGGTGGAATCGGAAGAATCGGACGAACTCGTTCAGGCGCTCGAAAATCTTCTCGCTCCGTATCTGCCGGACGCCGGACTGCTCTCGAAGGACAACCGAGACAAAAAAGGGGCGATGAATCTTAGAATCGTGCATACCAAGGAGTACTATGAACAAAATGGCGAACCCGACGAGTATGAGCCTTCCTCGAACGATATTCAAAGACAGCATATCACCGTCGAAAGCCTCGGCACATTTTCCGAAGCGGCGGCAAAAACGGTTGTAAAAGAGATGATCATAAAGCGAGACATCGGCAACCGGACTCTGAGCCTTTTCGACTGGGGCAGGCTTGGCGCCGACAGAACATGGACATTCGCCGTTTCCGAAAAATCCGACAAACAGGCGAAGCGAATCGTATTCATGGACATTTTTCCCGACGGCCGTTTCGATTTCCGCGAGACGGACGCAACCTCGCTTGCCTGCAACGATGAAAACATGAAATACGTCGAACAGTTTGCGATTTCCGAGAAGAATGGACGAAATACCGGCCTTGTATCAGAAGGTCTCGTCATATCGGGGAAAGACGAGAATATGATATACCGGACGGATGAAATCGGTTTGCCCGATATGTACGATCTCGGATCGGTTATCGAGGAAATCGACGCCGAGCTTCCCTGCGGAAATCGAACCGGAAACGAATTGGCCACCCTTGTTCGGAGGTGCTTTGGCGGTTCCCGTGTGGAAAAAGACAATAAAATCGCCGGATTTCTCGAAGAGCTTCGAAAAATCGGGGACTCCGAGCTGTCAAAAACGGATTTCCGAAAATTGCTCAATGCGTGTTTAGGAACGAATACAGCCATGGCGCGTTCTTTGAGGAACAGTATGCTTGAAAAGCATGGAATACGTTTGATTTTTCCGAAACAAAAAATCAGCCTGGATACCCTCTTCGACTCCTCGCTGCACATCAACTATTTCGACGTAACCGATACGGAGGCCAAGTATTTTGTCGGCGAACGAAGGGAAAACGTGAAATACTCGTTCAAAACCGCTTGCCATATCCGAAAGATCGAGGCTGTGAACGGCTCCAAACTGATATTCAAAGAACTGCTGCCGACGATGGATGTCGATTTTGTGCGGACAGGACAAAGCACGGTCGTGCCGTTTCCGTTCAAATATTTGCGGGAGTACATGAGGTTTCAATAGAGATGATCCCTTTTTCCGATTTGTCGTGCTATTGGATTGCATAACATGAGCGTTCAGGACGAGATAAAGAAGGCGATAGCCACAGAGCGACAATACCTTTCGGGTGCGGGCATATCCGCCTTGAACAAGGCGATACGAATATGGGAACGGCTACTGAATCATTCCGAATACGCCGATACGTCGTGTTCCTTTCAAGCGAAAATATTGAACGACAGCGCAAGCGCATATCTCAGAAGATACTGGGAAACGGGAGGTATCTACGATTTGGAGACGGCCGTATCGTTTTGGGAGGAAGCGGTCCTGAAAACTCCTGAAGATTCACCGGTTTATTCGGATCGCATAAACAATCTCGGAAACGGACTGAAAGAACGCTATTTCAGCTTCGGCAATTACGACGATCTTCAAAAAGCTGTAAAAGCCTACAGGAAGGCAGTATCTTCCGCGCGGGAAAAAACGCCGAATTTGCCTCTGTACATGAACAATCTCGGAAACGGTCTACGAAATTTGTATTCGATTTCCGGAAACGTCGAATACCTTGTGGAAGGAATCGAGGCTTACGAAAAAGCGATTTCCATGACAGCCGAGCATTCGCCGGATTTTCCCATGTTTGTCAACAACCTCGGAAACGGCCTTAGGGACCGTTTTCATCATTTAGGCAATTCCGATGATTTGGAGGCGGCGGTAAAAGCCTATCGCAAGGCCGTTTCCATGACGCCGGAAGATTCGCCGCACTTCCCGCAGCGTCTGAGCAATCTCAGTGTCGGTCTGACCGACAGGTATTGCCTCTCAGGCGTTCTTTCGGACCTTGAGGCGGCGATAGATGCTTCTCGGAAAGCGATATCTCTCACCGCTGATAAAGCCACCGAACTTCCGGATCGTCTGGCGAATCTCGGTTCAAGCCTGAGGATACGGCATGACGTTATGGGCAACCCAGCCGATTTGAAAGAAGGGATCGACGCCTTTCGCAAGGCCGCCGCATTGGCTCCGGAGCATTCGCCGAAATGGCCAAGTTATCTCGTTCATCTCGGTACCGGGTTGGCGGACAGCTTCCATTATTATGGATCGTTCTCTGATTTGGAGGAAGGAATCGATACATACCGCAAGGCAATAGCCATGACATTGGAGGATGCATTGGAGCTGCCCCATTATCTGAATTGCCTTGGCACGGCACTCTTGTACAAGTATGGGCGGAGTGGAAATCCGCATGATATTGAGGAAGCGATACACATGTACGAGAAAGCGGTCTCTTTAGCCTCGGAAAGTTCTCCGGATTTTCCCGTGTATGTAAACAATCTCGGGGCGGGGCGTACGGATCGTTACTATCGCCTTGGCTGTCTCGACGATCTTGAAAAAGGAATCGCGGCGTACCGGAAAGCGGTTTCCATGTCGTCGGAAGATTCACCGGACTTTCCGATGTGTTTGAACAATCTCGGAGTAGGGTTGAGAGAACGTTTTTTTCGTTTGAGCCATTTTGCCGACCTTGAAGAGGGAGTCGCCCTTTTCCGAAAATCGATCTGTTTATTGCCAGGGAATTCTCCAAAACTTCCGATGTATTTGAACAACCTCGGAAACGGGCTTACTGATCGTTTTGCCGTCCTTAAAAAAACTCCGGACCTTGAGGAAGGGATTGACGCTTATCGGAAAGCGGTTGCCTTGTTGCCTGCCGACAGCCCGCATTTGCCCACATGTCTGGGCAATCTCGGCTCGGGACTCTCGGACCGATATGACGCGCTCGGTTATTTGCCGGACCTTGAAGAGAGTATTGATGCGCACAGAAAAGCGGTTGCCATGTCAATGGAGAACCCGCCATATCTTCTCCGCCATCTGAACAATCTCGGAGACGGATTGATTAAACGCCATAGAGTCAAAGGCGAACCGGACGATTTGGAAACGGGAGTCGAGGCTTTGCGGAAAGCGGCCGAAATGGGATTGGATGTCGCCCTTGAGGAAAGCCTTAGAAGTTCCAAAAATTGGCTGAAGTCCGCGTTTGATCGTGGCGCGTGGGAAGAAGCGAATCTCGCATATTCCTACGCGTATCGAGCCGTCGAAAAACTCTTGAAAGCGCATCCGGCGAGAGACGGAAAAGAAATTTGGTTGCGCGAAATCCAGGGATTTGCGTCAATTGCGGCGTATGCTCTTGCGCGACTGAACAAATTGCAGAATGCCGTGACAGAGATTGAAAAAGGACAGGCGCAGCTTTTGAGCGAAGCGCTTTCCATAGAACGTGTCAATCTGAAACTGCTGGAACGTACGGAAAACGCCGAACAAGTCGATGCATATCGTAAAGCCGCCAACCGGTGGCATGCCTTGTCGCGGAAGGAAATGCTGTCCGAGCAAGAACTGGCGGACTTGACCCTGGCCCGCACGGACTTGGACAATTCGATCCAGGCCATCCGAAAGATCGAAGGGTTTGAGAATTTCCTTGCTTTTCCGAGTTTCAGCGAAATACAGACTGTATCAAAAGACACTTATTTGATATACATTCTATCGACCAATACCGGCGGTTTGGCTCTTGTCCTTAAAGAAAATGTTCGTCCCATATGGTTGCCGCAATTGCAACTGAAAGAATTTTCACAAATGCTGATGAATTATCTCGGCGCGTATCTGATAAGGCACGAGTACGAGCATGTCTGGCGGACGACCTTGGAAGACCTGACCCATAGACTTTGGGATGCGGTTATGGAACCGGTCGTCTGCGCCCTTCCTGCTGGCGCGAAAACCACCCTGATTGTTTCCGGTCCTCTTGTATTTTTTCCGCTTCACGCCGCGTGGGAATATGATAGTGCCTCGCCAACCGGCAAACGATACGCCATGGACACGCTGAATATTTCATTCGCCCCCAACGCACGCGCTCTTGGCCAAGCCATTGACTTGGTCAGTCGGACCAATACGGAGAAAATACTTGCGGTGGATGACCCGAGAGGCGATCTTCCCCATTCCGAGTATGAGGTCCAATCAACCGTTTTGAATTTTCAAGATTTTCAAATATTGAGGCGCGGCCAAGCGACTTGTAAGTTTGTATTGAGCGCGCTTGAATCATGTGATCTTTTCCATTTTTCTTGCCACGGCAAAGCCGATTTCGAAAACCCGCTGTTCAGCGCATTATTTATGGCCGACGGAGAAATCAGATTGCGGGATTTTTTTAACCTTCGTTGGAAAGGGATGCGCCTAGCCGTCCTTTCGGCATGCGAAACCGGTATTCCCGACATAAACCTGCCCGATGAAAGCGTCAACCTGCCTTCGGGACTATTGCAGGCAGGTGTTGCGGGTGTCATATCGACTCTCTGGCCGGTCGGGGGGATGAGCACTATGATGCTGATGATACGTTTCTATCACACATGGATACGAGAGTCTCTGGCACCTTGCGATGCCTTGCGCAGTGCCGAAATCTGGATGAGAGATTCCACAAACCGGGAAAAGCTGGCATATTTCAGGGAACTCGAAAAACGTGGGCAATTCCCCAATAGCGCAATGAAGAGCCTCTACAGGGAGATCGGATTTTCAAACCCCGAAGCAAGGGATTTCGCCCATCCACATCATTGGGCGGCGTTCCAATATGTGGGTGCCTGACCAAGGAAACTCCGGAAAGGCGGGATCATGGACATCCTTATTATTGGGCAGGTTTTTCGTTTTCCGGAGCGTGTAGTTGTCAAAAACATCTTTTCTGGAATACTGTGTCATTGACGGAGGAATACCATGTACAAAACCGAAGACATCATGGCGGCGGCGATATCGATTCGCCCGAATTTGAAAGACCTGATCGGAGAGGAAGCGGAGAATATCCAAAGCGAACTGGCGGACCTTCTACTGAAACACGAAAAGGGAGAGGATGTCGAGATTGAAGTGATCGATCTGCTTTCCGGAAACGAAACAACCAGGAAGTGGATGGAAAACGAGCTAAAAGACAAACGCATTCCGGATGGGGAGAAGTCGTTCAAGCCGCTTGCCGGACATCCGGTCGAACCGCCTCGCGGAATAGAGAAATTTGTTTGTTCCAAGGGCTGCGGTTTTACTTGGTTTCGACAGAGAGTCGGGCAGGAAATTCCGAATTGTTCGAAATGTGGCGCGGGCCTCGTTTCGGAGAAATGAAATCATCGATTATAAAGGATTTGAAGCGGTTGTACACAAAGGATATTAACGATGGATTTGACAAAATTGTTGGAAAGCCGGTTGAAGATGCCGCTGAAATCCGGATTGGTGTTCTGGACAGGCGGATTTATAGCCTGGGTTTCGGACAAAGGGATCGCGGAAATCGAAAAACTGTATTCCGGCCTCAGCCTTTTTCGAATCTCATTGATTTCGTTTACGATATTGCTTGCAATGGCGTTCGGCGCGGCGGTCGTCAAAAATTTCGACGTGGTCGCCCTCCGCTTGCTGGAAGGCTACCACTGGCCTGTTTGGTTGAAATCTTGGTGGATGAAACGGCAGGACGCATGGTGGATCGACAACGCAAGACACAGATTCGACATGCTTGCCGAAAAAGCATCCAGGGAACCGAAATCGCTCATGCCCGAAGAACGCCGGGAGCTTGCCGAACTTGACAGAAAACTCATGTACCTGCCGGACGAGGGAAAACGGTTGCCGACGCAATTGGGAAACATCCTTCGAACGGCCGAAATGCGTCCGAGGGAAAAATACGGACTGGACGCATTCGTCTGCTTCCCTCGCCTGTGGCTGCTCATGCCCAAGGAAGCGACTGCGGAACTGTCCCATGCCCGCGAAATCTTGGACACCGCCACCCATGTCTGGATGTGGAGCTTCCTGTTCATCTTCTGGGGCTTTCTCGCATTATGGACCGTACCGGCCGGATTGATACTGACATGTCTGGCGCATCGCTGGCTTCTTGACGCCGCAGAGACATACGGTCAACTCGTGGAATCATCGTTCGACGTGTATCGGCCGTTGCTTTATCAATCTTTGCGGTGGCGTCTTCCGGCGAATGCCGAGGAGGAGCATCGGGAGGGGGAAAGGTTGACGGCGTATTTATGGCGAGGTTCCGATCAACCGGAACACGAGTTTGTAGATATTAATAAGACTTGAATGATTCGGCCTGTGACATGATTATTATGTAAATCTCATTTTTCGACTTTAGGAAATTAGAGGCAACTATGAAAACCGCCGAATTGTTTACAGATGGCAAGGGCCAGGCCGTGAGACTCCCCGAAGAGTTTCGATTCGAAGGAACGGAGGTCTTCATCCGAAGGGAAGGGGGTAAAGTCGTTTTGTTGCCCAAAAAGAAAGCATGGCGCAGCTTTTTCAAGGAAGTCCCTCCCGTGAGCGAGGATTTCATGAACGAAAGAATCGATCTTTTTCAACCCGAAAGGGAGGAAATCTGATTTACATGCTCGATACGAATATTTGCATTCAATCTTGACGACCCCGCCGTCGTTTTTGGCCTCCGCGACCAATCCTTTCCAAAAGCCCGTGAAAATCCATTGACATGCAGTCGCCGCTTTCGGCATAATTTTTCTCGTCAAAGGCAATTTTCAATCGTTTGCGAATTTTAGC
>CAZNTU010000156.1:0-13121 GCA_964575975.1 uncultured Desulfobacteraceae bacterium
CTTTGCGTCGGCGACCGCGGAAAGGGATTCGACCCCGGAATTCTCCGCTCGGACGTCTTCAAGAACCGCCTGGGGCTGATCAGCATAAAAGAGCGAGCGCGATACCTGGGGGGAGATCTCGAGATCGCAAGCGCGCCCGGAAAGGGCAGCCGGCTGACCCTGGTTCTGCCCCTCGAGCCGGATCTGATCCTGATGGACGTCTCCATGCCGGAAATGGCGACCGGGACGTGGAAACCGTGGAAGAATTATAGGAGGCCATAGAAAACGGCTATGCGAATTGGAAGTCGAAAGAGCTTTGAACATTGAACGTAGAACGTCTTTTCACGCCTCCCGCTTGTAAGGCTTTCCCACGGCCGCCGGCGCGGCGGCCCGCCCGACGAAACCCGCAAGCACGACGATCGTGACAATGTACGGCGCCATGCCGAGGAACTGGTAGGGAAGCTCCACTCCCGAGATTTGCAGCTTGATTTGAAGCGCGTCCGCGAAGCCGAAAAGCAGGGCGCCTCCCAGCGCGCCGACCGGGCGCCAGTTGCCGAAAATCATGGCGGCCAGAGCGATAAAGCCTTTTCCTCCGGTCATCAGCTCCTCGAAATCGCCCACCGTCTCCAGGGAAAACCAGGCTCCTCCCAGTCCCGCGACGGCTCCGGCAAGGACGACGTTCCCGAAGCGAATTCGCGTCACGTCGATCCCAGCGCTGTCCGCAGCGTACGGATGCTCCCCGACCGCCCTCGTCCTTAGCCCCCATCCGGTGCGAAACAGGGCGACCGCGACGATGAAAACCGAAGCGAACATGGCGTAGACCATGGGCTGGTGCTGGAAGAGGATTTTTCCCGCCACGGGAATGTCCGCCAACAAGGGGATCGGCAATCGCGGGAAAACTCCGGGCGGGGGCAGGTCCGAGCCGACCAGGAAAGCCCTTCTTATGAAACCGGTGCTTCCAACCGCCAAGATGTTGATCGCCGTTCCGCCGATGATCTGATCGACCGAAAAGCCGACGGAGAGGACCGCGTGGATCGCTGCCATAATCATGCCCGCGAACACTGCCGCGGCAAGCCCGGCCCACAGGCTCTGGGCGTACAGCGCCACGGTGAACCCCACGCACGCGGCGGAAAGCATCATTCCCTCGATGGCGATGTTGATCACCCCGCTTCGTTCGCACAAAACGCCCGACACGGCACCGAGAGCAATGGGCGTGGCAAGCTTCAGGCTTTGCGCGGCTAGACCGACGACATCCAGCCTTCCTCCCATGCCCGCGCCGACAATCGCCGCAGCGATCAATATCGCGCCCCCCAGCGCGGTCGAAACCGTTCTGCCCCGCTTCGTGCCCCTTCGAATCCAAAACTCGAACGCCCCGCAAAGCAGCGAGACTATTCCCAAAAAAACGAACGCGCAAACGGTCGGAAAACCGATTGTCCCCAGATTGGAAAACCGAATGCCCGTTCTCGTCTCCGGCGAAACAACGACCGCGAATAAAAGCAGAGCCGCTCCCGTCGCCGAGAAGAACCACGGATAACCGCCCTCCCCTCTTCCAAACAATTGCCGACGTCCCACGAGCTATCCTCCCCATCCTTTGGAAAACGCGACCCGGCGGTCCGCTTTTTTGCGAATGCCGTACAACCGCCTTACGATCGGGTCCGCTGCGATAAACACGATCACCAGCGCCTGAATGACGTTGATCAGATCGATGGAAATTCCCGAGCGGATTTGCATGAGTCCCGCTCCGTTTCGGAGGCCTCCCCAGAGAAAGGCGGCGGGAAGGACCCCGTACGGATTCGACCGGGCCAGAAACGCCACTGCGATGGCGTCGTAGCCGTACCCGGAGGAGAAGGCCGCAGGAAGGTTGTGCTCCAGGCCGAGGACTTCCACGCCTCCGGCAAGCCCCGCCAAACCGCCCGCCGCCGCCATGGCCAGGACCGTGTTCAGCTGTACTTTCATGCCCGCGTACTTGGCGACGTCCGGATTTTGGCCGACGGTGCGGATTTCGAAACCGAACGTCGTCTTTTTCAGAACCAGGGCCGTGAGAAAAACTGCCGCTATCGCCAGGAGAAAGCCCGCGTGGAGGCGATATTCGGGCCCTATGATTTTCGGAAGACTCGCCGTTTCCAGGATGTACGGAGTCCTGTCCACGGTGGCGGCGGCGTCCCGGACGACGTTCTTGACCATATAGTCCACGAAGTTTACCGCGACGTAGTTGAGCATGATGGTGACGATCACCTCGTGCGCCCCGAACCGGGCCTTGAGCCAGCCGGGAATCGCGCCCCATAACGCTCCGCCCGCGAGACCCGCCGCGATTGCGAGAGGCAAATGCAAGAACGCGGGGACGCCATGGATGCCGAAGCCCGCCGTTGCGGCGCACAACGCCCCCATGTAGAACTGGCCTTCGGCCCCGATGTTGAACAGCCCTTGTTGAAAACCGAAGGCGACGGCAAGGCCCGTAAGAATGTAAGGCGTGGCCGCCGCGCAAGTTTCGGCAAGCGCCCCCGGAGAACCGGCCATTCCCTCGAAAAGGCCGCCGTAGGCTTCAAGGACATCGGCTCCCGAAACCCACACGACCGCCGCGCCGCAAACAAGCGCAGTGAAAACTGCGAGAAGCGTGACCGACGCCTCGGCAAGGGCGGCGGCGATTTTCTCCTTGAAAGTATTATTGTTTTGAGGATTGTTCTTCGTGCTTTTCAAAGCTTTTTCCTATAGTTAAATCCGATTGTCAAACGGGGCCGACAGGACCTATAGGCCCGAGGGAACCAAGGGACATAAGCGCTAACTTAAGCCCAACCATTGACAATTAACTATTGACCATTGATTATTGGCTATTGAAAACTTTTCAATTTCCGGTCGGGCCTTCCAAAGTCGAACCGTCCCGCATAGAATTCCCGATAATCAATGGATAATGCTCCAAAGTTAGCGCTTATGGAACCGAGGGGGCCGACCAACCGGCGGGCCATTCAAAGCACTCCCGCCATCCATAGGCCGATCTTGTTTCTATCCGCCGTCTGCCCCGGCGTTTCGGCGAAGATTCTTCCCCGGTACATGACCCCTATCCGGTCGGATAGAGAGAATATTTCGTCCAGCTCGGCGGATACGAGCAAGACGGCGCATCCCTGGTCCCGCAACGCCAGTATTCTGCGTCGGATGAATTCGGCGGCGCCCACGTCGATTCCGCGGGTGGGCTGCGACGCGATCAAAAGGCGAATCGGTTTGGACATTTCCCTGGCCGCCACCATTTTCTGCTGGTTTCCGCCGGAAAGGTTTCCCGCCCGGGCGGTTATTCCGGATGCTCGGATGTCGTAGTCTCGCATCAATCTTCGGGCGCTTTCGAAAATCTTCCCGAAATCCAGGATTCCATGGCGGGAAAAGGGCGGGCGGCGATAGGATGTGAGCGCCAGGTTTTCCGCGATGGAAAAGGCCCCCGCCATGCCGTGCCTGTGGCCGTCCTCTGGAATATGTGCGACGCCGGCGTCGAACACGCGACGCGGGGAACGGTTCCCTATTTCCTGCTCGTCCAGCAGCACCCTTCCTTCCAAGCATCTCCTCAGCCCGGCGAGCGCCTCGACCAGCTGGGTCTGCCCGTTGTTCTGAACTCCTGCGACGCCGTAAATTTCCCCTTCGCGGATTCGAAACGATACCGAGTCCACCGCAAGAGCGCCCCGGTCGTCCTCGACCGAAAGGTGTTCCACGCGCAAAACCGGCTTGCCCGGCCGGAATTCCCTTTTCTCCAGCGAAAACGAAACGGGCTTTCCCACCATCAAGGAAGCCAACTCTCTTTCGGAGGTCTGCTTCGGAGTCAGATTTCCCGTCACTCGGCCGTTTCTCAAAATCGTTATTTTGTCTGCCGTTCTCATGACTTCGTCCAGTTTGTGCGTGATGAAAACAATGGATTTTCCCCTGCCCGTCAAATTCTTCAACGCGGAAAACAACTTTTCGGACTCGTCGGGGGTCAGTACGGCGGTGGGTTCGTCCAAGATCAGGATTTTCGCCTCCCGGTACAAAACCTTGAGGATTTCGACCCGTTGCCTGAGCCCCACCGGCATGTATTCCACGAGTGCGTCGGGGTCGATCTCCATTCCGAACTCCTCGGACAGCCTCCCGATTTTATCGGCCGCGGTCTTCATGTCCAAAAAGACGCCTTTTTTGAGGATTTCACGCCCGAGTACAATATTTTCGGCGGCGGTCATGGTCGGCACAAGAGAAAAATGCTGATGCACCATTCCCACGCCCAGCCGAATCGCATGGGACGCGTTTTCGATCCGGACGGCTTTTCCGAACAGGCGAATTTCGCCCTTTTGCGGTCGGTAAAAGCCATGGGCGATTTTCATGAGAGTGGTCTTGCCGGCGCCGTTTTCCCCCAGCAGGGCGTGAACTTCGCCCTGTTCAAGGGCGAAGTCCACGTCGTCGTTGGCGACCACGCCGGGAAAAGTTCGGGTGACGCCGATCATCTCGAGAGCGGGAGGCGCGGGCTGGTTGGCGTTCATTTGGTTCAACCACCAATTACACGAATTGCACGAATACAGTTAAAGAAAAATACGGCTTTCCGATGAAAAAAACCGACGCCGTTCTTTTCAGTAGAAGACGGTGCGGGTTCGATGTCTTGGTTTCGTCTTCTTGTAATACGGATTCTGTCCCCTGTTCCACAGAAGGTAATCGAGTCCCATTGAGGAGACTTTCTCGCCGGATTCGATCAAGGCCACCTTGATCTTTTCGACCGCGTGCAAGGCGCACGCCCTGATTTCGATCTCCTCGTGGCTGTCGCGAGGAATCCGCTCGCCGGAGTCTATTCTCCGGACAAGCTCCGGGCGATAATTCAAGATTCCATCCATTCTCAACACGTGCGGGACAAGGTTGTCGGCGAAAATGGTCAAGCGGTCGAGGTCGAGGAACTTGCCGAAGCTTTTTCCGCCGAATGCCAATGCCAAATCGGCGCAGGTCAGCTGCGCCCGCTTGAAAAAAAATGCGTCGAAACCCTTGTAAGACTGGACGTCCATGAAAAACGGCATGCCCGACAGCATTGCCGCCAATTTTTCGCAAGAGTTTTCGGCGGCTTCCACCAAGTCGGGGAAAGAGCCTCCGAAATATCGATCCGCGTAGTCGCCCAGGTCGTTGAGGGACTTGGCGAAAAGCGCCATCAGTTCGCCGACGATTTCGTTTTCGGGGTCCTGCCCGAATATGCGGACGCAGTCCGACGGGGAAATCTTCGACAGAAACACGCTATCCATGGGGCCTTCGCTCAGGAAATGATCGTTCAGCGAGCTTGCGACGGTAAAATAGCCGGACATCCCCGGCCGTTTCTTCAAATGGGGAAAATACCCGGAGCCGAAATTGATGGAATCCAGAACAAGGAAAAACGCGAGCGTCTCTTCGCCGCGCCCCAGGCAATGGCGCTCGGGATGCAGCTCGGGGGTCCCGATGGTTTCCAGCGGAAGCGAATCGGCGTAATCTTTGATCTTTTCCGTATTTATCCGCACATGTTCGGCATTCTCCGCCACCCGACGGCAACTCTCGCGTATCCTGTCCAAAAGCCCCTCGGACGAAACCGCCATTCCAAGCATCTTCATTTTCTCCCTGCCTTTGTCAATTTTCGATTTCTCCGGAAATCAGTTTTTCCCGGATCTCCGCGAGCTTCTTCTTGACCGAGTCCGGCACCGCAGAGTCGGCCTCGTGAAAAGGAGCCAGGCCGATTCCTCCGTTTTGCGCGTCGAACAAGAGGGTATCGCCTTTGAATTCCCCGTTGACGATTTTCTTCAACGCGGTGTACACGGCCACGTCGATGCGTTTCATCGCGCTGGAGAGAACCCTGGCGGAACCCGGTGCCTTGCCGTTTTTGAACGAGGTCTCGTATTCGTCCTGGTCCACGCCGATCACCCACGCCCCGGCCGCCGCAGCTCCCATAATCGCGCCGGAGCCGGTTGTTCCGCCCGCGCCGAATATTACGTCCGCGCCTTCGTCCATTTGGGACAACGCGGCCGCTTTTCCCCGGGCGGGATCGGTGAAGCTGTCGATATGCACCGAAAGCACCTCGCAGTCGGGGCATACGTATTCGACTCCCGCCTTGTAGGCCTTTCTAAAACGCGCCACCGGAGGAATCTCCTTGCCCGCAACCATTCCGGTCGTCTTGCTTTCGGTCATAAGCCCCGCCAGAGCACCGGCCATGAAACCGGACTGGCTTTCCGAAAACACCAGCCCCATCACGTTTTCCAAAGGAGGATCGAACGCGAAATCCACTATGACGAACTCGACGCCCGGATGCTTTTGCGCCATTTGCCGCGTGGCGTCCCCCAGCATGAAACCCACCGTAACAATCACGTCGTATCCTTCGTTGACGAATTGCCCGAGGTTTTTAATGTAGTCGGTGGGCTGGCGGGTTTCGACGAAGGACGTTTTCAACCCGAACTCCTCCGCAGCCTTGGTCATGCCTTTGTAGGCGTACTCGTTGAATGTCTTGTCGTCGATCTTGCCCATGTCGGTTACCAGCCCGACCTTGAGCGGCTCCTTGGCGGACACCGACTGGACCGACGGGAAAACGGCCATAAATGGAATAAAAAGGAAGAAAAGCGCGAGAAATCGTTTCACGAGGAACCTCCGTTTCTTTGCCCGGTTTCGTTTTCAACCGGCGGCTTCGGGACAATGCCGGCGCAAGCGCCGCAGGAAATCTTTTCGTTTGTTTCTTACGTCTTGCAAAAAGCCAAGTGGAGAATATATCACAATGCCTTCGTCCCCTCAATCGAATGATGGCGGCTTCTATCAAGCTTTTGCCTTGAAGTTCGATTCCAAGCATGCTACAAAAGCCGATTGCCGAAAAATCCGGTGTTTTTCCAAAATCGGCAAGGAATATGCATCGTTCGAAAAAACCAAAAAAGGGGAGAATCGACTCTACACCATGATACTCGCGGATCGATTACATCTGGCCGACGACATACAGGCCGTCCTGTGGGACATGGACGGCGTCTTGCTCGACACGCTCGGGCTCGACGTGGTCGTCTGCAACCAACTGGTCAAAAAATATTTCGGCGACCGCGTCGATCTCTCGCGGGAGTACATCCGGTCCATATTCGCGTACCACCCGCCCGAGTTCTGGCGCATCATTCTGGATTTCGTGAAGGAAAGGTTTCGCGTCGGCGAAGCCCCCTTCTACTTGGACGAAATGTTGCTGCAATATCTCGAAGTCCGGAACAACGCGGTTTTCGAGGCGAACCCCGGAATCGTGGAAATATTGAAGAGCGCCAAGGAGAAAGGCGTCAAATGCGCCGTGGTCTCCAACAATCTTACCGAGGACATCGTACAGATCGTCGAGCAGGCGGGCCTGTCCGGCTATTTCGACTTGATCGTCGGAAACGACCTCGGAAAACTGGCGAAGAAGCCCGCGCCGGACACCTATCTCTACGCCGCGAAAACGCTGAACGTTTCCCCGGAGAAATGCGCGGTGGTGGAAGATTCTCTTTTGGGGGCGGAGGCGGGCCGCATGGCCGGTTGCTTCACCGTAGGCGTCTGCACGGGCAGCGCCGATTTCAAGGACCTGGAATCGTGCCCCTTCACCGACAGGGTATACACGTCGTTCGAACCGGCGAAAATTTTCTTGGAATTCGGACCGGTGACCCGAAAACGCATTTCCACCCCCAACGATTTCGTCAGCCACATGGCGGAACACGTCGCGTGGCGGCTCGGATGCGCCATCGATCTTTCCTTTCCGAGCAACGACTGGAAACTCTTGGGAAAACGGCTGGGGGAAACGATTCGGGCATTCCGGCCCGTGAAGCCCAGGGCCGCGGCCTTGGGCATGATCGACGACGGAAGCGCCGAGGCGCTGATCGATCTGGAATCCCCGTCGGAGCTTCGCCTGGAATCCGGAGTCATGCAAAAACTCGACTGGTTCCTGTCCCTCCGGTGCGAGCAGCTTACCGACGGCACCCCCCTGGTCGAAATGCTCGAGGGCCTCTCGGAAGGCTTGAACGCCCTGGTCGCGATTCGGATTTGCAACGTGGAGGATCCCCACCACGCATGGGAAGGGATTTTCCGGTCGGTCGGAATCGCTCTAAACGGAATTTTCCAGGAAAAGAGCGAACCCGTTTCTTCGACGAAGACGCCCCCTCCCGCGGAAAATGGCGTTTCTTCAGGGGACGTCACAGTGGCCGCAAGTTCCCCGGACTACGCGAAGGTCGTGCGGAGGACGGCCGAAAGCGTCACGTCCGTGACTGTCGATTTCGCCCGAAGAATCCCCAACGCATGCCGCTACGAAGTCTCAGGCTCGATCGAGATCGACAAGCTTTCCGAACCGATCTTTCTGTTGGCCGACGCGGCGGGATTTGCGATAGACGTGGATTTCAACGCCTCCGTGCTCTCCTCCAGCCACGTGGCCGCGGAGGACACGGCTCTGGTGCTGGGACGCGCGCTCAAGGAAATACTCGTTTTAAGAATGAAGGAGTACGGGGTACACGGGGCCGGAAGCAGCATCCGCGAGCCCGACGATTTTTACGACCAGTCTGTCAGGGTTGGAGTGAGCGTGGAGGGACGGAAGTTCTGGAAACTGGTCCCGCTGAACGATTCTCTCGAAAACCTGCGGAAAAAATTCATAATCGGCCAAACCGTGTGCGGAGAGCTTTTCTCGGAGGACTTGGACGATTTTCTGGACGGCCTTTCCGGGGGACTGGGATGCGGGATACTGGTGCATTTCAAGGACATTCCCGACCCGGACTCCGGTTGGAAAATGCTGTTCGAAAACCTCGGGGCGGCCCTGAAAACGGCGTTCGAACCAAACCCGAACAGAAAGGGAGTGCCCCCGGGGGTAAAAGCGACCTTGGCATAGCAAAACGGGAGAACACGAATGATTCAAGTAAAATCGCATGTCGCCGCCATGGCCAAGTACCAACCGCCATGGACCGGCCTGGATCGCTCCGGGTACCTGCGGATGGACCTGAACGAGAACACGCTCGATCCTCCGGAGCACGTGAAGGCCGCGTTGAAGGCCTACATCGACGGAAACCGAATTCAGATGTACCCCGAGTACGACCGGTTCATGGAAAAGCTGAGCCGGTACGCGCAGGCCGATCGGGAACAGCTCATCCTGTGCAACGGCTCCGACCACGCCATCGAACTGCTTCTGCGCGCATTTCTAGGCGCCGGCGACTCCATGGTCGTCGCCCGGCCCGAGTTTCCCATTTTCAGCCAGGTTGCCGGCGTGCTGAACGCGAAAGTAAAGGGGGTCGCCTATAAACGGGATCTGGCGTTTCCGTTCGACGAATTCATGGAGGCGATCACCCCCGACGTGGCGCTCGTCGTGCTGATCAATCCCAACAACCCCACGGGCACGCCTCTGGAACTGGACCGGATCGATCAGATTCTGAAAACGTTTCCGGACAAGCCCGTCATTTTGGACGAGGCCTACTACGAGTACACGAATACGACCGGCCGGAGATTTTTGGAAAAGTACCCGAACCTCATGATTACGCGAACCTTTTCCAAGGCTTTCGCCATGGCCGGACTTCGCTTGGGATACATCGTCGCCCATCCCGAAATCGTCGCGCAGCTATACAAGATCAGGGGCCCGTTCGACGTCAATTCCTGCGCGCTGGTAGCGGCGGAGGCGCAACTGGACGAACCCGGGACGTGGAAGGCGTACATCGAGGAAACCATGACCCGCTCCAAGCCGTTTCTGGAAAACTTCTTCAGAGAAACCGGGGTCAAGTTCCACAGCGGCGCGGCCCATTTCCTGCTGGTGGAGCCAAGAGACCGGGACGAGGCCTGCGCCTTCTTGAAAAAACAAGGAATTCTAGTCAGGCCCATGTACGCGCCCCTCATAGACAAGACTTTCAGGATGTGCGTCGGAAACCTGGAACAAACGAAAAAATTCGCGCAATGCTACGAAAAATATCTACAGGAGTGCAAGCAATGAAAATAAACGTCTACGAACTGGAAAAAATGTCCGAGGCGGAGATCGGAAAAATCCTTAAACGCTCCGAGACCGACATCGAACAGTACCAGGAGGCCATCCGCCCTGTGATAGAGGATGTCGCCAGGAAAGGCGACGCGGCCTTGATCGAATATTGCGGAAAGTTCGACCGGGTGGAGCTTTCCGCCTCCGATCTGAAAGTAACCGAGGAGGAGTTCGCGGCGGCGGAAAGGAACCTCGACCCCGAAATCAAGGAAGTCATCCGCGTGTCCTACAGGAACATCAGGAAGTTCCACGAGGAGCAGATGCCCGAGGACATGTGGTTCGTCAACATCGACGACGGCGTCATGGCCGGGGAGAAGATCACGCCGATCACTTCCGTGGGCATTTACGTTCCGAGGGGCAAAGGCTCGTTTCCGTCGGTGATGCTCATGCTCTGCACGCCCGCGGTCATCGCGGGGGTACCCCAGGTGATCGTATGCACCCCGCCCACCCCCCAGGGCGGAGTCGACGATGCATCCCTGTTCACCGCAAGGCTTTGCGGCATCAAGGAGGTCTACAAGGTCGGGGGCGCCCAGGCCATCGCGGCCATGGCGTTCGGTACCGAGACGGTCCCGAAGGTCAACAAGGCACTTGGCCCGGGAAACATCTACGTTTCCGCCGCCAAGCGCCTTTTGTATGGAAAGATCGACGTGGGCACGCCCGCCGGTCCCAGCGAGTCTATCATTTTGTGCGACGACTCCGTCGATCCGAAAATCGCGGCGCTGGATCTTCTCATCGAGGGCGAGCACGGCCCCGACTCCACGGCTCTTCTGGTTACGCACTCAAGAAGGATCGCCGACGAAGTGAAAAATCTTTTGCCCGGCCTTGTCGCGGACCTTCCCGAAGAGCGCCAAAACTTTTGCAAAACGGTGTTTTCCAACTACGGCGGCATCATGATCACGTCTAGCTTGAAGGCCTCGATCGACTTCGTGAACGAATTCGCGCCCGAGCATCTGGAAGTCCTGGTGGAGGAGCCCATGGCGGCCCTTCAGAAGATCAACAACGCCGGCGAAATTCTCTTGGGGCCGCACACGCCCATTACCCTGGGCAACTTCTCCCTGGGAGTGAACGCGATCCTTCCCACGGGCGGTTTCGCCAAGACCTTTTCGTGCGTCACGGTCTTCGATTTTCTGAAACGAAGCTCCATCGGATACGCCACTTCGGAGGGCTACGAAAAGCTGGCCGAGGTCGCCAGGAAATTCGCGGAATACGAGGGATTTCCTTCGCACGCCAACGCGATTTCGAAGCGAAAGGAGAAATAGCAAGTGTCCGAAGCAGCAGTGAAACCGGAGCGTCCGGGCGGTTTTCTGGACTTTCTCCCGGCCGACTATCTGGCGCGAGAGGGCATGCTGAAAAAGATCGAGCGGGTTTTCCGCTCGTTCGGTTTCGATCCCATCGAGACCCCGCGCATCGAGTTTTTGAAGACGTTGGCGGGAGAGACCAGCGACACAGGGAAGAATATTTTTCATATCAAGGGCACCCAGGACGACGAACCGTTGGCCATGCCGTTCGATCATACGGTTCCGTTCGCGAGGCTGTTGGCGGCGAACCCGTACGACCCGAGGAGACGAACCGGGATTCGACTTCCTTGGAGAAGAATGGCCGTCGGGCCGGTTTTTCGGGCGGACACTCCCCAGAGCGGACGCTACCGCCAATTCTACCAGTTCGACATCGACATCGCCGGAACCGCCTCCATGACGGCCGACGCCGAAATCGTGGCGGTCATGTACGAAACCATGAAGGCGCTCGGGGTCGAGAACTTCCAGATCAGGATCAACGACCGGAAGGTTTTGAACGGCTTGGCCGTGCTTGCGGGAATCCGGGACCGCGACGGAGTCAAGGCCGACGATATCGTCAAAGAGATGATGCGAATCTTGGACAAGCTGGATAAGATCGGGTTGGACAAGGTGCTGGCGGAGCTTCAAAAGGAACCGGAAACCCCATACGTACCGGCCCCCCGCATTTCTCCGGAGGCTGCGGGGAGGATCAAGGATTTCCTCGGATTGAAGGGAGAAAACCGGGAAAAAATCGCCCGATGTCGGGAGGTTTTCGAAGGAATCGAGATCGCGCGGGAAGGCTTGGACGAACTGGACCAAATCCTGACCTTCCTTGAGAGCATGGACGTTCCCGAGGAATACGTACGAATCGATTTTTCGATCGCCAGGGGGCTGGATTACTATACCGGCCCGGTTTTCGAGACGATTCTCTCCGACGCCCCCGAATTCGGCAGCGTGTTTTCCGGAGGTCGGTACAACGACCTTGTCAAAAGGTTCACGGGAAAAAGCCTTCCGGCCACAGGCACTTCGATCGGCGTGGACCGCCTCTTCGCCGCCCTCTCCCATTTGGGAGTCCTGGACAAGAGCAGGCAGACCGTGACCGAGGCCATGGTGCTTCGCTTGGAGAAAGACCGCGACGCGGACTACCTGAAAATCGCCTCCAAGCTGCGACGAATGGGAATCAACGCGGAAGTCTCCATGGTCGAGGACGCGAGCTTCAAGGGCCAGTTCAACTTCGCCATCAGCCGGGGAGTGAAATACGCGATCATTCGCGGCGCGTTCGAGTTCGAGAAGAACACGGTTCAAATCAAGAACCTTGAAACCCGGAAGCAGGAAGAGATTTCCATGGAGGAACTCGAGGGGTATTTTTCATTATGACGGAAAATCAAAAGACCAGCCCGACCGACTATGCGATTCGGACTGCGGCAGAGGCGGCACTATCGGCGATCAACCAAGTCGAGCACGTCTATCTCAGCGAGCGCGACACCTTGCGCGTGCTCGAACTGCTGGAAAGTCCGCCGGAACCGAACGAAAAACTGGTGAAAGCGGCTCGAGCCATGCCGTTGCGGCCGTGACAACCATTTAAAATGTTTTGACGATCCTCTCGTTTTGCTTTCGAGTTTCAAGGCCATCCAAAACGCGCTTGTGCGGCCGACCGATTTAATCCTCCGAAAATTTTCGTCTGTGCGGACGAGCGGTCTTCGATCAGGAACCAAAGCCGAACAGACCGGTAGCGGCGCCGTGGAAGGCGGCGCTACCGGGCCTGGCCGAATTCAATCCCAATCCCCCGCATTGTTTCCCGAGTCCATCGCCCGCCCGCTAAAAGGGGGTTGACACGCGTCGGCATCATGAAATAAACATGATGCACTTTTTAACTTGACATCGTAAACATAAGCCGCAACCAATTGAAATATTTCGACCTTGCG